>NZ_JBHLWN010000074.1:0-120992 GCF_042432825.1 Paenibacillus chartarius | reverse complement strand
TACCGACGCCAGCTCGCAGCCTAGGGCTTTTTTCAATGTCTACAAAATTGGGGCTTGACCAGTTATAGATGAACCCGCCGACGGGTTACATAAAAGAACTCACTCAGTTTATTATCCTGAGTGAGTTCTTTTGTTTCTATAACAAAGTTCAGATCGCGCCTATCGGCGCGGTAATCTATCCCTGTAAGGATTGGGATGCGTATATTCCGTCAAGGTACTTGACAGAAACTCGTTCCGCCTCTGTTTTCGGAACAATCTTCCGTACATCACGGAGCCGTTGATAGAGCAAAATCGTATTTTTTAACGCGCAGTAGCAGCTTTCGAAGCTATGGACCGGGATCGTTCCCTTTAGTTCCTCTAGGACTTCGACAGCACATGTTTCTATCTTTCTGACCCCTCGCGGGAGATGACCGTTGCGAATGAGCGCCATTGGGCCCAATACGGCGTTCCGCATAAACGTAAGCAGATCGATTAATTCAAACAACTCGCCCCTCCCTAGCTTTGCTGCGCCGTAATGCACCCACACCCAGAAACGGTCCTCCATCCATTGCGGATCGGGGTAAGGGAAAGACGGCGTTGTTTCACTCAGTGTCGTTGAAATGTCGAAACCTCGTTCCCAAAGGATCAATGGGTCTTCAATTCGGGATCTGAGTTCCTCCCGTTGTACAAATTTAAGATCGACATGAAGCGGGACTGGGCCATACAAACAAATGATTAGTCGGGGTTCGCCGACATGCTCGCCTGTAAATGCTGAAAGCAAGTTGCCCATCCCTTCAGCGATTTGGAGACGTCGGTCCATAATCTCACTGCGAAACTCGGAATCGTAAACGATGATTAGATCGAGATCGCTATATTCGTCCATAGTTCCGTGCATCATAGAACCGCCCGCTAGCAAGCCTGTGAATCGTTGATCTTGGCTGATATACCCAATTGCCATCTCAATGAATTGTTCATGGACAGGCAGCTTCATGCCGAACACTCCTTAGATTATGACCCACAAAGTGGGGATTATCATAGAATAACCGTTTGAGTAAATTATTGTCAATCCCAGTCCATCCCGGAGTCGAAGCGCCGCTTTCCTTTAATTGCTGTACAAACTCACAGGCAAGAATGGGAATTAACCTGATTCACAGCGGATTTTGCACGTGATCTTCCGCCCTTGGGGAATGGGTCGAATCGGCAAAAGCTGTTGCTGCCCATTGAAGTCAGCAGTTGCATAACCGTTTCAAAGGGCGGCTTTTTCTTCGAGTAAAAATCTTTTTCGGGGTTTTTGAAATAAGGTGCTGGTGCGGCTGACATTCCTTGTATAAGGGATGTCGGGGTTTGTTTTAGTGAGTTCGCGTAGTCATTCATTCAATGGCGTAACCTCCTCGTTTTCAAGAGGCTTCAATACACACTTCCAACTCCTCGTCAAGTCCCTTTTTTTCATTTTCGCGCAAAAAAAGAGCGGGCTATCTTTTCGATAACCTGCTCTTGTTCTTGATTTTTGACCCTGCACCTAAAATTAATGACATCGGGGTATTCCCCCATTTTTTTCGTTGCAGCCTATAGAAAGTTTAATTTCCTTTATTGCTTAAAGTCTAGTCAAAATCGTACCTTTGTTCCTTCCACGGATTTCCATACATATGGTACCCGTTCCGCTCCCAGAACCCCGGCTTATCCTTCGCCATAAACTCCAGGCCGCGAATCCATTTGGCGCTCTTCCAGAAATACAGATGGGGCACGACCGCTCGAACCGGATAGCCATGATCCGGCGTCAGCGTTTCGCCGTTATGCTTCAAACCGAAGAAGCTCGTCTCGCGGGCGAAATCCTCCAGCGGGAGGTTGGTCGTCCAGCCGTGCTCGGCGTGCAGCATGACGTATTTGGCTTCCGGTTTGACTTTCACCAGATTCAATACGGCAGCCGCCGGCACGCCTTCCCAAACGTTATCCAGCTTCGACCAGGTCGTAACGCAGTGGATGTCGTTCTTGAACTCCTGTCTCGGCAGCGCCATGAACTCGTCGTAGCTGAGTCTGACTTCTTCCTCGACGAGACCGAAGATGCGGAAATCCCACTCCTTGGCGACATCCTTGTAATGCGGAACGGAGCCGTAATGCAGCACCGGGAAGCCCTGCGTCAGCGTCTGCCCGGGCGGTGTGCGCTCGGCGGCGTCCGCCGGCAGCGAATGATTGCCTGTGACCATGCCGATAATCCTCCTAATGTCCATGCTATCAGTCTCGTTGTCAGTCAATGCCGACCAAAGCTTCGTATTCCGCCGGCTTCAGCAGCGCGTTCAGCGCGTCCGGTCCGCTGATGTCCACTTCCGCCATCCAGCCGTCACCGTACGGGCTTGTGTTCACGTTCTCCGGTGCGGTTTCCAGCCTTTCGTTGACGGCCGCGACTACACCGCTGACCGGCGAGAAAATATCCGATACCGTCTTCACCGACTCGACACTGCCCATACTGTCGTCGGCTTGAAGCGCGGCACCGACCTTCGGCAGCTCTACGAAGACGATATCGCCGAGCTGCTCCTGCGCGAAATGCGTAATGCCGATGCGCACCTTCGTATCGGACAGCACCTCGACCCATTCGTGCTCTTTGGTATACAGCAAATTCGTAGGAACTTGACTCATCGCAGCAGCGCCTCACTTTGCCAAGGGAAATTTTGCTTTAAGCTTATGCAATCCCGTACCGAAAGTCAAGGAACCGTCCATGCAAAATACCGTCGACCTATTTGTCCGGACCCGAAGCATCCGAGAACGCCTTACTGAACGCCAACTATATGCTGCGAAGGCTGGCGCCTTATTTTGGCATACCGTTCGACCGGGTCTGCAGGCACGAGTTCTTGCTTTCCGGGACTCGCCGGAAGAAGCTTGGCGTCCGCACCGCGCCGATACGACTGTCGTCATCCGGCTGAACGAAGCGCTTGCCGCCCGCAAGCCAATGCTCAACTGCTCGTGCGGCTAGAGCCCCTGTTGCCAAATCAAGCCCTTCTCCGAAGAAAACGCGAATGTGCTACAATATTCGTAGAACTTTCACTTGCGGGGAGGACGACTTGATGAAGAGAGACGATCGCAGCGGGGATAGCCTTGCGGCTGCCAAAGTGAAGGAACAGACGGAAACGTACGATGTGCAGGAGCGATATGAAATCATTCAAGGCGTCCGTTACGAGATGCAGCCATCACCAAGTTTTCTGCATCAAGTTATCGTTTTCAACATGGCCTTTACGTTACGGCAATCGTGTCACGAAACCGGCATCGTTGTTGTAGCCCCGATGGATGTCCATTTGGACGCAGACAATACCGTGCAGCCCGACTTGATCTTTATCCGCAACGGCAATCTGCATATCGTTCAAAACAATCGCATCAAGGGTACTCCCGATTTGCTTGCAGAAGTATTGTCGCCCAGCACCGGCAAGCATGACCGCGCCCGCAAGAAAGCGTTGTACGAGTCGTTCGGCGTAACGGAATATTGGATTGTCGATCCGGCCCATTATACGATCGAGCAATACGAGCTGGATGCCGGAAGCTACCGGCTCGCAGCCGTGTACGGCGAAGGGGACACGATTCGCTCGAATGTATTTTCCTGTATTCATATAGATGTAACGAGCCTGTTTGCCGAGGCTAGACGATTCGAATAGCGGCACGCTTATGCAACAAAGCCCTCGCCCAAGCTGCACCGCATCCCACGCGATACCGCCCGGCAAGGGCTTCGTTATTACCGAATCACTCCGGTACGTATTATTTTCTCTTAGCGTAATGAGCTTTCCGAACGGCGATAAAAACCGCTATTGTTTCCCATATAGATATCAGGTTACGCTTCGAAGCATTACGTCACTTCTGCTCTTCAAAGATAACGACCGACTGGGTTTCCGGCTCGTATTCGACCGTAGCGTCCAGCGACTCGCTGACGAAGCGAGCCGGCACAACGGTACTGTCATTTTCAATGGCGGGAGCCACTTCGAGCTCTACCGGCTTCTCGTTCACGTACGCTGTCTTGCTGTCGATGATCAGCTTCACTGTGACGTCACCGCGTGTTACCGTTACGGAGCGCTCGTCCGGATTCCAGCTTACGCTTGCCTTGAGCGACTCGGAGATCGCCCGGAAAGGCACAAGCGTAGTGCCATCTCGCAGAATCGGCGCAATATCCGCTGCCGGCTCTTCGCCGTTTACGTACAGCTTTACGCCCTTGCGGCCGAGCTTTTCATACATTTTGCCGAGCTGCTTATACGACTCGACGTTCCGCACGTTCGCTTTGATCGCTTCCTTCTGCAAATAGACGGCTTCGGTCACACTGCCCTGCTTGTCAAGAAGCTCAGCGGCTTTGGCCAGCGCCTCTTCCTTAGCGATAATATCTGCCAGCGCGGCCTTCTGCTCTTCCGTCAGATTCGTTCCGTATCTGGTAAGCATCAGCTCCGCCAGCACGGCGCCGGCCGGCTTGTCCTTCACGTTGTCGATCGCATTCAGCAGCCCGCGATAACCTTGATGACCGCCGCCTTGCCCCTTGCCTTTCCCGCCATAAGTATCTTCCGTTACAGTCGGACGCCCTTTACGGTTGCTGCCATCGTCGAGTTTATCGTTCTTTTTATTTCCCGAATGATCTTCATCTTGTTTCTTAGGGGCCTCAGACCCCTGCTTTTTCGTTTCAAAACCTGAATGCCGGTCGCCGGAGCTGCGCTCAGCACTGCTGTTGTTTTTGTTTTTGTTTCTGTTGCCGCTGTCGTTGTCGTTGTTGTTACTGCTACTGCTACTGCTGCTGCTACTGCCACCGCTGCTACTACTGCTACTGTTACCGCTGCTGTCGCTGCTACTACTGCTACTGTTACCGCTGTTGTCGCTGCCGCCGCGGCCGCCTCCGTCCGACTTCGCCGACGCCGAGGCCGGTGCCAGACAACAGGCCAATAGCGCCGCCGCCAGGAATATTTTCATTTTCTTCATCGTCATGATCCTCCATGTTGTCACTATTTAACCGCATAAAATAGATCATTCCATATGAAGCAATGCATTCCTGCCCATTTCGATCTATTGCAGAGAACTTCAGGCAAACTTCGGCGAGCACTCCGTCAGCAGCCGTTCCGCCGCTTGCCGAGGCTCCTCCGCTTGCGCAATCGCCGAGATCACGGCAACACCGTCGGCACCGGCCCGTACGACCGCCTCGGCGCGCCCCTGCTCGATACCGCCGATGCCGACGATCGGCAGCGACAAGCCGCTCGCACGTATGTCACGGATGACGCCGGGTCCCCGCACCTCGCGAATATCGGGCTTCGTACGCGTCATATACATCGGGCCTACGCCTAAATAATCGGCTCCGCAGCGAACGGCCTCCTCGGCCTCCAGCACGTCGTGGGCCGACACGCCGAGGATGCCCGCCGGCATCCGGCGCCTCACAATAGCAGCCGCCTCATCCTCCTGGCCCACATGAACGCCATCGGCCTCAAGCCGGAGCGCAAGCTCGACATCGTCATTGACCATGAACAGTACGTTATGCGCCCTGCACAGCTCCCGCAGCTTTACCCCAAGCTGTTCGCGGTCGTCTCCGGTTAAAGCGCCGCGCCCCTTCTCCCGATACTGAAACGCCGTAATGCCGCCCCGAATCGCCGCTTCCAAAGTGAGCACCGGATCTTGACGGCAATTCACACTGCCCATCACAAAATACAAGCGCAGCCGTTCCGCCAGCCGGCGCGAGAACCGCGCATCAGCAGTCTCCTTCATCTCACACTCTCCCTATAGGCCCAGTGATTGGTCGGACCATGCCCGCTGCCGATGCCGAGCGGATGCTCGATCGCCGCTTGCACGAACGACTTCGCCACACTCACCGCATCGCGAACCGACGCTCCTTTGCCGAGCTCGGCCGCAATCGCCGCGGCAAACGTGCAGCCGGTCCCGTGCGTCTGCTTTGTCGCCACGCGCGGAGCGGCGTACTCAACGACCGTATCGGCGCCGTACAGCACATCCACCGATGTATCCAGCTCCTCGCCGTGACCGCCTTTGATCACAACATACTTAACGCCATAAGCTAATATCCGCTCAGCCGCTTCAAGACGGTCGGCGTACGTACGAATGGTCAGCCCCGATAGTGTCTCCGCTTCGGGTAAGTTCGGGGTTACGACCTCCGCCAGCGGAAGCAGCGAGCGGCACAGCGCAGCCACCGCTTCCTCGCGCAGCAAGGATGCCCCGCCCTTGGCAATCATAACCGGATCGACGACAAGACGCCTCCATCCGTAAGCACGCACCTGCGCCGCCACCGTCTCGATAATGTCGCTGCTGAACAGCATGCCGGTCTTCAGCGCCTGCGGCTCCAGATCGTCGCCGATCGCCCGCAGCTGCTGCGCCACCGCCTCCGGCGGCAGCGGATATACGCCGTGAACGCCGGTCGTATTCTGCGCGGTTACGGCGGTAATCGCTGACATGCCATACACGCCCAGCTCCTGAAACGTCTTCAGATCGGCTTGAATACCGGCCCCGCCTCCGCTGTCCGAGCCTGCGATGGTAAGCACCTTAGCCACGTTCCCGTATCCCACGGTTCCTCTCTCCCTTTTGCCGGCCAGCTTCCGTTCGGGCTAGCCCAAATAACGATGATACAGGCTTCTGGCCTCTACGACGTCCTTCGTACCGTGGACGAGCACCCGCCCGTCGGCGAACAGCACCAGCCGGTGTCCATCAATGGTTAATGACACTAAATAAGGGTTGGACTCCACCTTGCCTACACCGAGCCTTTCCAGAGTACGGGCAAGCTCGGCCAAATCGCGCCGGATCGGGGAAGGCGGACGAATTTGCACCGTATCGCGGCCGCAGAGAACGGCCGTACGGGAATGGTTCTCCGCCTGCAGATAAGGGTAAACAGGCGCATCGCCGCAGGACGGACAGCCCGGCTTTTTCATTCGGTCCACACGTATGGCCGTATGCGAGTTCGACCATAGATCGAAGGAAATCAGCTTGCCGTGCAGCGCTTCACGGTCGCCGACCAGCAGCTTCAGCGTCTCGGCTACCTGATAGGCGACGACCATCTGCACCGCAGGAGCGATGACGCCGACCGTATCGCACGTGGCACCTCCGGACGGCATCGTCTCAAGCAAGCAGTTCAAGCACGGCGTAACGCCCGGAACGATCGTGAACGTAAGTCCGTAGCTGCCGACGCAGGCTCCGTAAACCCACGGGATGCCCAGCTTCTGGGACATATCGTTAATCAGCAGCCTCGTCTCGAAATTGTCGGTCGCATCGACGATGATATCGACGCCTTCCGTCAGTTCCTCCAGCTCGGCAAGCGTCACATCGGCGACAACGGCTCGGATGTCTACCTCGGAATTAACGGCCTCAAGCCTTGCCTTGGCCGCCACCGCCTTAGGAAGCCGCTGCAGCGCATCCTCTTCGCTGTACAGCAGCTGCCGCTGCAAATTGCTCGCCTCTACGTAGTCGCGGTCGACGATCGTCACGACTCCGACACCCGCGCGGACAAGCGCCTCCGCATTCCCCGTCCCGAGCGCCCCCGCGCCGACGATCAGCACATGGCCTGCCGCCAGCTTCAGCTGCCCGCCCGGTCCGATGCCGCGGAACAGCTCCTGTCTCGAATAGCGCCCGTTCATAGCACGCTCATTCCTTCAAGCGGCGAGCTGGCCGTCGCATAGCGCTTCTTCGGAATGCGGCCGGCCTCGCGGCCCAGACGTCCCGCCTCAATCGCCAGCTTCATGGCCAGCGCCATCTTCACCGGATCCTTCGCTCCCGATACCGCCGTGTTGAGCAGAACGCCGTCAGCTCCCAGCTCCATCGCAATCGCCGCATCGGAAGGCGTGCCGATGCCCGCATCGACAATAACCGGCACCGTGGCCTGCTCGATAATCAAACTAAGATTAAGCGGGTTAACGATCCCTTGCCCCGAACCGATCGGCGACGCTCCCGGCATGACGGCATGAACGCCGAGCTCCTGAAGCCGCTTCGCCAGCAGCACGTCGTCGGACGTGTACGGGAGCACGATGAACCCTTCCGCCAGCAGCATCTCCGAAGCGCGCAGCGTCTCGACCGGATCGGGCAGCAGCGTCTTCATGTCGCCGATTACCTCGACCTTGATCATGTCGCAAAGCCCCGAGGCCCTCGCCAGCTTGGCTATACGCACCGCTTCCTCCGCGGTCTGCGCCCCCGCCGTATTCGGCAGCAGCGTGAACTGCTTCACGTCAAGCATCTCCAGAAAATTCGGCTGGCTCGCTTCATAGATGTTCATGCGCCGCACGGCAAACGTTAGAATTTGCGCCTCCGACACTCGCACAGCTTCGCGCTGCACCTCGTAATCGGGAAATTTGCCCGTTCCCAGCAGCAGCCTTGATTGAAACTCATACGGTCCGATTTTTAACATATGCTCATCCGCCCCCCACAAAATGTACAAGCTCAATCCGATCGCCGCTCCGCACGGCGGTAGTCTCCTGCAGCCCGCGATCTACAATGTTGGCATTGATCTCGACAATGACGATTTTCCGCTCGAGGCCAAAATGCGCCAGCAGCTGCGACACCGTCGTCACCGCTTCCGGCACCTGCACCGTCTCACCGTTAATAATCAGCTCATGCATCGCCATGCACTCCCCCTATCGATGCCAGTGCACCGGCCGAAGCCGTCTGTGCGTCACAGCGCCGGTCAGGCGCAAAGGCGTTCCAAGCCTCGAACGAAACCGGCTCCCCGCACATCTGCTCCGCCATCAGCTCGCCGGCCGCAGCACTTAGCAAAATTCCGTTGCGATAATGTCCGGCGGCGACGAACAAGCCCCGGCACGAGGCGCTCTCCCCCATATAGGGCAAGCCGTCCGGCGTTTGCGGCCGATGCCCCGCCCAGGACTTCTCCCACTGCGCATCGGCGATCGCGGGCAGCAGCGAGCAGGCGCTGTCGAGCAGCCGGCGCAGTCCTCCTGCCGACACCGTCAGTCCGTAGTCACGCGGAGCGACCGTCGCACCGATGACAAGCCGTCCGCCGCGCTTCGGCACCGCATAACACCCGTTCGCGAAAATCGTCCGGCTCACCAGCGGCCGCCGAGTGATTACGGAAAAGCACTCGCCTTTGACCGGGTACATATCAAGCCGGAGTCCTGCCTGCGCACACAGGCGATTGCCGCTCACCCCCCCGGCGACCACAAGCTGCTCGCAGCCGATAACCCCTTCATCCGTAACGACCCCCGTTACCCGTCCTCCCTCGATCCGAAGCTCGTGGACAACGCTGGATTCATACAGCTCCGCCCCGAGCGTGACCGCTGCATGCGCATAAGCAGCCGTCAGCTCCGGAGCGGACACGTGGCCGTCCCCGGGAATCCACATCGCTCCCTCGATGCTGCCGGCAAGCTCCGGCTCCAGCTCGCATGCTTCCCCCGCTCCGAGCCACTGCGCCGCTTCACCGGAGCGCACTTGAAAATCGATCATCCGGCGAATCTCCTCCGCCTCGTCCGGCGTCCTAGCTATTTTCAGCAATCCGCGCTGTACAAGACCGATGTCGATCCCGGTCAGTTCCCTCAGCTCTGCATCCAGCTGCGGAAACATCGCCCTGCTCCGGCGCGCCAGCTCATAGAGCGGTCCCGCCTCGTGCATCTCGGACTGAGCGCCGAGCATGCCCGCAGCCGCTCCGGATGCACCGGCGCCGACGCGCTCCCGCTCCAGCAGCTTCACACGCCGCCCCCGCTTCGCGAGATGATAAGCGACGGATCCGCCGATGACACCGCCGCCAACAATGATCACTTCAGCATGATGCCCCATGGCTCTCTCTCCCCGTAACCAAATATTCCGCATACGCCTTCGCCGCCAGCAGCGGATCGTCCGCTTCCAGCACACCGCTCATGACAGCGACTCCTTGGGCGCCGGCGGCCAAAACCTCCGGCACGCGCTGCGGCGTTATGCCGCCGATGGCCAGCACCGGCAGCTGCGGGACATGCTCTGCAACGCTGCGCAGCGCCTCCAGTCCCCGGGACGCTACCCCCGGCTTCGACGCCGTCTCATAAATGTGCCCATACAGCACATAGTCCGCACCGTCAACCGCCGCCCGGATCGCTTCCGCTTCGCTGTGCACAGAGACGCCGATACGCAGCTGCGGGAACAAGCGTCTCGCCGCAGCCGCTCCGATGCTATGCCCGGCCAGTTGCACCCCCCGAACGCCCGCCGCCCCCGCCACATCGGCACGGTCATTCACGATAATCCGCTCCGCAGCCACACCGAGCTTCCGCATCCGTTCGATACAAGCGAGCAGCTCGGCGGCGGTACTCGCCCTCTCGCGCAGATGGATGGCGGTCACATACGGAGCAACTGCGGCCGCTATGTCCGCAAGCCGCTCCAGCGGCTGCCTGCCCGTTGAAATGACATGCAGCTCCCCGGCCATACGTTTCGCCTCCTCGCACATGTAAAAAAAAAGGCCACTTCCTCCAAATAGAGAAAGTGGCCGTTACCTAGCAGCGTTATCCAAACATAAGCCGCCAATCAACGTCTTATTAACCACTTCCCTACGCTGGCATTCAACCAGATCAGGTTCAAAGGGTCCGGAATCTCGCATTCCGTCTCAGCCCTATCGGCACCCCTAGTGATCTTGCTATGAAGTTGAATTTACTATATCACTAAAGCTTTCCAGCCGCAACCCGTTCCGCCAGCCTGTGCGAAGCAAGGACCCGGTCCGCCCTGACGGTGCAGCGATCCGGATCGTCCAGACATGCCAGAAAATGATTTACAACCCCTGCAAACCCCCGCCGCTCCAGCACCGTATCCCAGCTGCCGAACGTTCGCAACACCGGCATACCGCCGGCCTCCGTCCATTCGCCGGTTTCCATGTTGACGACTTCGGCCGACCGCCCCGATCCGTGCAGCTCGAGCTTCTCCAGGTCGCGCCCGGCATCGCGCACCATGGCGTACACCCCGGTGGCGCCCCTGCCCGTTAAACGCACCGTACCCGAGGCGCGAACCATTTTCCCGTCGATATCCGCCTCCAGCTCCGCCGCAGCAAGCTCGCCGTCCTCGCCATCGCCCAGCCAAACAAGCAGATCCAGCATATGGATCAGGTCGTCATAAACGGTCTCGCGTGCCGGAAGCAGCTGCTTGCGCAGGCGATGCTTCTGCACGGAGCACCAGCTCGCACCGCCTGCTCCCTCCAGCCAAGACTTGGCTTCGGCGTACAGCGGAGCAAACCTGCGGTTGAAGCCGACACCGAGCAGCAGCCCCCGCTTCGCAGCCTCTTCCGCCATTCGAACCGACTCGCCCAAGTCATACGATAACGGCTTGTCAACATAGACATGGATGCCCGCCTGCAGGCAAGCCATCACAATCTCGTAATGCGTCGGCGTCGGGCTATGCACGAAGACGGCATCCGGCTGAAGCGCCACCAGATCGCCAAGGTCGGTATATCGCCCGTCAATCCGGTACTGCCCGCCGATACGGTCCACCGTTTCTTTCGTCCTGCTCTGCAAACCGACGATCTCCACCGATTCCTGCGAAGTTAACAGGGGAAGATACACCTTCCTGGCGATATCCCCCAGTCCGACAATCCCAATACGCCGCTTCCTCATGCGCCAACCCCACTCCCTTGAAATGTTCGCTTCGGTCCTCCGGACCGGCGGTCCGCAACACGCTCTGCCCGTACGCCGGACAGCCTCTTCAACTGCTGTTTTAGTTTTCAACTGCGTTAAGAATATGATAGAATAGCGCGTAGTAGTAGGTCCGCAGCAACTATGAATCGGGAGACAACTCATGAAACTTAAAACGCTAGCGTTCTGGATCAGCCTCGTCTTGTTCGGGCTTTTCCTCGCTTTGTCCGTCGTCTATGAATCTACCATCTATTTGTATATCGCCAGCGCACTGCCTGTGTTGTTCGTTCCGCTTCTGCCGGATTTTGGCTCCAATCAGTATATTAAACCCGGCAAGAATCGCGGGCAAGTGGAGATCATCCGCACTACAAGCGATTCCGGGGCTTCTCCGCTGATCATGATCCGATTTTATCCCGGATATGTACGCTGGAACAAGAAGTGGCTGTATTTCTCCGTTTCCGGTATTTCCGCTTACCCCATGCTGGCGATTCCCGGCGATCAGACGGCTACCCTCTCCGCTCTGCTTCACGATCTGAAGGCCCACCCCCGCAAGAAAGGCTGGATCGGGATCCGCCTCGCGAACTTGAAGCAGCGCACGCAGAACATGTCGTACACGCTGCAGGAAATCAATCGGCTCGTCATCCATGTCGAGGATATCCAGCAGGTGCTTACACCCGGCAAGGGCGTCTCTTCCCCCGCTTCGAAAAGCACAAGTATCCAAGCGTAATTCAGCTGTAAGCATAATAAACCGGAAGCTCTCGCACGCATGGCAGTGAAGCTCTCCGGTTTTTTTCGTTCCGGGAGGTGGCTGAGCGCGGCTTTACTTGGCTGCAGCTGACGTTGGGAGTATCCACAGCATGTATTACTAGCGTCATCCGCTTTGACGTTTTCCTGCCTTCGCGTATCGTCAAAGTGATTGCCAGGCATCGCTTGGCTTAACCATTCATGCTATTTCATCCGGGCCACCCGATACGTCAAAATAGCAAGAACGATCGTGATCGGCGTAAATACGAGCTTCTCCGTCCATGTTACAGCTGCAAGGTTTCCTAGAGTGTTCAGTACGAAATACGCGAATAAAACCCATACGCCCGTTTGTGCGATTTTGCCGCTGATGGGGATGTAAACGTACCTAAGCTTCAGTGCAACAAATAACGCGAAAACCACCGTTAAGAGGAGGGCGAAGATTTCGACCATCAGCAAGGAACCCGTGCTCCCTTGAAATTGACCTCCCCATACCATACCGGCAGGTACGACTTGAGCAATAACTAATATATGAAAAATAACAAGCACCACAAAAGTGACGAGCAGAATATTCCCCGCCCAGCGCGGATTGATTCGGTTCATCGTTGAGTCCGGTCCCCTCTCAGTCGGCAAAAGGTTTTGCGTTTTTCCAATCTATCACAGATTGCTTGTTCAGACATCCTTCCCGGGAACGAGCTTGCCGGAAGATGCCTTTCGTCTTCGCAGCTCTTCCCTCGCTGCCCTCAACGCCCTTTTGGGCCTTGTTGCACACGAACTCACGCACCCTGGCCGCCTACAACGCCCTTTCGGGCCTTGTTGCGTCCGACCCCATCCTCCCTCGCCGCTTACAACGCCCTTTTGGGCCTTGTTGCACACGAACTCACGCACCCTGGCCGCCTACAACGCCCTTTTGGGCCTTGTTGCGCCCGGCCCCAGCCTCCCTCGCCGCTTACAACGCCCTTTTGGGCCTTGTTGCACACGAACTCACGCACCCTTGCCGCCTTCAACGCCCTTTCGGGCCTTGTTGCGCCCGGCCCCAACCTCCCTCGCCGCCTTCAACGCCCTTTCGGGCCTTGTTGCACACGAACTCACGCACCCTGGCCGCCAACGCCCTTTCGGGCCTTGTTGCACACGAACTCACGCATCCTGGCCGCCTATAACGCCCTTTCGGGCCTTGTTGCGCCCGGCCCCAACCTCCCTCGCCGCCTACAACGCCCTTTCGGGCCTTGTTGCGCCCGGCCTCAACCTCCCTCGCCGCCTTCAACGCCCTTTTGGGCCTTGTTGCTCACGACTTCACGCTCCCTCGCCGCTGCACACGACCCAGTCACAAACAAAAAACACCCTCATCATAAGGGTGTTTCGCTCCTTCTATTCCCGAGTCAAAATGTAACGAGCCAGCGTCCGCACCATAACTCCGGTTCCGCCCTTCGGCTCGGTACCTTTCTCGCTCCACAGCCACGCCGTTCCACCGGTGTCGAGGTGAATCCAGGGCGTGTCTTCGGCGAAGCGGCCGACGAACAAGCCTCCGGTAATCGCTCCGGCCCAGCGGTCGGCGGTCGTCGCATTCTTAATATCGGCGACGTCGCTCTTCAGCATATCGCGGTATTCCTTATAGTTCGGCAGCTGCCACAGCTTTTCGCCCGCTTCGCTCGAAGCCTGCAGCACATCGCCGAGGAAGGCGTCGTCGTTCGTCACGGCGCCGGTGGCGACGTCGGCGAAGCAGACCAGAATGGCGCCGGTCAGCGTCGCCACGTCGATCAGCTTCGTCGCGCCGAGCTTCTTCGCATACAGCACGCCGTCGGCAAGTACGATGCGGCCCTCGGCGTCGGTGTTCAGCACCTCGACCGTGTAACCATCCATAATCGTAATGACATCGCCGGGCTTGAAGGCGCCGCCGGACGGCATGTTCTCCGCGGCCGGAATGACGACAAGCAGGTTGATCTTCGGGCGCAGCTCGCCGACGATATGGAGCAGCCCGAGCAGCGTCGCCGCCCCGCCCATATCGCTGATCATTTCCTCCATCCCTTCCGGCTTCTTCAGCGAAATACCGCCGGTATCGAACGTAATTCCTTTACCGACGAGACCGAGCACGTCGCCATCCCATTCCTCGCGCCCTTGATACCGGATGGCGATCATCCGCGGCGGGTTGACGCTGCCTTTGCCGACCTCATGCAAACCGCCAAGCCCCGCCTCCAGGATTTGCGTCTCATCCAGTACCTGGCACGGGAACCCGTATTCCATGGCGAGCCGAAGCGCTTCCTCGGCCATAAGCGCCGGGGTCAGCTTATTGCCCGGCAAGTTCGTCAGATCGCGGGCGTAGTTTTGCCCTTCCGCGATCGCCACCGCGCGGCGCACGGCCTCCCGGGCCGCCGCCGCCTCCGCGCTGCCGCCGGGCACGGTGATCGCGACCTCGCGAATCACCGGCCGCGGGGCGGCATCGCGCTTGTAATCGGCCATCCGGTAATGGCCGAGCGCGATGCCTTCGGCTGCCGGCTGTACCGCATCGGCCGGCAGCCGCACCGCAAGGCGCTCCAGCTTCGCGCGGAGCGCCTCCCGGGCTGCGTGCACCGCCGCGTCCCGCCAAACGGCCCCGCCGGGCTCTTTCGCGCTGCCGCCGAGCCCGCTCAAGACGACGTACGGCGCCCGTCCCGCGCCGTACGTGGCCAGCACCGCCGTCTCGCCCAGCTCGCCGGCGAACAGCCCGCTCGCCGCCCGGCGGCGCAGCTCCGCCAGCGCTCCGGCGCCGAGCAGCTCCGCCGCCTCCGCGAGCGGCTGTGCCTCCCGCAGCTGCTCCGGCGTCACAAACAGCAGCGCTGCAGCTTCGCTCTGCGCCGCTTCAAACGCCGCACCCGCCGACGCTCCTGTCTCGCTCCGCTCCGCTCCAGCACCTGCTCCTGTCTCGCTCCGCATCGCTCCAGCGCCCGCTCTTACCTCGTCGGGCCTCTCGTCCGGCACTGACGCCGCACCTGCTCCTGCCACGCCCAGCGCCGAAGCCGCCCGGCCGGCCGTTTCGCCGCCCGCCAAAGCGGCTCCAGCCTCCGCCTCCGAGACAATCGTAAACCGAATCTCATTCCGCACTCTCATTGCGCTCGATCTCCTTATCAACCGAAGTACGAAGTCGACTCCCGAATCACCGTGCTCATCGGCAAATGATACGGACACTTCTCCTCGCAAAGCGGCTTCTCCCGGCACGGCTCGTAATCCGCACAGGAGAATAGCTTTTCCTTATGCTTCTGGTAAAATCCGTCGCCCTTCGGCAGCAGCCCGAATTTCTCGCGAATCATGCTGGAGATCATCACATCGGGGATTGGAATTTCAAGCGGACACGAGCAGTAGTTGCAGCGCCGGCAATTATGCTCGCCAAGCTGGCGGGCCAGCTGCTCCAGCTCCAGCTTCTCCTCCGCCGCCACGTCCTGCTCCATTGCCGCCATATTTTCCTTCACTTCCGCCACACTGACCATGCCGGAGATGATCGTATGCACATCCTGGCTGTAAGGAAACCGGATCGCCTTGTCGATCGGCTGAATGAATCCGCCGGACAGCGGCTTCATCGCCACCCGCATCATATTTCGCTCGGCGAGCGCCGGAATCAGTTCGTCAAGCGCGAACGGCTGCGCCAAATTCAAATGAAACAGCACCTGATCGAAATCATATTTGGCAATCCATTTGGCCAGCAGCTCCGGACGATGTCCGGTAATGCCGATATACCTCACCTTGCCTGCGTCGCGCGCTTCCTGTGCGGCCCGGTATGCACCGTCTTCGCCCATCAGCGTTTGGAATTCGTGTACATAGTTTACGTAGTGCAGCTGAATCAGGTCGATATGGTCCGTCTTCATCCGCATCAGGCTGCGGTCGATTTGCTCCTTGGCCGCCGCATAGCTCCGCTCCCCCGTCTTCGTCGCAAGGAAATATTCGGAACGGCGATGAGCTATGCTTTCGCCGATAATTTCTTCGCTATTCCGGTAGGCCGCTGCCGTATCGATATAATTAATCCCTTGGTCCAGCGCATAATTGAGTGCTTCCTTCGCCTGCTCAAACGGCACCCCGGGCAAATTCATCGCCCCGAAGCCCAGCGCCGAGACGCGGTATCCCGACTTGCCGAATTCACGGTACTGCATATTTCCATCCACTCCTTATGGCATCTATCAATAGCTTATTCGACTCTCTCTCTCAAATGCCTGCACCGAACGAACCAACCCGGCCGTGCGCCGTCACAGCGGAAGCTGAACCCGAAACGTCGTCCCTACCCCGACTTCGCTTTCCACATGAATGGCGCCGCCGTGATTTTTAATAATCCGGTAGCTGACCGACAGGCCGAGCCCGGTCCCTTCCAGCTTCGTTGTGAAGAACGGGTCGAACAGGCGGCTGAGCGTCTTGGCGTCCATCCCTTTGCCGTTGTCCTCGAAGGACACCCAAATGCCGTCGTCCCGACGTTCGGCTTGTACCCGCACGCGCCCCTGAATCCCGCCCTCTCGTTCGCCGAGCACCTCGACAGCATTCTTCACGATGTTCAGAAACACCTGCTTGATTTGCTTCGCATCGACATCCACCATCAGCGTCTCGCTAACCGGCAGCAATTCGATTTGACAGCCCTTCATCAGCGCTTCGCTCTGGAACAGCAGCGTCACCTCGCGCAGCAGCTCCGCCATGCTCACTTGACGCTTGTCCGGCGCGCTCGGCTTGGAAGAGTTCAAAAATTCATAAATAATTTCATTCGCGCGGTCGATTTCGCTCAAAATGATGCGTCCGTACTCCTCGCGGCCCAGCTTTTTCAGCTCCGGCAGCAGCAATTGAATAAAGCCCCGGATCGAAGTGAGCGGATTGCGGATTTCGTGGGCGATGGCCGCCGATATTTTGCCGAGCATCGCCAGCTTGTCGTTGTGGTAAGCGGATTGTTCGATTTTTTTGAATTCGGTTACATCTTTAACGCTGACCAGGATGTCGCCCTCGAGCTCCTCGTCGTATTTGACCGAAACGAGAAAATGCCGTCCGGACTCGTCGATAATTTCCTTCATCGGTATCCGGTACACCACCAGCTCGCGATACAGGCGGGCAAACATTTTGCGGCGTCCGCGTTCGATTTCGTGCATCCCCATCAGCGAGAAAACATCCCGCCCGATCAGCTTCTTCCGCGGCACGCCGATGATATGACTGAGCTTCAAGTTCGCAAACGTACAGTAGCCCTCTTCATCAAACAAAGCAATCCCGCTGTCCATATGCTGCAGCACATTCTCATACTTGCTCTTGATCGAGCTTAAGGAATGCTCCGTCTTCTTCAGCATTTGCTTCAGCTCGCCAAGCAGAGATCCACCTTGCCCGTTCAGCTGCAGCATCCGCGAGAAAACGATTATTTCCATCAGAAAGACGAACGATTTGTGATAATATTGCAGCGCCTGTTCCAAGCTGACGTTCTGAATGAGCACTTGCATACTTTCTTCATGCAGAGCGATCGTATCCTCCGGCAGCAAGCTTGTTATTAACGGTCCGAGCTCCGAAGTAAACGCGGCGCTGTCTTCACTGCCGCTCTGCACATACTTCGTCAATGCATGCAAGTACATGGCGCGTAATTCACGCATGTTGCTCCTCCTCAATCCGCACTGCTTCCAAGTGCTCTAAGGTGCATACGAGTACAAGTGCATCGTCTTTACCGGTTGCGTAGGCTGCCGCAGTTTCCTTCGCCGACACGATCGGGTCGCCGTATCGAAGCGACTCGGCCCCCTCCGGCGGAAGCGCAATTCCGTCCGTATGCAGCATCAGCCTGTCTCCCGGAGTCCATGCCAGAACATCCTCACGAATGCGGACCTGGCGGTAACCGACGATTCCGCGGGCCGACTGCGCTCGACGAAAGCCGGACGAGCTTATCAGAGCCAAGCTCACATTGCCGATGCCTGCATACAGCAGCTGCTGCCGGTCCGGTATCACCTGTACGATCATACAAGCCGCTCCGACAGTTGCCCTCATGCCGAGATGAATCGCCGACATAAGCGCCGAGAGCGAATCGCAGGAGCATTCCCGAAATAACCGCAAATACGTATGCGCGGCTTCCGCCCCTCGCGCGCCATGCCCCAGCCCGTCGACAACCGTAATAAGCCATGTCCCGTCATCACACCGTTTGACGCCGTATGCATCCGCCCCGCCGCCTTGCATGGGTCGGTTCACAACTGCCACTACGATGACTGATCTCTCCTCAAGTCAGCATGAATACAAATCTTTGTTCATCCATTTGCGAATCGTAATTCTCGTTCCCCGCCCCACTTGCGTGTCCACGACAAATTCATCCATAAGCCGCTTCGTTCCCGGAAGCCCCATGCCGAGTCCATCCGATGTGGAGTAGCCGTCCAGCATCGCTTTATTCAGATCCTGTATGCCGGGTCCGTTGTCGATTGCCCGGACTTCGATTCCCAGCGCGTCCTCTTTGCGTATTTCTTCCAGCTCTATTTTTCCATTCTTGGCATAGAGCAAAATATTTCGGGACAATTCGGAAATGCTGATGGCGATCCGCGTCTGGTCGACCAGATTGAAGCCGACGACTCTCGCCATCTCGCGTCCACGCTGCCTAGCAACAATCGTATCGCCCTCTGACTTGATGAGAATCATTTCATTCATAATTTCGCCCCTGTCTTGGAACTTTCCGCGAACCATTCCAAGCCCTTCTCTACTGTGAGCGCCGTTCTCACATCCCGGAAGGTCAGCCCGAATTCCACCATTGCGATCGCTACCTGCGGACTCATCCCGCTGATGACGGAGCTCGCGCCAAGCAGCCTGGCCATTTCGACGATCTCGTTCAACACTCGTCCCATATAGCTGTCAATCAGATCGACAACCCCAATATCGATGAGAAGTCCGGAACATTCCAGCTTCTGAATCCTCACTAAAATTTCCTGTTTTAGGGCAACGGCTTGATCGTCGGTAATATCCGGATGCAGCGTTACGAGCAGCACGTTGCCGATTTTTATAATGGGTATTTGCATCTAACTGAACACGCTCTCTCTCCTAGTAGTCTTTATTTGCTTGTCTCCAAGGTGCTCAGTATGTATGCCAGTCCTGCACGCAAGCTCGCCTTCGTTACAATCTCCCCCAGATTGACGCCTAGCAGTACGATCGTTTGCGCCACTTCCGGACGAATACCGGTCAAGATGCAATTGGCTCCCAGCAGCTTTGCCGCTTCTACCGTCTTGATCAAGCTGTCCGCTACGTTTGAATCTACGACCGGTACCCCCGTAATATCGAGAATTACATTGGATACCTGATGCTCCGCAATCGCGCCGAGCAGACCTTCCATAATGCCTTTGGCCCGAACGGAATCGATCTCCCCGACGAGCGGCATGGCGAGCACGTTGTCCCACAGCTGAATGACCGGAGTGGACAGCTCGGCAATCGCCCTTGATTGAGCGTAGATGACTCGCTCCCTGCGGCTCGTATATGCGTTCAAACAGTGCATGAGCGGCACCTCGATCAACTGCTCCAGCACCGTATAGTTCGTATGCAGCTCCGTACCGCCCTCTTGAAAGAAGGTCGTCCAGCGCCGCAGCAATATCGTTTTGAGCGTGTGGAAAAATGGTGCAATCGCCGACGGGAGCATCTTATTCTCGGCAGCAATCATCGCCATCTCGTTCAGCTCCTGCTCCAGCACCGGCCGCTGCCCGATATCGTTCAGAGTTAAGCCGTGCGGCAGCTGCGCGGTCAGCTCTTCAAGCAGCGTTCGGCTGATCCGCTGCAGCTTCTCCGCTCCGATGATGCGATACAGTCCGGATTGGTTCAGCTCAAGCTCTTCCAGCCATTCTGCAATAATGTGATCCTTCTCTGAAAATACGTTCTGCAAAGCAGCCAATTGACTTGCCGGCATGCTACATCCTCCATTTCTTGAATTCTCGCATTCGCTTACAGCGAACTACATCGTTTTGCATCACCCGTCATAAGTTCGCAGCATCATTCATCAATTCGGGATAGGCCCGGTAATTATTTTCGATACTTTCAAAGCTCTTATCGGTACATTCTAGCATAATGTCGCAGTCGAAATCGATAGAAAGAGGTAATTTTGGAGAATATTACAGTATACATTTATTGAACAAAGTTGTTACAATGATAGATTCGACATGAAATCAATATTATCGACAAAAAAGCACCCCGGTCGAGCCCACGGGATGCTTTTTTTTCGCTAACTATCCTTGTCCTTTTTCTGATCGTTTTTGTTCCCGTTGGATGAAGAATTGGAATTCGTGCCGTTAGCATTTTTATTATCTTTATCGTTAGAATCGTCCTTGTTCTCTTTCTTCGGATCCGTCTTCTTGTCGTCGCCGTCTCTAGCAGAAGAATCCTGGCCGGAGGACGTCTGGCCTCCGGCAGGCTTTGTTGTTGTCGGCTGTTTATTATCGTTGTTAGAAACGTTCTTACCGGTGGCAGGAGTGCCGCCGGTTTTCGCGTCGTCTTTGTCCTCGTTCTTGCTGTTGTTCTTGTTGTCATCGCTGTTGTTCTTGTTGTCGTTGTTCTTGTTGTTATTTTTGCCATCGTTGTTCTTGTTGCCGTCTTCGTCGTCTTTACCGTTGTTGTCGTCCTTGCCGGTATTTTTCCCGGCAGCCGGGGTGTTTTTGTTGCCGCCGCTATTCGTCGTACTGTTTTTGCCGTTTGTCGTCGTCTTGGTGTCGGTTTTTGCGTCCGATTTGGTATCCGTTTTCGCATTCGATCCCGTCTTCGAATCGGTCTTGGTTGTCGAGGCCGGTGTCGCCTTGGAGCCGCTTTGACTCGTATCGGTTTTCTTCGGATCGCTGTTCGTCTTCTTCTTTTCCTCCGACACCTTCTTGGCAATCTCGTCAAGCTTGCCGGACTTCTCCTCTTCCAGCAGCTGCTTGAAAGCGGCTTTCGCCGGAGGCTGCTTTTCATTCACAAGCGCGGAGATGCCGCCGTTTTCCTTGGCGATCTCATGAATCGACGCTGTTTTCAAATCCTCGATCGGCACGATCGTTCCGTTGCTTTTGGCCGTCAGATAGATCGCATATTTGCCTGCGGAGATTCCCTTCGCCTCGGCTTCAGTCCGTACTTCCTTCGGCGTGGCGAATGCGGTGACCTGGTAGTTCTGCACCTGCTCGGGGTGCTTCGTTTCGATCAGCTGCGTCACCTTCTGCTTCAGCTTCTCCGCGATCACTACATCGCTCACCCGATCCGTCTCCTTAACCAAGGAGCTGGCAATAATGACATCACCCTCGCCACGGCTCAGGGGGCCCTGCTCATCCGCTTTGATCAGCACTGCGTCAGCGACGACATCCAGCGCTTTCCCCTTATATTCGATTCCGGTAATCAGGGCGGCACCGTCGGCATTCAGACCTTTGAGCTCCAGCACTTTCTCCGCTGCATCGATGGCGAACTCCACGCTTGGATTAATATCCATCGATACGTAAGCTACAACCTCGGATTTCGCTGTGAAGCTGGTTAATCCCGTGATGAGAGCGATACACATCACGACAGCGGCCGCCATTCCGGTCCATTTCGCCATGGGCGGCACTTTACGAGCGGCAGCCGGCTCGGCGAACAAAATTTCTTCGCCCACTTCGCAAGTTCGGCCGTCTCTGGGGAGCTTGTGAAAGCCGCCTTCCTGCGTCATAACGACCATATGCCGGGCACTCATTTCCATGACGATTCCTTTATTCATGTACGGTTCTCCTTCCTGCAGGAGCATCTGCGTCGTTGTCTTCTTCATCGTGAATTCGCAAATAATCGCGTAAATACGGGTATGGTCCGTTCAAAATCAATGCCATGGCAATCAAATATTTCCGGTTGCGCTCCAGCGTCTTGCGCGAGACGTCGACCTGTTCGAGCAACTCCTTGATCGGAAGCGTTCGCTTCGTCACCAATATGCGCATCATCGCGGAGGATCCTGCCAGCGTATGGCCGATCCGCAGCAGCATCCGTCGCGAGTCTTCATGCTTGGGGGCCACCTCGGCCAGCTCGGTGAAGGACACGCCGAACTCAGCGAGCACACGGCTGAAGTCCGCGATCTCGCCTTTTCGCTCCTCCAATCCTCTCTGCTTCTCGTATAGCTCAATCGCTTGATGCACTTCCACCGGATTGATGATGTTATCTTCATCATCCTCAACCTCAAATGAGCTTAACGGCACTTGTCCTCGAAACCGCTGCTCCTTGCGGACAAAATCGATCAAGCGGCGCCGCATGACCGTCTCCGCAAAGCTCAGGAACGACCTGCCAGCTTGCGGGGCGAACTGATTGATCGCCTCATTGAAAGCCGCCAGCGCGATGCTGAACTCATCGTCTCTCGCCGGATCTACATACCGTTTGCAGAATCGGCTTGTCACCTTAGCTACATACGGCTGATAATCCGCGATAAACTGATTGCGAAGCCGCAAATCACCCTGTTGAATACGCACAACTTGCTGCTCCGGCAGCGCTGCTTCTATCGAATTCGAATTAGGGTGGGAAGACCGACGTTTACCCAGGAACTTGTTGAACAGTACCAGTAACAAACGTTCCACCTCACACTATAATATTTTCGTTGATATGTATGCTGATGCGGGGGTATGAACAGCAACACGGAACAGAAAAACATCCCTATTATAACATATCTATACGTTGAATGGCCTCCATGGGAAATGATGGAGGAGATAAGCTTTCCAGTAGTCCAATAAACACGAAAACGCCGCCCGCGCACCATTCGGAGCGGCGGACGGCGTAAACGACACGACCGGACATATATACGTGCAATTGAAACGGCTCTCCTACCCGATACAGCTACTTCCAGCAAGCGGCGGCGGACAGCTGTAACGAACCCGCCTCCAGCTCGTCCCTCATGGCGGATTCTTCCTCATCCGGCTTCGCCTTCACGGCGTCCTCCGGTACAACCTCTACGTTTTTGAAGCAATACCCGAGCTTGATGCACTTCATTTCGGCGTCTTCGTGCGGAAGCGGTCCGGCAAGGACCTTATCCTTGTAAAGAATATAGTATTTGTCCACGGTCATCTTGCCCCTCTCTTTACGAATTATTAACGCATCATATACTTCGTAAACGTAACAAACCTTTAAGAGGGTGCAAAATTAACAAAAAAAGTCCCCCACCGCAGTGAGAGACTTCACCAATATCATTAATGGCGCTTGGAAGCCCGCTTGTTCAGCAGCTTGGCCCGCCGGTTGCTCAGCATTTGCAGCCGCCGTTTCAGCTGTTCTTCCCATTCCCAATCATCTATCGATTTGGCCACCGTCAGCAAATCCAAACCCATATCGATTTGTCTATGCACGACGTCTAGCGGATCTTCTTCCTCGTTGCTCACACAGTTCTCGAACAGCTCGCCGCCGCTCTTGTTATCGACATACTCCAAGAAGTCGACTTCCGCCGCTCCGTCACCGTGAGCGTATTCAGCCAAAATCTCGTATTCGTTCTCAGCCTGATAATGCACTTCGGTACGATGGCAAACCGGACAAAACAAAATCGGAACGTTGTGAATGCGCGTCCGGATATGCTTCAGCGTGCCTCGGGTGCCGATCATACTGGCGCCGCAGCAAAAGCTCATGAGCGGTCCCTCCTCCTCCATCATCCCCCGAAGGTTTGACAAAATATATTCCACAATATACACGATAATTCCTCTTTTTCATAGTAACAGATTTTAGGGGATAACCGCGCACAACGCCCGCAGCGGCTGGAGGGGCCGGTCCGATTTCACCTGACGCCTTCTAGCTTTGCATGCCCCGTCATATATTGAAAACGATCCACTACCAACTCTGGAACGGAGGGTTTACGATGAATATGATTCCGATCGGTTCGGCCCAAATTCCTTATGTTCAGTATGACGACAAAGCGTCGCAAATCATCGTCCAATACTCGACCGGCAGAACGGAAGCGGTAATGAACGTTAAGAAAGAAGAGTTAGCCGGGCTGCTGCTGTCCACCAACCGGTACGATTGGGTCGTCAAGCTGAAGCATCGGACTTAAGCCGCCAAGAACCGCAGGATGGGCTGGGAAACGGCAAATGAGCCGGGACGGGAAGACGCTGCAGAGCGGCGCCATACACCGCCCCTATTTGCTGCGCTTGTGGGGATTAGAGATTGTCCTTTCGGGGCATGATGGGGAGAGGAATGTTTACCTAAAAATTACCTGCCGCGCATATTGACGCATCCCCTTCGCTGCATGTACGATGAATTGAAAACAGACTACATATTTTTCATAAAACTACGACTCTCGCGGATTCCGCGACCTCCAAGGATGGGAAGTGATGGCATGCCTAGACAATTAGTAGTTGGAAATGGAAAGTTTTTGATCAATATGGACCGGTTCGGTTATATGCGAGATTTGTATTATCCGTACGTCGGCCAGTTGAACCACATTTGTGGGTACCAGTGCCGCATAGGCGTCTGGGTTGACGGCGGCTTCGCCTGGCTGAACGATCCGAGCTGGAACATCCGTCTGGGCTATGCGGAGGATTCGCTCGTCACTGAGGTCACGGCAACTCATGAGGGACTCGGCGTCACGCTGCTGATCAACGATGGCGTGCACCAGCGCGAGAATATTTTTTTGAAACGCATTCATATTACGAATCACCGCAGCACCGTTCGCGAGATACGGGTGTTCTTCAACCAGGATTTGGTCATCAACGAGACGGAAGTCGGCGACACTGCGGCGTACTACCCGGCGCTTCATACGGTGTTTCATTATAAGAAAGATAAGTATTTTATGGTCAACGGCTCCACCGGTACGGAAGGCATCTACCAATACACGACCGGGGTCAAGCGTTTCCATAACGCCGAGGGTACATGGCGCGACGCGGAGGACGGCCATCTGATGGGCAACGCCATCGCGCAGGGCTCCGTCGACTCCACGATATCGTTCCGGTTGTTCGTGCCGCCGGAAGGCGAACAAACGATGTATTACTGGCTAACGGCGGGCAAGAATCTGGAGGAAGTGAAGAAGCTCGACATTTACGTGCGCGACAGCCATCCGGGCAAGCTTCTCGACCGTGTGAAAATATATTGGCAGCGCTGGGTCAACAAATCCGAGCGGTCCTACGCCGATCTGCCGGAGAACGTTATCCGCCTGTTTAAGCAAAGCTTGCTCATCGTTCGCACCCAGACCGACGTGAACGGCGCCATCATCGCCGCGAACGACTCCGACATCATGCAGAGCAACCGCGACCACTACAGCTATATGTGGCCGCGTGACGGCGCTCTGATCGCCTATGCGATGACGCTGGCCGGCTACAATGAAATGGTGTCCCCGTTCTTCGACTTTTGCGCCGAGGTGCTGTCACCGGAAGGCTATCTGCACCACAAGTTTAATCCGGACGGAACTGTCGGCTCTTCATGGCATCCGTATATTCATATGGGCAAAGTGCAGCTGCCGATCCAGGAAGACGAAACCGCGCTCGTGCTGTTCGCCCTATGGCAGGACTACAAAACGCACGGCTCGCTGGAAAAGGCGCAGGGCTTATACCGCACCTTGATCCGGCGCTCGGCCCGCTTCATGTCTTCCTACATCGAGCAGGAGCTCAACCTGCCGAAGCCGAGCTATGACCTGTGGGAAGAACGGTACGGCATCTATACATTCACCGCTTCCGCCGTGTACGGAGGGCTAATTGCGGCAGCCAACTTCTCCTCTTTGTTCGGAGACGACGAGCGGAGCAACCGCTACCGCCATACGGCGGAGAAGATCAAATCCGGCATCCTCAAGCATTTGTACGATGAGGAGCTCGGCCGATTCGTCCGCGGCTTATATATGGAAGACGGCAAATGGGTTAAGGACACGACGCTGGAAAGCTCGGTGTACGGCATCTTCGAATTCGGCGTGCTGCCGGCCGACGATCCTCGCGTCGAGCGCACGATGGAAGCGAACCGTGCGGGATTGACGATTAAGACGCACGTTGGCGGCGTGGCCCGCTACCATCACGACTACTATTTCCAGCGTTCTTCGGATATCCATAACATTCCGGGCAACCCGTGGATCATCTGTACGCTGTGGATTGCCGAATGGGAGATCGATAAAGCGAAGACGCTCGCCGATTTGGAGTCGCCGCGCCGCACCCTGGAATGGGTCGAGCGGCACGCCATGGAGAGCGGGATCCTGCCGGAGCAGCTAGATCCGTTCGACGGGTCGCCGGTATCCGTGGCGCCGCTCACTTGGTCGCATGCAACCTATGTGCTGGCGGTAACGAAGTATACGCAGAAATATCAGAAGCTCGCCGCTTCCGCATCAAGCGTGTAAGGCATTAAGGACGGTTCCCCGAATGGGGAGCCGTCCTTATTTGTCGCCGCCCGGGACTGATGCATGCAAGCCGAACGCTTCGGCGATGAGCCGGTACGACTTCAGCCGGGCTTCCATCTCATGAATCGGGGAAACGATCAGAAGCTCATCGGCGGAGTAATCCGCCGCCAGCGCTTCAAGCTGCTCCTTCACCTGAGCCGGCGTTCCGACGATACGGCGCTGCCGGGCGTGCTTGATCCGCAGCATATCGTATTCGGTATACGGATAGTCGACGGCCGTCTTCACCGACGGCAAATCGTTCAAAGGCAGACCGCTCTCCAGGCGCAGGAAAAATAAATCGGTGCTCATGGCCAGCAAATTGGCCTCTTCCTCCGTGTCGGCGCAAATCGCGAGCACGGCCGCCATCGTGCGCGGCAGCCCGCAGGCGGCAGACGGCCGAAAGTGCTCGCGATAATACCGGATCGCCTCCATCCCTCCCGGCGTACCGAAAAACTGGGCGAACGCGTAGCCCGTACCCTGCAGCGCCGCTATTCTGGCACTTTCATCGCTTGAGCCGAGCAGCCATATTTCCGGAGCGGTGTCAATGGCAGGCGAAATCTCGAGCTTCGCAAACGGATGGCTGGCCGGTAAGCCTTCAACCAAATAACCGCGCAGATCGGCCACTTGCTCCGGATATTTGCGGATATCGACGTGTTTATCTTCCTGGAGCGCACGGGTCGCCAGCGGCATTCCTCCCGGAGCCCGGCCGAGGCCAAGATCGATGCGTCCGGGGTGGAGCGCCTCGAGCAGCCGGAAATTTTCCGCAACTTTGTAGGTACTGTAGTGCGGCAGCATGACGCCGCCGGAGCCGACACGAATCCGCGAAGTTGCAGCCGCAACATGGGCGATCATAATCTCCGGGCTGGAGTGGGCGAGCGCCGCGCTGGCATGATGCTCCGACATCCAGAATCGCGAATAGCCCAGCTGCTCCGCATGCTGAGCGAGCCGCGTCGTCTCCGCCAACGCATCGGCGGCTGTCCGGCCTTCCCCGATATGCGATTGGTCCAATATCCCTAATTTCATTGAAATTATCACCTCTTGCCGTTAACTGTAACACAAATAACAACAGTAGGTCAAAACCGGAGCGGCTTTCAGCACTTGTAAATAAATGACGCGTCATTTAATATGGCAGAACTTATAGATGACACGTCATTTAAAGGAGCTGAATTGATCCACGATTGAACTGGAAACGATCCCCTACGCCCCTTATAATATAGGCATCGATCTGTTTGGGGACGGCTCATTGTACCTGGTGCATACAGCGGGCCACAGTAAGGGCCAATTTTCGGTCATGGTGCGGACCTCCTGGACCTCCGCCGGCTGGGTAGGGCCGGCAAGCGATGTCGGCTAAGCCGAGCGGTCCTGGATCGAGCATATTTTACCCGGTATCAAAAAAAGATGAGGCCGATAACTCATCGCGCTGGTTACGCGATTTTCCTGCCCGGCATGATTGCCGCCTTATTATAGCCAATCGCGACCCGGACATACGCCCGCAGACGATCGTCTAAGCTTTTGGAGTAGGAGCAGGCAGGATGACGTCATCACACTTCGAAGCGGAACGGTTCCGCTATTTCATTCTGGCCGCGCAGCGAGTCGGACAGCGCCAGCTTAACGATTAAATGAAAACCATCTGGCTCACTCCCTCGCAGGCGGAAGTCATCACGGTTCTTGAGCGATGGCAGCCGATTTCTTTAAAAGAGCTGGGGGCGCCGCTGGTATGCGAAACCGGAAGTCCGTCCCGATTGCTTGAGCGTATGGCGGACGACGGTCTTGTCGACAAAATCGTGAATCCTAACGACGCCAGATACGTTCTTCTTCGGTTGACCGAGAAGGGCACTGCCAAAGCCCTCCTCATCCGCGATTTTGAAGAGCAGCTGTACACCGATATGGAACGTTTGTTTTACGAAGGAAGAGATGTCGGCGACCGCCGCGGTACTGGAGAAGCTGCTTGTTCATTATCCGATAGCCGATGCGCTTTGCAAGCGCAGTTTCATTCGCAAGTCGGAATCACCCGTCCCTAAAGGAGAGAATGCAACCAATGTCAAACCCGAAAGCTAACGTAATCAAGCTCCCGCGTGAGCACAAGCTGCTGCTGCTGGACCGGATCCGAACTATAATTGAAGATCATACGGATGCGAAGCTCGGGGAGCTTGGCGCCGAGACGCTGCTCGATGCGCTTCTGCGCGAGCTCGGTCCGCACGTATATAATCAGGCGCTTCAAGACGCCCGAACCACGCTTCAGCAGCGCTGGACAACGCTGGAAGACGATTTATATGCGCTCGAGAAACCGCTACGGTAGTTCTTCCTGCCGGCCAAGTCCCCCGCTTATCCGCATCGTATGGCTTGCATAACCTCCTATACAAGCACAAGCGCAAAAAAGCTCCTCTTGCACGCCCGAGCCGGGTTGCAGGAGGAGCTTTATTTGGACTAATTAACGATTCATCGCTTGAACGATCAAGTCGCCCATTGCCGTCGTGCCGATGGCTTGGCTCTTGTCCACCGCGATATCGCCCGTGCGATGGCCGGCATCCAGCACGTTCTTGACAGCGCGCTCGATGCTGTCGGCTGCGTCGTGATAGCCGAACGTGAGACGGAACATCAACGCTACGGACAAAATAGTGGCAATCGGGTTAGCGATGCCTTGACCCGCGATATCCGGTGCGGAGCCATGAACCGGCTCGTACAAGCCGAAGCTGCCTTCGCCGAGGCTCGCGGACGACAGCATACCGATCGAACCGGTCAGCATTGCGGCTTCGTCGCTCAGAATGTCGCCGAACATGTTCTCGGTTACGATTACGTCGAAGCTCGACGGACGGCGGAGCAGCTGCATCGCGCAGTTGTCAACGAGCACGTGCTCCAGCTCAACGTCCGGATAATCGGCTGCCACGCGGATTACGGTTTCGCGCCACAGGCGGGACGTCTCCAGAACGTTCGCTTTGTCAACCGAAGCAAGCTTCTTGCGCCGCGTACGGGCGATTTCGAACGCTTGGCGGGCGATGCGCTCCACTTCGCTGACATTGTAAGCGCAGGTGTCAACGGCTTCTTGGCCGTTCGGCGTGTCGCGGCGGAATTTCTCACCGAAGTAGATGCCGCCTGTCAGCTCTCGAACGACAATCAGGTCGGTGCCTTCCAGCACTTCCGGCTTCAGCGTCGAAGCATCCTTCAAGCAATCGAAAATCACAGCCGGGCGAATGTTCGAGAACAAGCCGAGCGCTTTGCGGATACCGAGCAGACCGGTTTCCGGGCGAAGCTCCTTCGAATTATTGTCCCACTTCGGTCCGCCGACCGCGCCAAGCAGCACCGCATCGGACTTCTGGCACAGCTCCAGCGTATCCTGGGGCAGCGGCGTGCCGCGCTCATCGATTGCAATGCCGCCGAACAGCGCGTGCTCCGTTTCGAACTTGTAGCCGAACAGCTCTTCAGTGCGCTTCAATACCTTCTCTGCCTCGGCGATCACTTCCGGGCCAATGCCGTCGCCGGCGAGAACTGCAATTTTTTTCACGTCTGCCATGGGTATATGTTCACTCCTAGTTTACACTTGTCTACTCTAAGTTGTAGCATATTTCGCCTGGAGAAACAAAGATGGAAAAGCTATGAGCTTTATAGGTTGTAACTATGGTGTCCGGCTCAGTCATCGCATCTTTCGAATACCGGACCTAAGTAACAAAAAGCCGGACAAGGTCATTCCTGTCCGGCTTTATCATCGATGACGAGCTTTCCTTATCGGCTCATCCGTCCTGCCGCCTGATATTTTTGCATCGCTGTTGCAAGACGCTGCATACCAAGACGAAGCGTATCGTTATCGGAATGGGTGAAGTTAAGCCGCATTGTGTTGTGAACCGGATTGCCCGCATAGAAGCTTGACCCCGGAACGAAGGCGACGCCTTCCTCAACGGCCAGCTTCAGCAGATCTTCCGCCTTTGCCCCTTCCGGCAGCTCGACCCAGAAGAACATGCCGCCCTTCGGCTCGCTCCACTCCACGCCTTCCCAATTTTGCTCCGCCAGCAGCGACGCCATCAGCTTCATCCGGCCTTTGTAGTCGGCTTGAATGACTCCGATATGCTGGTCGATGTCGAAATGCTCCAGCAGCTGATGCAGCGTCATCTGATCCATTGTGCTCGACTGCAAATCCGCCGCCTGCTTCGCCTTCGCGATGTTGCGGATCACTTCCACGTCGCCGAGAGCCCAGCCGGTACGAAGTCCAGGCGCTACGATTTTGGAGAAGGTGCTCGTATAGACAACCGGATTGCCGGCCGCCTGGCCGCCGTCGTACAAAGAAAAGATCGACGGGTACCGCTCCCCGCCGTCGAATTGCAGCTCGCCGTACGGATCGTCCTCCAGAATAAGCACATTCGCTTTCAAGCATTGCTCCAGCAGTCCTTTACGGCGTTCCAGCGACCATACTTTGCCTGCCGGGTTGGAGAAGGTCGGTGTGACGTATACCATTTTGGGCGCATACTGTGCGATCTTCGCCGCGAGATCGTCCAGCTTCATCCCATCGCGGTCGCTCTCCACGGAAACGATCTGCGCGCCGCGTGCCTGGAACACTTGGATGGCTGCCAAATACGTCGGCCGTTCCACAAGGATAACATCACCCGGATCGATATAAACGCGGGACAACAGGTCGATGACTTGCTGCGAGCCTGTGGTAAGAATCATTTCTTCCGGTTTGACGTTCATGCCTTTACCGGCCATCCGCTTGGTCATCGTCTCGCGAAGCGGCAAATATCCTTCGGTTAACCCGTACTGCAGCGCCGATGCACCTTGAGCTAGCGCGCGGTTAGCCGCTTCCCCTACTGCCTGCAGAGGAAAATGCTCCGCGGCCGGCAATCCGCCCGCGAACGATATGATCGATTTCCCCTGCGTCAGCTTCAAAATTTCACGAACCGCCGAGGATTGAAACCCTTCCAGCGTTTTCGAAAAACGATACTCCATTGCTGCCCAACCTCCTGTCATGTCCGGGTGATATATAAAAAGCCCCTGCACTCTAACCGGTAGAGGCAGGGCGTTATTGACATAGCTATAGCGATTAAATCAGCGTAACGTTGCTCCGATTTGCACTTGGCAGCTTACGCTTGTCGATCAGGCGGTTCACTGCGTCGACATAAGCTTTCGCGCTCGCTTCCAGGATGTCGGTCGAGATGCCGCGTCCATGCACGGAGATATCGCCTTGGCGAAGCACTACGTGCACATCGCCGAGTGCATCCTTGCCGTGTGACACCGACTTGATGGAATAGTCCTCCAGCTCGACTTCTTCTCCGGTCGCTTTGTCGATCGCTTTGTAGATCGAGTCGACAGAGCCGTTACCGACAGCCGCTTCCTCGACGACGGCGCCGTCCGCTTTGTGCAAACGAACCGTAGCCGTAGGGGTCGATTGATTACCGTAAGACAATTGAATCGTTTCGAGCACGAACACCTCGGGGGTTCGCACAAGCTTCTCTTCAACCAACGCACGAATGTCGTCGTCGGTTACGTCCTTCTTCTTGTCGGCGAGGTCCTTGAACTTGCCGAACGCTTCCTTCAGCTGCTCGTCGTTCAGCTCGTAGCCGAGATCGACCAGCTTCTCGCGGAACGCATGGCTGCCGGAGTGCTTGCCCAGCACGAGCTTGCTCTCCTTCAGACCGATCGTCTCCGGCGACATGATCTCGTACGTCGACTTCTCCTTCAGCATGCCGTCCTGGTGAATGCCGGATTCGTGCGCGAACGCATTCGCCCCGACAATCGCCTTGTTGCCCGGCACGACCATGCCTGTCAGCTTGCTGACAAGGCGGCTCGTACGCGCAATTTCGGACAGGTTGAGGGTCGTCTTCGCCTGGTACAAGTCCTGACGCGTCTCCAGCGCCATAGCGACTTCTTCAAGCGCCGTGTTGCCGGCCCGTTCGCCGATGCCGTTGATTGTACCCTCGATCTGATCGGCACCGTTCATAATCGCCGCCAGCGCGTTGGCCGTCGCCATCCCGAGATCGTCGTGACAGTGTGCGCTCAGCTGAATGTTCTCAATGCCAGGAACGTTTTCCTTCAGCACCTTGAAAATATTACCGAACTCCGCAGGCGTCATATACCCCACCGTATCCGGAATATTGACCACCGTCGCCCCGGCGCGAATCGCCATCGCCGTCACTTCGCACAGGAAGTCCAGCTCCGTACGGCCCGCATCCTCTGGCGAGAACTCGATTTTGCTAAAATATTTCTTCGCATACCGAATTGCCGCTTCCGCCGTCTCCAGCACCTTCGCCTTGTCCATGCGCAGCTTGTGCTGGCGGTGAATCGGCGACGTCGCAAGGAACAGGTGCAGGCACGGATCCTGCGCCGCCTTCAGCGCCTCATAGGCCGCATCGATATCCGGCTGACGCGAGCGCGACAGGCCGATGACCGAGGCGTTGCGCACCGCTTCAGCGACCGCACGCACGCCGGCAAGATCGCCCGGCGACGCAGCCGGGAAGCCGGCCTCGATCCGGTCCACGCCGAGCTTCTCCAGCTGCAGCGCGATCTCGACCTTCTCCTGCATATTGAGGTTTACGCCTGGCGACTGCTCCCCGTCCCTCAGCGTCGTATCGAAAATATAAATTTTTCTCATTGTTACCCTCCCCCCTCGTGAGTTGATGTACGGCCTTGCTTCATCGGAGCGAGCGGAGGCGGCGGATGGCATAAAGGGGTTGAGAGCGACTTTTGAACTCGGGTTCCCTCTACATTGAGTAATTCAAGGAACCCGAGTTCAACGAAGCCGCAACCCCTATATGCCAATCCACAGCCGAAGCCCTAGCCCTTAAGGTTTCAGCAGCTCAATTCTTACTTCTTAATCCAGTGCATCAGCTCACGCAAGCTTCCGCCGACTTGCTCGATCGGATGCTCCGCTTCCTTGCGGCGAGTCGCATGCATGAACGCGCCGTTCGACTGGTCGAGCAGGAAGTTGCGGGAGAACTTGCCTGTCTGAATGTCTTCCAGAACGCGCTTCATTTCGGCCTTCGTCTCAGCCGTAATGATGCGAGGGCCCGTTACGTAGTCGCCATACTCAGCTGTGTTGGAGATGGAGTGGCGCATCGAAGCGAGGCCGCCCTCGTACATCATGTCAACGATCAGCTTCAGCTCGTGCAAGCACTCGAAGTAGGCAACTTCCGGCTGATAACCGGCTTCGATCAGCGTCTCGAAGCCCGCTTTCACGAGTGCGGAAGTACCGCCGCAAAGTACCGCTTGCTCGCCGAACAGGTCGGTTTCTGTCTCTTCGCGGAACGTTGTCTCGATAACGCCTGCGCGAGTGGAGCCGATGCCCTTTGCATAGGCAAGACCGATTTCGTAAGCTTGGCCTGTAGCGTTCTGCTCAACGGCGATCAGCGCCGGTACGCCGAAGCCTTCAACATATGTACGGCGAACCATGTGGCCCGGGGATTTTGGAGCGATCATGAAAATGTCTTTGTCCGCAGTCGGACGGATTTGACCGAAGTTGATGTTGAAGCCGTGCGAGAACATGATCGCCGCGCCGCTCTTCAGGTTCGGCTCGATCGACTGGCTGTATACTTTCGGCTGTGTTTCGTCCGGCAGAAGAATGTTGATAACGTCTGCACGACGTGCTGCGTCTTCAACGCTCAGCACTTCAAAGCCGTCATTCTTCGCAGTATCCCACGATTTGCCCGGGCGAAGACCGATGACAACATTCAGACCGCTGTCGCGGAGGTTTTGCGCTTGCGCATGGCCTTGGGAACCGTAACCGATAATTGCGATTGTCTTGCCTTTCAATACTCCTAAATCTGCGTCCTTCTCATAGTACATCTTAGCCATGCTTGTAAATCCTCCTCATAATGATTGGTATTAGGTATTATTCCCCTTGAGCGGGTGTTTCAACGGTTTACCCTTATGAAGCGTTAAAGCTTAACCCGCTGAAAACCCCGCTCAAGGAAGGATAAACGGCTTACGCCGTCCGTAAGGACGGGCGCGTTTACCGTAGCGGAATCAGCCAAAGTATAGAACGAAGTTTTATACTTTCTGATGCAGGAACGTAGACTTTATTTACTTCGCGCCGCCGCGCATCATGGCCGTTACGCCTGTGCGGGACAATTCGCGGATACCGTAAGGACGGAGCAGCTCAACCATCGCGTCGATCTTGTCCGAACCGCCAACCACTTGAACGATAAGCGAGTTCGGGCTAATGTCGACAACGGCGGAACGGAACGTCTCGACAATGCCGAGAATTTCGGGCCGCAAGCTAGGTTCGGCGCTGACCTTGATCAGAGCAAGCTCGCGCTCGACCATAGGGTTCGAGCTGAGGTCAACCACTTTAATGACGTCGATCAGCTTGTACAGCTGCTTCTGCACCTGCTCCAGCGTATTATCGTCGCCTGTAGTAACGATTACCATCCGGGAAAGTCCGAGTTCCTCGGACTCCCCGACTGTAATGCTCTCGATATTGAACCCCCGGCGTCCGAACAAGCCGGACACTCGCTGCAGCACGCCTGGTTGGTTATTCACTAATACCGATATCGTATGTTTATGGATCATTAGTCATCATCCCCCATAAGCATCTCGCTAATCGTGCTTCCTTGCGTGACCATCGGGTAGACGTTCTCGTGCTTGCTGACGACGAACTCGACGACGACAGGTCCCGGCGTATCCAGCGCTTCCTGCCAAGCCTTGCGCGCTTCTTCCTTGTTCGTAGCCCGCAGGCCCTTTACGCCGTAGGCCTCAGCCAGCTTGACGAAGTCCGGCGAACCGGCCAGATCGATGTGGCTGTAGCGGTTGTCGTAAATGATCTCCTGCCATTGACGCACCATGCCAAGCACCTGGTTATTGATGATAACGACCTTGACCGGAATATTATTGATGGCGCAGATCGCGAGCTCCTGCGAACACATCTGCATGCCGCCGTCACCGTTGATCGATACGACGAGCTTATCCGGGTTGCCAAGCTGCGCGCCGATCGCCGACGGGAAACCGAAGCCCATCGTACCAAGGCCGCCGGAGCTGACCCACGAGCGCGGGTTCTTGAAACCGTAGAACTGAGCCGCCCACATCTGATGCTGCCCGACGTCCGTCGTCACGATCGCTTCGCCCCTCGTCGTCTCGTTGATCAGCTCGATCACGAACTGCGGTTTCAGCTCGGTGTCGGAATCTTTATAACGAAGCGGATATGCCGCCTTATTCGCTTGAACCTGAGCGATCCACGCTTCGGACTTTGCCGGCTTCGCCTTCGTGATCGCGTACTCCAGGACAGCTTTCACGTCGCCGACCACCGGAATGTCCGTTTTCACGTTTTTGCCGATTTCCGCCGGATCGATGTCGATATGGGCGATCTTCTTCGCGTTCGGCGCAAAGCCGTCCAGCTTCATCGTTACCCGGTCGTCGAAGCGGGCGCCGATCGAAATAAGCAGGTCGGCATTCTGAATCGCATTGTTCGCCGTGTACGTGCCGTGCATCCCCGGCATGCCCATCCACAGCTCATGACCGCTTGGGAAGCCGCCCAGACCGAGCAGGGTCGTCGTGATCGGAATGCGCGTCTTCTCAACGAACGCGATCAGCTCTGGAGCCGCATCCGCGTACACGACACCGCCGCCGGCGATAATGACCGGACGCTCCGACTCTTCAATCGCTTTAATCAGCTTGTCGACTTGAAGCTTGTTCGGCTGTACGGTCGGATTGTATCCGCGCAGCTCGATGCGGTCCGTCGGCTTAAAGATCGTCTTTTGGTTCGATACGTCCTTCGGAATATCGATCAGTACCGGACCTTTACGCCCCGTATTGGCAATATGGAACGCTTCGTGAATGATGCGCGGCAAGTCGTTGACGTCGCGTACCATGTAGCTGTGCTTCGTGATCGGCATCGTAATGCCGATGATATCCGCTTCTTGGAACGCGTCCGTACCGATCGCCGATGACGCGACGTTGCCGGTAATGACGACCAGCGGAACGGAGTCCATGTAGGCCGTAGCGATCCCCGTTACGAGGTTCGTCGCTCCCGGACCGGAAGTGGCCAGCGCCACGCCGACTTTACCGGTCGAGCGGGCATAGCCGTCGGCCGCATGGATCGCGCCTTGCTCGTGCCGCGTCAGCAAATGGTTGAAATCGGAGAACCCGTACATTGCATCGTAAATATATAACACCGCGCCGCCCGGATACCCGAAGACGCATTCGACACCTTCCAGGAGTAAGGAGCGAAGCAAAATTTCCGACCCGTTGATCAAATCGGGTTGACTCAGTTTGTCCATCAATTCCTGCTTGGATCTTTTCGGTGCTGCTTGAACGTTCATTCGTGATCCTCCTTTCATAGTCCCCTTGCGGGGTTCACATACATGCGACGGTAGCGACCTTAACCATGTGTGAAAATCCAAAAAACCCCTCTCGCCCCAAACGTTCGGAACGAACGTCTGAAGGGACGAAAGGGGTTATCTCTTCCGTGGTACCACCCAGGTTTGCTGTACGTCTTGCGATCGACAGCCTTAGCAGGTCAAGAGATACACGCATAGCGTTCTCATAACCTTGGCGTCGGTAACGTGCGCCACTCCGATTTTCCCTAATATTCCGGGGTTCGAACCTTGCTGCTCCGGCGTTTCAGGAAAACAGCTCCGAGGTGAGCTCGTCATTAAGGGATTATGGCCGTGGTTTCAGCTGATCCACTAGCTCTCTGGTGCATAAGGGCCCTTAATACTTCGTCCTCATCATTGCCGTTCAGGTCTAACTTAAGTTTTATGATTTGATAGTAATTATATGCATCGCATACGAGTTAGTCAAGACCGATTATGAAAATCGCTTAAACAAGCGATCCCCCGATTGCGAGGAAATGGAATGCTATGGTATGATAAACTCAATAATAGCCAATCATTGTAACGGCTGCAGGTGTGGGGACACCCGCAGCCGCTGCAATAGCCGCTTGAAGAGCGGTAGGCGTCAGTTCATCTCACGGGAGAATAGACCGTGGCCTGGTCCAAGGGCGGTCTATTTTCGTTTCTGGGAAATCAATGCCATTACGATATTCACAATCAGCGTCAGCAGCGCTATGAGCAACGTACCGCATCCGACCACGATCGTCAGCATATCCTTCGCATCCACGGGCATCACCTCCTTCCTGCAAGCTTCGCACACGAAGCTCCGTCCAAAGGTTCCGCCAACCGCCCTGCAAACCGTCTATCGCTATTCTTTATTATACTATCTTTTGGTAAAATATCAACATGAATCGAACATATGTTCTTGTTATTTAATAAAGGCTGTTACCGTTTCTCCCAAACGATCCCATACACATAACAAAAACCGCCGTGCATCAGCACGGCGGTTCCGAACGGAAATCCGAAATTACGCGTTAACTTTTGCTTTCGCAGCATTCGCCAGCTCGGAGAACGCCTTAGCGTCGTTCACAGCGATGTCGGCGAGCATCTTGCGGTTGATTTCGATGCCGGCTTGCTTCAGGCCGTACATCAGCTTGCTGTAGGACAGGCCGTTCGTGCGGGCAGCCGCGTTGATCCGGACGATCCACAGCTTGCGGAAGTCGCGCTTCACTTGGCGACGATCGCGGTATGCGTAAAGCAGGGACTTCATAACCTGCTCTTTGGCAGTTTTAAATAGTGTATGTTTCGAGCCGTAGTAGCCCTTTGCTAACTTAAGAATTTTCTTCCGACGACGAGCGCGGACGATGCCGCCTTTCACTCTTGCCATGATGATGACCTCCTAAAAATTATACGTATGCAGGTAGTGGATTATCGCAGGTTGCCGATGTTGCCGAGCGACTGCTTCAAGCGGCGCACGTCGCCCGGAGCCATAACTGGATTCGTTGCATAGCTGCGCTTTTGACGACCGGACTTGCCGGAGAGCAGGTGGTTCTTGAACGCTTTGTAACGCTTCACTTTGCCCGTGCCGGTGATCTTGAAACGATCCTTCAGCGAGCTGTGTGTTTTCATCTTTGGCATGTGGAGTTCCTCCTGTAACGGTTATGAAGATTGTTTAGGCGCCAGAATCATAATCATGCTGCGCCCTTCGAGCTTCGGTACGCGTTCGACGATGCAGTGTTCGGCGGACTCGGTTGCGACGCGCTCAAGAACGCGGCGTCCGATATCGGCGTGTGCGATTTCGCGTCCGCGGAAGCGGACCGACAGCTTCACCTTGTCGCCGTCCTGCAAAAATTTGATGCAGTTGCGCAGCTTGGTCTGGAAGTCGTGCTCGTCGATCGTCGCGCTGAAGCGAATCTCCTTCAGCTCCACAACCTTCTGATTTTTCCGAGCTTCCTTCTCTTTCTTCTGCTGCTCATAGCGGAACTTGCCGTAATCCATAATGCGGCATACGGGCGGTTTCGCCGTTGGGGCTACGTTAACGAGATCCAGGTTAGCATCCTGAGCCATCTGCAGGGCTTCGCGGAACCCGATAATACCGAGCTGCTCTCCGTCTGCACCGATGAGGCGAACCTCTTTGGCACGGATCTCGTCGTTAATCATATGATCTTTACTGATAATGCTCCACCTCCAAGCGGGATTGCCTTGCCTTGTAGGCAAGTAAACAAAAAAGACGCAGGCAGCAGATAGCCCACGTCACGTTCGCATGTCGGATTCACCGGCTCATGCGTATGTACGCAAGGCCAGAGGTTCGGTCATGTTCGTCATGAACCAGCCGACGAACGTCGGACAGGTGAGAAGCGGGCGCTTCTGCTTGCTGAGATGCGCCGTCTTTACGGCACTCGAATACTATACCATTCCGGAGAAGCTTTGTCAACGCGTACCCGCGTATCGAATTCTCCAGTGCCCCGAAACGCAGAAGAGCCGCCACCCGGCAGGGTGACGGCCCTAGAGTCAGCTGACTTGCTTGCTCTGCACTTCCTCGAGACGAATGACGCGGGTGTGCTGCGTATGGCTCCACTGCTTGTTGTTCTGTGTGAAGAAGGCGTAGAACGTAATCGGCCACCACGACAGCAGGAATACTGGATACAGCACAATCCATTTGTACGTCGACTTCGGCGCTTTCTCAATCGCCATAGCGAACGGGAATTGAATGTACTGCGCAACGGTAAGACCACCGAACAGGAGCGGCGCCATATTGTACAGCGAAGTGAACTTATGCAAGCCCGGGACCGACATCGACAAATACATGATCACCGTCAAAATCGAGCCAACGAACAGCGTGTACACGTTAACCGCATATAGAGCGGAGTCGAGCTTCGCCCAGTTGCGCTCCTTCAAGCCGCTCCACAAGAGCGGGAAGAAGTAGCGGCGCGCCACATCGAAGTGGCCTTGCATCCAGCGCAAACGCTGACGCGCGGAAGCCTTGAACGTCAGCGGCTTCTCGTCGTAAACGCGGGCGTCATAATTGAACACCGGGTTAATGCCGCGCTGAACGCAGCGCATCGTAAATTCCAAGTCCTCGACGAGGCTCGTTGCGCCCCAGCCCATTTCCTTAAGCAGACCGGATTCAAAGCACATGCCGGTGCCGCCGAGGAAATTGGCCATTTTCAGATTGGTCCGCGGCAGCTGCCACAGACGGTTGCAATACCAATACGTAATCGCATAGGCGGCCGTAACCCACGAGTCGTTCGGATTCTTCGTATCCAAATACGCTTGAATGACGCGCGACCCGGCGCACAGCTCATCATTCATATGCTGGAGATAGTCCGGGCTGACCAGATTGTCCGCATCGAACATGACGATGGCATCGTATTGCCGCGGCCGCTTCCACAGCTCCTTGAGCATCCACTCAATTGCGTACCCTTTACCCCGCAGATTGAGGTTATGACGCTCCATCGCGTACACTCCATGGCTGCGGGCAATGTCCGCCGTACGGTCCGTGCAGTTGTCGCAGATGACGAAAATGTCGTACAGCTCGCGCGGATAATCGAGCGTCTTCAGGTTCTCGATCAGCGCTCCGACAACCTGCTCCTCGTTGTGAGCGGCTACGAGCACGGCGAACGACTTCTGCGGCGCCTGCTTCGGCTTCGCCTTAGGACGACGCCATCCGAAGAACGTCAATCCGAGTTGATAAGCGCCGATCACTGCGAGTACGATTTGCAAACCGAAAACCACATTGTCCAGCATGTTAAACCCCCTCTTGTCTATAACACCCAACCGTTCTTTGTCTAGTCGTATATGTATTGGATGCTTGTCATCAGGTTACCAAAAAGTTGCAAACTTTACGCACAGTTCGCCGTTAACGATTTTCCCCTGTTTGCTCTGATTTGTCAAAAGGGTCGTGATACGCCAAACACGCTAAAGCCGCAGGAATGTGCCGAAAAAGCCATACAATCCCGCGAACGTCTCCTTGTATACCTGATTTCGTCGTGTTTTCATCGTTTTTCATTATTTTGTTTTCAATGTTCATGAATTTGTACCATAATGATGATGCATCATGTATAATGAATGGATATCCATGCCATATTATACTACTTTACCCACATAAGGACAACTTCTGCGTTCAGCCGGTAATTTGGGCGTGCCGGGGCGAAATGGTTGCAACCCCGCCGAGCACTTCTTCGTAACTGTTATAGAGACGACCCAAGATCGCATCCCAAGATTGCCGCAGGCTGTACTCGCGGGCGCTGAGCGCCATCGAGCGGCGCAGCTCGTCGTTATTGAACAGCACCTCCGCCGCTTCGACGTAACCGCCGATGTCGCCATGCGGCCGCAGGAAGCCTGTGATGCCGTCCTGGACGATGTCGCGCACGCCGCCCGAATCGGCGCCGATAACCGGCGTGCCGGAGGCCATCGCCTCAAGAACGACGTTGCCGAACGTCTCGTGAGCCGACGGGAACAAGAACGTGTCGCATGCCGCGTAAAGCTCCGCCAGCGCTTTGCCCTGCACGTAGCCGGGGAACGTGATATTGTCTCGCTTATATTGTTCGCGAAGAGACGCCGAAAGCGGTCCGTCGCCTGCAATGATAAAATGAGCCCGATGCTGCACATAGGCGGGAATCGCGTCGATGATGTCCATCAGTACGTCGATGTTTTTCTCCGCAGCCAGCCGCCCGACATACAAAAAGACGAATTTGCCGGGGTCGACGCCGTAAGCGGACAGCACCTCGTGGCGGTTCACATGCGGGCGGAACCGATCCGTATCGATGCCGCGGCTCCAAATCTCCAGGTTCTGGATGCCCTTAGCTTCAATATGTTCGAGCGTCGTGCGAGAAGGCACATATACTTTGCGGCAAGGCAGGTGGAACCAGTTCATATATTTCCACAGTACAGGCTCCAGCAGCTGAATGCGGTAGAAGGGCAAGTACTGATCGAAATTCGTATGATAGGACGCAACCAGCGGAATATCGTGCTTCACGGCGTAAGTTTTGCCAAGCAATCCGAGATTAAACGGCGTGGCCACATGAATCATGGAAGGACGGTATTCTTTCAAGGCCCGGTTCAATTGAACCGGGTTCGGAATGGTGAACCGGCATTCGGGATATAATGCGAAGGGGACGCTGAAAAATCTTTCCACCGAAAGTCCGTCGAACGTTTCCGAACCGTCCTTCTGTGGAGCGAACACCATGCACTCGGCGCCGCGACGCTCCAAATAACGAACCCAGCGCTCCAGCGTCTTCGCGACACCGTTCACATCCGGCGGGAACGTATCCGTAAACAAAGCGATTCTCATCCGATATTCCCCTCTCGTATCCCATTTTACTCCACAACTTAGACCGTATCATGCGAGTGTTATCGGAACGTCAAAGCCAGATGAAATCATTACCTTCACAAATTTATTACAGATTTAATGCTGCTTTAACAATTTTACTCTACAATGTATATGGATAAACCTGCTTCACATGAATTTCATACTAAGGAGAGGATCCGATGAGCCGTGTCGTCGTCTGGCTTCAGCATCATGAGAACCGGATGTTTTGTTTCGTAAATCAAAGAATTCAACACTCGGTGCTCGGATTCTTCTTTAATACCGTCACACATTTGGGTGGAGCGACGGCGACCATCGTCGTATCGCTCTTGCTTGCCATATTCGGTCAAGGCGCGCTCCGCACCGCCGCTATGCAAGCACTGGTTGCGCTGGCCGCCAGTCATATCCCGGTTGCAATCATTAAGAAAAAATACCCTCGTCTTCGCCCTTATCTTGTCGTGCCGGATACGATTATTTGCAAAAACCCGCTCAAGGACCACTCGTTCCCGTCGGGACACACGACGGCGATTTTCTCGACGGTGCTTCCGTATGTATTCGCATTTCCGGTAATCGGCTTCGCCTTGATTCCGCTCGCCTTGTCCGTCGCGTTATCCCGTATCTACCTCGGACTTCATTACCCGTCCGACGTCGCAGCGGGCAGCTTCATCGGTTCTGCCGCGGCGGTCGTCACGTACACGTCTTGGGTTTAAGCCCGCAACAGCAACAATCCCTCTACTTCAGGCGATCCGCGCCGCAAGTAGAGGGATTTTGTCTGCTTATTTGCTGGTTTCCGTCTTTAACGCCTCTACATGCTTGGCCAAAGCATCGGCTCCGACAACGACCTCGCACCGGTAAATCGGCTTGCCCTGCTCGACGAACTTTCCTTCGTATTCCGTCATAACGTTGAAGGACGGATTCCCCTCGCGGTGCAAGCTCAACGTGATGTTGCGCATGCGCAGACCGACGTCGGAGAATGAGTTCAAAGAAAACTCGAACAGCTCTTCCGAATCGGTCTTGAAATGAATGTCCCCGTTCGAATTCAGCATTCGCATGTACTTGCGAAGGAAGTTCGGATGCGTCAGGCGACGCCGGTGGTGCCGCTTCTTCGGCCATGGATCGCTGAAATTCAAATAAACCCGTTCCAACTCATTGTCGGCAAACACGTCTTCCAAATATTCAATGTTAAACAGTACAATCGCAAGGTTGTTCAGCTCCGGACGTCCGTGCTCGATCCGCGCTTTGATCGCTTTGTCCGATGCCCGGTGAAGCAGCTGGTCGAACATATCGATACCGATATAGTTGATATCGGGGTTTTGGGCGCTGAGCTGTGTAATGAATTGGCCCTTTCCCATGCCAAGCTCCACATGAATCGGGTTGTTGTTGCCAAACCGCTCGTGCCATCGGCCCTTGTAAGCTTTGGGATCCAGCACCACCAGATCGGTGCGCTGCTCCAGCTCTTCCCGGGTCCCTCTTCTTCCTCTTAACCGCATTGTTGTTCCTCCCGAATTTCCGGCTAACTACTGAGTTTAGTAGATTTTCGGGGAAAATGCAAAGAATTATGATGGAAAGCAAACGTTATACCTGAAGCGCAAAATAGTCGATTTGCGAAGAGTCGGTGCTGCGAATTAAGCTTTGCTCCAGCTGTTGGGCAATTTTTCGTTTGGCTGTCGTTTCGATGTGACGGTCTCCGGCAAAATGGACATGGTGACCGAGCGCTATCGCTTCCTTGACGGTCAATTGAATCGTAATCGTATCCTCGCTGTGAGGAATTTTGATCGCTGGCGCCGATTGTATCATCGTTTATCCTCCTGGTAGGAATAGAGATCGCCCCCTGCCAAATCTTCATTTTGGAGGGGGCTAACGTTGAATTATTTTACCGTGTCGTCGTCACGCTCGCGATTGCCGCTCCGCAAGCCGGCAAGGCCAAGCAAGCCGAGAAGGCCCAGCCAGCCCCAATCCATCGAGTTATCGCCGGTTGCATATGCACGGTACGAATTCGTATCGTAGTTGCCGGTACCGGCACCGGGCGATGGCGTTCCTGTGCCGATCCCGGTCGTGCTCATCCGGTCAAGCAGGTTGTGTCCATAATTCCGATAGGATGTCGAAGCGCCGGTGTAAGTGCCTGTGTTCGTGCCGTTGAAAGAGCTGGAGCCGGACGTCGTGTTGCCGGTGGTGCCGGTTGTGCTTGTACTACCGGTAGTACCGGATGTGCCTGTTGTACTTGTAGTACCAGTAGTACCAGTAGTACCGGTTGTACCGGTTGTACCGGTAGTGCCGGTTGTACCAGTGGTTCCGCTAGTCCCACTCGTGCTAGTGGTGTTGATTCCGGTAGTGCTCGCCCCGAACGTGCCGGGCGCCCCGGTGCTGTACCGGGAGCTAGTCGAATCGGGAGTACCCGTAGTCGGATTCGAATACGTGTAGGTGGAATCGTACGATGCCGAACCGGTTACGCCGGCAGTCGTGCCCGTACCGGACGTCGTCGAGGTCGAGCCCATGCCTGTTGTGGCCAGAGCGGAGCCGGAAAACGCCAATACGGAAGCGACAGCGGCAGCCAGCGTAACGGTATGGAGCTTGTTCATGCCAAATCCCCTCTCCATTCGATTTAAACTGCTCTTATAGCGTGACCGTTCACGACGTCTTTCACCCGGGGGACTTGCTGGACGTTAGCGGCAATGCTGGGATGGCTGGGAGTCGCGCTCGGGGGTATTTTCCGATACAATAGAAAAAATAAGGAGGATGTTCACTCATGTCCGTTCAAATCCATACATCCGCCGCCGGATCCCCGCTCCTGTGGGGAGACAAGCGGTTTCATACATGGAATTACGAAATGCGCGAAACGTTCGGCGAGAAAGTGTTCAAGGTCATGCTCGACGCCGGCTTTACATGCCCGAACCGTGATGGAACGATTGCCACGGGCGGGTGCACGTTCTGCAGCGCGCGGGGCTCGGGCGACTTCGCCGGCAGCCGCCGCGACGACTTGATTACGCAGTTCCGGACAATCAGCGACCTGCAGCATCAGAAATGGCCGAACGCCAAATATATTGCGTACTTTCAGGCTTACACCAACACGTATGCGCCTTTAGAAGAGCTCCGCGAGTATTACGAAACCGTTCTGGCGCTGCCCGGCGTCGTAGGCCTCTCCATTGCGACACGTCCGGACTGCTTGCCCGATGACGTCGTGGACTATTTGGCCGAACTGAACGAGCGTACGTATTTGTGGGTCGAAATGGGTCTGCAAACCGTACACGAGTCCACCTCCGTCCTGATTAACCGCGCCCACGATACGGAGTGTTATCTCGATGCGGTAGCGCGGCTGCGCGCCCGGGGCATTCGGGTTTGCGCACATATCATTTACGGGCTGCCGCAGGAAACGCACGAGATGATGCTGGAAACGGGACGCGCTGTGGCCAGGATGGACGTGCAGGGCGTGAAAATTCATCTGCTGCATCTCATGCGCAAGACGCCGATGGTGAAGCAGTACGAAGCGGGACTGCTGCGCTTTTTGGAGAAGGACGAGTATGTGGGGCTCATCGCCGATACGCTGGAATTTTTGCCGCCGCAGATGATCGTACACCGCTTGACCGGAGATGCGCCGCGGGAGCTGTTGATCGGGCCGATGTGGAGCTTGAAGAAGTGGGAAGTGCTCAACGCGATCGACGCCGAGCTCGCACGCCGCGACACGTGGCAGGGCAAATATTGGAGAGATGCGTGAGGAGGCGTCGGGATGGGGTTCTTATCGGTGCTGAGCTTTGCGCATCAGCTTGTCCAGCAGCGGGTTCAAGCCGGTGACATGGCCATAGATGCCACGGCCGGATGCGGTAACGACACTCTCTTGCTGTGCCGACTCGTCGGTGCGTCCGGCCGCGTCGTAGCTTTCGACATTCAGCCGGAAGCGCTCGAGCAAACACAGGTGCGTCTTGCAGCGGCCGGAATGGATCCGTGCAGGTACCGGCTTGTACTGGCGAGCCATCATGAGATGGAAGCGTATGTGAAAGCAGAGGATCGTTTGGGCAAAATTGATGGTAGAGACGCCGGAGTGGCAGCGGTCATGTTCAACTTAGGCTACTTGCCGGGCGACGGCTCCGCAGCGGATGAGAGCGATGGGGAGCGCATCATTACCCGCCCGGATACGACGATCCCGGCGATGGAAGCGGCGCTGCGGCTGCTGCGGCCCGGCGGCGTGCTGACTGCGGTATTGTATCCCGGGCATTCCGGCGGCCGCGAGGAAGCCGAAGCCGTTGAAGCATGGGCGGCCGGCTTGCCGCAGCGTGCGGCGCAAACTCTGCGGTACAGCTTCACGAACGCTCCTGCTACAGCCCCATACTTGGTGGCGGTGGAAAAAAAATCCTCCCGTGAGTATAATCGTTGATAGATAAATATTACGATAGACTGGGAGAGGACGACTGTGACCGAAGTGAAACCGTATCCGCTGCAATTTAAGGCTGAGATGAAAGAGCGCGTCTGGGGAGGACGAGCCCTGGAGCAGTTTGGGCTGGAGCTCCCGGAGGGCCGGATCGGCGAAGGCTGGATGATCGGCGACCATCCGAACGGCACAACCCGGGTCGTGAACGGCGAACTGGCCGGCCTGGGACTCGACGAAGTGCGCGAGAGGCTCGGCAAGACATGGTTCGGCACGAAGGGCTTCTCGGAGAAGAACGGCCGCTTCCCGCTGCTGATCAAGCTGCTGGACTGCGAGGACGACTTGTCCGTACAGGTGCATCCAAGCGATTCGTACGAGCGGCTGCCTGCCGGTGAGCTGGGTAAAACCGAAATGTGGTACATTCTCGACGCCAAGCCTGGCGCTAAAATCATATATGGCTTGGAGCCCGGCGTCACACGCGATTCGCTAGCAGCCGCTATCGCCGACGGGCGTATTATGGACTGCCTGCAGGAGGTATCCGTTGAAGCCGGGGATTCGTTCTATATTCCGGCGGGAACGGTTCATGCGCTTTGCAGCGGCGTGCTCGTTGCCGAAATTCAGCAAAACTCGGATACAACGTACCGTCTGTACGATTATAACCGCCCGGGGCTGGACGGCAAGCCGCGCGAGCTGCATATCGAAGATTCCTTGAACGTAATCGCTTATGAAGGCTCCGGAGCGACACGGATGAAGACGAATGTGTCGCAGCCGAACGAATGGCTGACGCTGGCGCAGTCTCCTTACTTCGTTACGCAGAAGGGTCTGGTGAACGGCTCTTGGGCACTCGAGACGACGCCGGAAAGCTTCACGATCATCATCGTCTGCAGCGGCAGCGGGACGATCGGATGGGACGGCGGCCGACTCGATGCCCAGGCGGGCCAGTGCTTCCTTCTGCCGGCAACGCTCGGCGCCTACACGTTAGAGGGCGATAACATGACCGTACTGCGCAGCATGGTGCCTTGAACGGACGGCTAGTAAGAAAACGGCTTGCGCCATCCTTGGACGAGTATATTTACCGCGTTAATCTGGTTGTGCAAAATAGTGCTTGTTGCTTGGCGCCTTCGACTATGCGATCCAAACTTCAGCACGGAGTCATTTGTAGAAGAATGCCTGCAAAAGTGCAGGAACCCGAGTCTAGCTGGTTTTCCACGGTTCGATTACTGCGATTTTACATTTGTTTCGTTATAAACAACCCGACAAAGGCTTAAACCGCACAGATTCCTGTACATTCGCAGGCATTTGCTCTACACGTCCCGGGTACGTTAAAGATTCCTGTACATTTACATGTTTTTTTGCTCATAAACGATCAACTTGACATAAGACTGCTCTGAAGAGCTTCTCACATGAAGCTATATGAACGGTACCGTATACGTAAGTCCAAGAGATCGTTCGGAACCGCTACTAAGAAAAGCTTCTATTCCAAGCCCTAAGCCCTTTCCGCGAAGGATGACCCGGCGTAGAGGAAGCTTTTTCATGCCAATTTAGATTCACATTTCTCTAAGCGAAATCTATAAATTTTGATATGGTCAAAAAACCTTCCTCGCCGGATGGCAGGGAAGGTTTTTTTCATTGCCGAAGGGCCTAGCCTGCAGCCGACGTTAGAACGCCCCTGCCCTCTCGGCCAGCTTCATCGAGTAATACGAAGCCGGCGAAGCGGCGTCAGGCGGATAATAGACGACGAGCAGCGTCGGCACCGCCGCCAGCACGCCTTCAGCCTCGTAAGCGGCCAGATCGAACGGAAGCACCTCGACCATCGTATGCTTGTGAAGGTCTTTCTCCGACAATCCCAGTGACGCGAATGCGTCCGATAAAGCGTGCGGATGCTCGGCAACCCGCCGCAGCAGCTCCGACTGATCGGACTTCTCGAGGGTGAAGTCCCACCATATTTTCCGCGGCTTGTATTTATGGCCCAAGAAATAATCGAGCTTCATGAGCCCGAGCGCCGTGTCCGGACGCCGTACGCCCCGATGCGACAGGAACGCCCACAGTCTCGTAAACAGATCCTCCAGCTGGTGGCCGATCTTCTGCCAGCCCCGCTGCTCCCAATAATCGCCGAACTCCTGGAAGAAGTCGAACGCCGACTCGAACTCTTCGCGAATCAAATACGTCATCGTACGATCCATCCGGTGGGCGTTCCAATATTTTTCCAGTACGTCCTCCACCCGCTTGATCCGCATCAAATCCTCGAACGGCAAAATGTCGTTGCCCAAAATTTCATACGGCGCGTTGTCCATATACACGTAGCCCCAGCGAGCGGCATCGTTCCGCAGGCCGGTTCCGCGCAGCATCTTCAGGAAGCCGAGCTGAAGCTCCTCCGGACCGAGGGCAAATACGTCGTTGAACGTTTTGCGGAACGAGTTGTAGTCTTCCTCCGGCAGTCCGGCGATCAGGTCGAGGTGCTGGTCGATTTTGCCGCTTTCTTTGACCATCGTTACCGTGCGGGTCAGCTTCGTGAAATTTTGCCGGCGCTGCACCAGCGAATTCGTCAAATCGTTCGTCGACTGGACGCCGATCTCGAACCGTAACACTCCCGGCGGCGCGTGCTCTTGCAAATACGCCAGCACCTCGGGCCTCATAATGTCGGCGGTAATTTCAAATTGGAACGTACAGCCCCCGTGATTCTCGATCAGGAACCGGAACATCTCCATCGCGTAATCGCGTTTGATATTGAACGTACGGTCGACGAACTTGATCAGCTTGGCTCCCGATCCGATCAAGTAGAGCAAATCGCTCTTCGTCCGCTCGATATCGAAATACCGGACCCCGACTTCAATGCTGGACAAGCAGAATTGGCACGAAAACGGGCAGCCCCGGCTTGTCTCGAAATAGACGACGCGGTTCGCCAGTGTCGGTACGTCTTCCGGGAAACGGTGCGGCGACGGCAGCTCGGCCAGATTGAGCTTGGGGCGGCCGGGCGTCAGAATCACTTCATCCGCCTTGCGGTAGGCGAGCCCGTATACGAAATGATATTTGCGGGTGGAGGACAGCTCCTGCAGGAAATGCTTGAACGTCTCCTCCCCTTCCCCGACAACGATAAAATCAACCTCGGGCACGCGCTTCATCCAATACTCGGTATCATAAGAAACTTCGGGACCGCCGAGGACGATCGTCAGATCGGGACGAATTTTTTTCAGCATGCTGACGATGACGAGCGTCTCCTCGATGTTCCAGATGTAGCAGGAGAAGCCGACCACGTCGGGCCCACGCGCATACAGGTCGGAGACGATGTTCATGGCAGGGTCTTTAATCGTATATTCGGCGATCTCCACGACGAACTCGTCTTGGCAGAACGCCTTCAGGCAGCGCAGGGCAAGCGAGGTGTGAATATATTTGGCGTTTAACGTTGCGACAACGACATTCATGTTGGTTACGACCTTTCGTGCAGCTGCGGCCAATCCGCAGGCGTTATGCTAACATTCTACACGGAAACGTCGGCATCGGCAAAATGGGGCGTTACGGCAGCTCCGGTTCGGTGTCCAGCAGCACAGGCGGCTCATACGGCGTACCGTTCAGCAGCGCCGCATTGTCAGGCGCGGCGGACGAAGCAGCGGGCTGCACATAATGAGCAGCGCTCCACTCCCGGGCGCGGCTGTACAGGCGTTCCTCCAAATCGTGAATCCGGTTCTGAACGCCGAAGAACGCTTCGTTATCGGCTCCAGTGAGGCGAAGCTCTTGCTGCAAACGCTGCCGTTCATCCAGCCATTGCGATAATTGGTAAAGCAGCATGGGGCATACTCCTTCGTTTATACTGAGGATAGGCGCATGAATGCGCTTAACTTTACTATCCAGCTTTCCCATGCCCGAGTAATGTTATGCCGGAGGGTTACGATATGGTATAGTGGGTTGAACGATATAAAGGGGATGACACGATCTTATGACGAACGAAAGAAGAAGCGGTAGCAGAGGGCTGCGCGCAGGCGGCGGCAATAGCCCCGGCGGGAGCGGTCCCGGAGGCGGCCGTCCGGGCGGACAGGCGCGGCACAGCGGCGCCGGGCGGAAACCGCCTGGCGCTCCGGCGGCCCGGCCGAAGCTGCGCGGCGGCGGCCGGTCATGGCTGGAGGAGCAGGAATTGCTGGCCCGGCTGAGTGAGCAAGCCCCGCAAGCGCCGCAGGAACCGAAGCAGCGCAGCCATGTACGCGAACCTCGGGGCAGCGAGGCGCAGCGCCTGGCCGGCCGTCCCAGGAACACCTCGGCGGAGCAGCCGAATGCCGGGCCGTTCAAGCAGGAACGGCGGCGGCCCGCCGATGGACGAGGGAATGCTCCGCTCGGCGATGGCTGGACTTCCGGCCGCGGTGAACGGCAGCAAGGAGGGCGGCTCTCCCAGCGCAAGGAGCTCCGTATGCATACTGCAGCTGCAAGACCGGGCCGCTCCGGGGGCGACAAAACTTATCCGGTGGCGGAAGCCGACGAACTGCTTAGCTTCCTGCTGAAGACAGTTACGAACCAAGGGCGGAATTCACTCAAATCGATGCTGGCCCGCGGGCAAATTGAAGTCGACGGCCGCAGCGTAACGGCATACGATTACATGCTGCAGCCCGGACAGACGGTTACCTTGCGCAAGGAAGCGCCTGCCGAGAAGCTGCCGTTGGCAGCGATGACTATTTTGTATGAAGACGACGATATTATCGTTATCCATAAAGAAGCCGGGCTGCTTTCGATCTCGGCCGGCGACAAGGCCGACAATCAGGAGCTAACGGCTTATCGGCAGCTGACCGCCCATGTCCGGGTCGTCAATCCGCATGCCAGAATATTCGTCGTCCACCGGCTGGACCGCGATACGTCCGGCGTGATGATGTTCGCGAAGAGCGAAGAGATCCAGCAGAAGCTGCAGAACGAATGGCAGGATATCGTCAAGGAACGTACGTACGTTGCGCTGGTCGAAGGCAAGGTCCGCAAAGCGGAGGATACGATCACGTCGTGGCTGAAGGAGACGAAGACGCTGCTGATGTATTCCAGCCAGCATCCGAACGACGGCCAATATGCGGTAACGCGCTACAAGACGCTGCAAACTACAAGCGATTTTTCGCTGCTCGAGGTGCAGCTGGAGACCGGACGGAAGAACCAGATCCGCGTCCATATGGCGGACATCGGTCATCCGATCGTCGGGGACAAAAAATACGGCTCCCGCTCAAGGGCGATCGGCCGGCTCGGGCTTCATGCCAGGGTCCTCTCCTTCGAGCACCCGCGCACCGGCAAGCTGATGCGATTCGAAACCGACATTCCCCGCTTGCTGCTGCGCCCGTTCCAGTCCAAAGCTTAACCCCCCCAGCCCCTCCAGTGCTTATTGCGAGCAATGGAGGGGTTTAGCGTTTGTACTCTTCATCCTTGGGCCACAATGGAAATCATACGACTCCCCGCTCCTATCAGCAGAAAGTGAGAGTTTCCATGCCTGCCCAAGAGCCTGTTCTTATGATTGTCGTTCCCTGCTATAACGAAGAAGAAGTGCTTTCGTCAACAATAGAAGCGCTGTCCGACGAGCTGGATCGTTTGATGGAGGATGAGCTCGTTTCCAGGCGAAGCTGCTTGTTGTTCGTCGACGACGGTTCGCGCGACAGCACCTGGCAGCTGCTGGAGCAGCACGCGAGGTCCAATCGGCTAGTTACGGCGGTAAAGCTCGCGCGAAATGCCGGGCATCAGAACGCGCTCCTCTGCGGACTGCAGCGGGCGGGAGAACGCGGCGCCGACTGCGTCATTTCCATCGATGCGGACCTGCAGGACGATATCCGGGTGATTCGCAGCTTCATCACGCTGTATCGGGACGGCTGCGACATCGTCTATGGCGTTAGGGAGGACCGCGAATCCGACTCCTGGTTCAAACGTACGTCAGCCGTCGGCTTCTATCGGGTCATGGCCCGGCTCGGCGTGAAGCTCGAGCACAATCACGCGGACTGCCGCCTGCTAAGCCGCCGCGCGCTGGAGCATCTGAAGCAGTTCCGTGAAGTCAATTTGTTTCTGCGCGGGCTCATACCGCTGCTTGGACTTCCGGCGGCCCGAGTATACTACAGCCGCAAGCCGCGTACCGCGGGAACCAGCAAATATCCGCTCGGCCGTATGCTGTCGCTTGCCTTCGAAGGCGTTACGTCGTTTACGGCGAAGCCGATCCGGTTCGTTACCGGCGCAGGCTTCGTATTATTCGTCTGTTCGCTGCTGGCCGGCTTGTACACAGTGATCAGCAAGTGGTCCGGGACCGCTGTTTCGGGTTGGACATCGCTGATGCTGTCACTCTGGTTCATCGGCGGCGTTCAGCTGCTCGCTGTAGGCTTAATTGGAGAATACGTCGGCAAAATTTATTCCGAAGTCAAGCAGCGTCCTCGCTACTTGATCGAGAAGGAGCTCGACACTGCATCGGAAATGCCGCTGTCCGTTCCTGCCTCGAGGTTGACCGACGCGGGCATTTCCTAACCTTGCCGAAGGGTCCATGGGAGGTTCATAACTGCGCTGCAATTGGGCATCATATGAAGCACAGGACGTACGATTTCAGTACAAGGAGGCTTCTATCGATGGCGCGCAGACGCAGCAATCGCCCGCTTGTCCCTCATGCGGGAAGAGCGCTCGATCAATTTAAAGCGGACGTCATGAGACGAGAAGGATATCAGGCGGCAAGACCGGAGCAAGTTAAATTCGAAGTGGCCAAATCGCTTGGCATTCCTCTCGATCCGCGATATAACGGACAGCTGCAAACGGAGGACGCCGGACGGATCGGCGGCCAGATCGGCGGCGCAATGGTCCGTGAAATGGTTCGTATGGCTCAGCAGAAACTGTCCGGAGCGAATTCTGCTTCCGGGCCGCAGCGGTAATCCGTTACGACGGAAAGCGCCCGCCGCCCGATAATCGGGATGCGGACGCTTTACAGCGGTCACTTTACAGTACGAATGCGCGAGCAACGATAACCAGCAGGATGAACAGAACCAGAATTGCAGCAGTGGATGTAAAGCCGAAGCCGATGTTGGACATGGTCGTCACCTCCTTCTCAAAATTTTCTTTTTGCGATGGAGGGGGTTAAGAATTACCAGAAGAAGCCTCCGCCGTACGGGTATCCGCCGAATCCGGGGCCGAAGCCGGGACCGAACGCGTAAGGCGCCGTACCGATTGCCAGCAGATCGAAGAGAACGAGCGGTGCCAAGAACGCTTTCGTTTGTACGTTTTTCCGGGCGCCCTTCCGCGCCTTCGGCGCGAGAATCAGCTCGTAGCCCTTGACGCGAACCAGCTTGCCATGCACGACCGTGCCGTCCTTCTTCAGCGCATACACGTACTTGCCGATAAGGGGCTTGACTTGTGCCTTTGTAATTACCGGGGTCATCGTTGTTCCACCTCGATTCGTCCCAAGACAGCCAGTATCTTGGATGTTCATTTGTAGCTTATGCTCGTCAGTTCGCTTGGCCTAGGCAAGCGCCTTAACGGCAGTGAAAATAGGCAAACAAACAGCCCGGCTCCGGACGTTGGAAACGTCTGGAGCCGGGCTTGCTTGTTGGCGCATTACCACTTCGTGGTCCAAATATTCGATCTTGCCTAGCGATCACGCGGCCCCTAAGTCCGGTAGCCGTAGCGCTCCAAATCCACGTACCGCCGGCCAGTCACCTCGACGCCTTCCGCGGCGAGAAGGAACAGCTGCTCCTCCAGCGTTTCGCCGTCCGGAAGACGCAGTTCTCCCTTGCCGCCGATGACGCGGTGCCAAGGCAGCTTGTATGGAGCGCTCATCGAATGAAGAATTCTCACGACTTGGCGAGCCGCCCGCGGGCTGCCCGCTTCCGCCGCGACTTGTCCGTACGTCATCACCTTTCCTTCGGGAATTGCACGGATGACGGTGATGACTTTTTCGGTGAATTCGGTCATGGTGCCGCTTCTCTGCTCCTTCGCTAGCTGATTTTGAATCGGCGGATGTCGTCCTGCAGCTGCCCGGCCAATTCGGACAGCATCCGGATCGAAGACGTAATATCTTGAACGGACTGCTGCTGATGGGAGGCGGAATGGAAAATATTTTTCGTGCTGTCCGCATTCGTCGCCGCCACTTCGGCAATCGATCCGATTGCGGATGTCACGTCGCGAAGATCCGACGCCATCTGGCCGGAGGCGGAAGCGACTTCCCCCATCTCCTTGTCGATCTGTTGAATCGAATGCGTAATCGAATCAAAGGCGCTGCGCGCCCGGTTCACATCTTGAAGACCGCGCTCGATTTCGTTCGCGCTCGCTTTCATTAACGAGGTGATGCGCCCGGCCTCTTCCCGAATGGAAAAAATCATCTCGGTTACCGTCTCCGCCGATTTGGACGACTGCACCGCCAGGGATCGTACCTCGCCGGCCACGACCGCGAAGCTGCGCCCTTGTTCGCCCGCCCGGGAAGATTCGATGCCGGCGTTAAGCGCAATCAGGTTCGTCTTACGCGCGACGCTCGTAATCAGCAGCGTAGACTCCTCGATCTGCACCGCCCGCTCCTCCAATTGCAGAACGGCGTTCTCAATCGCGGCAAGCGACGCATGGATCGCCGACATCTGGCTCATCGCCGTTTCGATCGCCTGATTCCCTTCGAGCGCCCGATCTTTCGTGTCATGAACCATCGTCGATACTTGCTCCGACCTTCCGGCGATTTGACCGGCATGCTGCGAGATGACGCCGACGGCTTTGGAGCTTTCTTCGACATGCTCATGCTGCAGATCGGTCCCCGAGGCAACGTGTTGAATCGTGTCCGTGATGCTCTGCGCTTCCAAGCCGGTAACCGCCGCATTGCCGTTCAATTGCTCCGCTTGAGCGGCCAGCGTCTCCGCATGCGCATGAATTTGCAGCATCAGACTGCGCAGCTTGCGAACCATCTCGTTGAAATACAGGGCAATCAGGCCGAACTCGTCCTTCGACTTGATCTGGATTTCCTGCGTCAAATCGCCTTCGCCCTGGGCGATATTTTTCAGCTGCTTCGTCAAGAGGGAGATAGGTCTGGAGATGCGGACGGCGAAAGCGATACCCGTGAGAAGAGCAATGACAATCGCGATGGCGCTGGCGATGACGATCAATTCTTTGGTCGAACCGATCAGCGCCGAATTCGAACGGCTCATCTCTTCCATAAGCAGCTCCTGCCGGTCGACCAGCTCCTTCGATAAACTCTTAATATTCGTCCCGGTAATGAGCACTTCCTGCCTGATAATGAGCTCCGCCTGCTTCGGGTCGCTCTTCAGCAGCGCCGACACTCGGTCCGCCTGCTCTAGAAGCCGCTTGTTCAGCTCCTGGATTTTCCGGACGGACTCCTGTTCTTCTGCGGCCAGCAGCGGAACGATCTTGGCGTTCAGCTCGTTCAAGTCGCTGTTCGTCTGTCGAAATCCGTCGAGATACTGGCTTTCGCTCGTCATCATATAGGAGCTGAGGAAGTTCATCTGCTGGGCGGCGTCGAACTGGATGACATGTGCACTGGAGGCCGCGGCGGCCTGAACCTTCATCATACTGTCGTACGATTCGTCTATTTGCTGCAAGTATCGATAGGACATTCCGCCAATGCCGGCAAGGAGCAGAGGTACGATGAGAAATCCGATGACAATTTGTTTGGCGATCGTTAGCTTCATTCCGTACAATCCTTTCCGGGACTTTTTTCACATGTCGAATACCCTAATTATACTAGGTTATTCGACATTTCTTTGTTAAGTTTACGTGTAGAAGCATCGTATCGAATCGCGCGTAAACGAAAGAAAACCACTCCATGGAGTGGTTGCCCGATGGCTTCCCTTTTCAATGGGTGGTTTCTTTGTCATGCTTCATTGTTCAGCGGGCGGTTTCCAGCTCCACCTTTGCGAGCGGCTGCTTGGCCGGACCCTCGATGACGTCGCCTTCGTAGCTGTAGCGGGAGCCGTGGCACGGACAGTCCCACGTTTTCTCCGCGTCGTTCCAATTGACCTCGCAGCCCATATGCTTGCAAGTCGTATCCACCAGATGCAGCCGGCCCTCGTTATCGCGGAAAGCGCCGGTGCGTTTGCCGTTCACCTTCACGACGCCGCCCTCGCCCTTCTGCAGCTCTTCCGGCTGTCTGAACGTCATGTCGAACTTCCCGGCAATCAAATTGCCGGCTACGTTCGCGTTCTCGGACACCAGCGTCTGGATGCTTGGGTTCGCCTGAAAGCGCTGCGGCGTAAACACGTCCTCATAAGGCGTCGCTTCGCCGAGGATCAGCTTCGTGTTCAGCATGGCGGCGACGACGCTGCTGGTCATGCCCCATTTGCGGAACCCGGTGGCGATATACAAATTCGGCGTATCCGCCAGCTCGCGCCCGATGTAAGGCATATGATCCAGCGTGAATACGTCCTGCGCCGACCAGCGGTAAGCAATTTCACGAATGCCGAACGTCTCCTCCCCGAATTTCTGCAGATTCTCGTAATACCGGTGCGTGGCCGTTCCCTGCCCCGTCTTGTGTCCTTCCCCGCTTACGATGACCATCGGCTCCCCGTTCACGAGCACCGAGCGCAGCGAGCGCGCCGGCTTCTCCGCGCTGATGTACATGCCGCCCGGATAGCTCTTCTCCGTCTTCACCGCCATAGCGTACGACCGCTCCACGTGCAGCTTGGCAAAATAAAACCCTTTGCGATCGTTGAACGGATAGTGAGAGGCGCTGACGACGTGCCGGCACGTGATTTTCGGTCCGTCCTGGGTGTTCACGGTGCACGTGCTTCCCGTCTTCGCACCGACTACCGTCGACAGCTCGAAGATTTGTCCGCCGCCTCGCACGACCTCTTCGGCCAAAGCCACGAGAAACGGCACCGGGTTGTACTGCGCCTGATCCTTCATGATGACGGCCGCTTTCGTCTCGAACGGGAGCGGCGTCTTGTCGACGAGACTTCCCGGAATGCCCAGCTTCTCGTAGGCGCGATATTCGGCTTCGATCTGGCGGATATAGTTCGCATCGCTCGTATAGACGTAGGCGTCCTGCTCCAACAGCTGGCACTCGATGTTGTGGTCGGCGGCCAGTTTCTTGATCAGCTGCAGCGCCTCGTTGTTCGCTTCGTAATACAGCCGCGCCTTCTCTTCGCCGAAGTGGGTGATGTACTCGTCGTAGATCAAGTCGTGCTGCGCCGTAATTTTCGCTGTGGTGGAGCCTGTCGTGCCGCGCAGTATTCGTCCGGCGTCGACGACGGCTGTCTTGAGCCCCTGCTTTGTCAGCAGGTAAGCCGTTGTAATGCCCGTAATGCCGCCGCCGACAATCGCGACATCGACCGTTATATCGCGGTCGAGCTTCGGATACGTCGGGATTCGGGTCGAGTCCAGCCAGTACGATTCGGGAAATTGCGGCATCGCTGCGGCTTCGGCAGCTGTAGATATCGTTCGGTTCGATGTCATCGGTAGTAAGCTCCCTGTTTTGGTTGTTTTGCATAAATTCTCCAAACCGGGGTGCTTCTATGCATACGGATTGCGGCGCTGCTACGAAGACCGGCTCATCGCCGTTTCGCCGGTTCGCGTCAGCTCCACGACGCGGAACGGACGCAGCAGCTGCAGCAAGGCGTTGTTTTTGGCAAAGTCGCCGACGACCTGAACGATCAGCGTGCCGGGGCTGACATCGACAACCGCGCAGCGGAACGATTCGGCAATCGCCATAATATCCGCTCTTTCCCCGGGACCGGCCTGCAGCTTCACCAGCATGAGCTCCCGCGAAACCATCGGCTTCGCATCCAGCAAGGTCACATCAATGACATCAATGAGCTTGGCGAGCTGGAGCACGATTTGGTCGCGGATCCGGTCGTCGCCGGCTGCGACGATCGTCATCCGCGAGAACGTTTCCCGCTCGGACGACCCTACCGTGATGCTCTCGATATTGTAGCCGCGGCGGGCGAACAGACCCGCGATGCGCTGCAGCACACCCGGATGATCGTTCGTTAGGACCGAAAGTGTATGGCGTTTCATCGCTTCGTTATTCCTCCCCCGTGATCATATCCTGCAGCGCTTTGCCTTGAGGCACCATCGGATACACCAGCTCATCGCGGTCCACGACAAAATCGATCAGCACCGGACCCGGCGTCGCCAGCGCTTCCTGCCACACGCGATCCGCCTCTTCCTTCGTCGCGGCCCTCAGCCCTTTCACGCCGTAGGCTTCGGCCAGCTTGACGAAATCCGGCGAGCCGGACAAGTCGATATGGCTGTGCCGCCCGTCATACACAAGCTCCTGCCACTGCTTGATCATGCCCAGCGTGCGGTTGTTGATGACGACGATCTTGACCGGAATGTTGTGAATGGCGCATATCGCCAGCTCCTGGGCGCACATCTGCATCCCGCCGTCTCCGTTGACCGAAATGACGAGCCGGCCGGGATTGCCGATCTGGGCGCCGATCGCGGACGGAAAGCCGAAGCCCATCGTCCCGAGACCGCCGGAGGAGATGAAGGAGCGCGGCCGCTGAAACCGGCCGTACTGGGCGGCCCACATTTGGTGCTGGCCGACGTCCGTCGTCATAATGAAATCTTCACCGGACGTACGGCTGATCATCTCGATCACATATTGCGGTTTCAGAATGTCTTCGTCGTCCCGGTAGCGCAGCGGATGCTGCGAGCGAATCATCTCCAGCTCCTGCAGCCAGGCCACCGTTCGGCCCGAATTGGCCGCAGGGTCCTGTGGTGCCGCAGGCGGCGTCCTCTCGAGCTCATCGAGAAGCTCCAGCAGCACTTGCTTGGCGTCTCCGACGAGGGCGTAGTCAACCGGGACGAGCTTGCCGATCTCCGCCGCATCGATATCGATGTGCGCTTTCGCCGCTTGCGGCGCGAAGCCGTCGAGCCGCATCGTCACCCGATCGTCGAATCTGGCGCCGATAGCAACAAGCAGATCGCACGCAAGCAGCGCCCTGTTCGCCGTTACCGTTCCGTGCATCCCGGGCATACCGAGCGCCAGCGGGTCGCCCGACGGGAAGCCACCGAGGCCGAGCAGCGTCGTCGTGACCGGTATGCGCTCACGGTGCGCGAGTGCCGCCAGCTCCTTTTCCGCTCCGGCGTGCAGAACGCCGGCTCCGGCGATGATGAGCGGCCGTTCGGCGGAACGGATGGCCTGGGCCAGCCGCCGCACCTCCTCCATGTCAACGTCCGGATAGGGCTCATACCCGTTTACCGTAATGCTCTCCTGTGTGTAAACAAACTCGGTATGCTCGGCGGACACATCCTTCGGAATATCGACCAGCACCGGCCCCTTCCTGCCGGTGTTTGCGAGATAGAACGCTTCGCGCAGCGTACTCGCGAGATCTGCGGCACGCCGGACGAAGTAGCTGTGCTTCGTTACCGGTTGAGCCATACCGACGATATCGGCTTCCTGGAAAGAGTCCGTTCCGATCAGATCGGTAGCGACATTGCCGGTAATGACGACAATCGGAACGCTGTCCATGTAAGCTGTTGCGATTCCGGTAAGCAAATTGACGGCTCCCGGACCCGAGGTCGCGAGACATACGCCCGTCTTGCCGGTCGACCGCGCGTAACCGTCCGCCGCATGGATCGCCCCCTGCTCGTGCCGGGTCAGTACATGGCGGAACTCGGGATTCCCGTGCATAGCGTCATAAATGTACAGCACCGCGCCGCCGGGGTAGCCGAAGACGCACTCCACTCCCTCTTTCAGCAAGGTGCGAAGCAATATTTCGGAGCCGCTGATCGTTTCATTTTGCCGGATGGGATGAACTGCCTGTTCTTTTATCATGCTCTTGCTCCTCTCTCTCGACTTTGCTTCTTCAACGTAACATGGACGGTTCGGAGAGAGTACTACCCAAGCTGCTATTTTGATAGTATACTTTTGGCTAAAAATCGGAATCGGAGGTGCCGGCGAATGGGCACGTTTCAAGATGCGATGAACCGGATGGCCGCGTCGGAATTTACGGGCCGCTCGTTTGAGCTGGAGCTGTTTCGTCAACTGCTGGAAGGAAATAGGGGCTCGCCGGCCGGCATCCTGAATTTGCACGGTACAGGCGGCATCGGCAAATCGACGCTGCTGGAGCGTTATCGGGTCATTGCGGAGAACGGCGGGGCCGCGTATGCGGGGGTAGACATGAGGGAATGTATGGGTGACAGCAGGACGGTGCTCCGGGTCATCGCCGAGCAATTGCATGACGAGGACGAGGACGAGGCGCCGGCGGGCTATGCTGCAGGCGAAACGGCGGCGGCGGCAGCCCGGATTGTGAACCGGGAGGCGGAGAAGCGTACGGTCGTGCTCGCCTTCGACCAGTACGAGGAAGCCGGCGGGCTGGATTGTGAACCGGGAGGCGGAGAAGCGTACGGTCGTGCTCGCCTTCGACCAGTACGAGGAAGCCGGCGGGCTGGATTCCTGGCTGCGCGATGAGCTGTTCCCTTCGCTGCACGCCGCCACCCGTATCGTCATCGCCGGAAAATATGCGCTGGGAGGCCCATGGAGGCTGTCCCCGCTATGGCGCAAGCTGATCTTGCCGTTGCCTCTGGGCGAGCTTCAGTACGAGGAGGTTCACGATTATTTGCGCCGGCAAGGAATTGCGGACGAAGCGCTGCGGGACCGGCTGTGGCTGGAATCATCCGGCCACCCGCTGTCGCTTTCGCTGCTCGCAACGCTCGGCGAGCGCGAAGCCGCCCTTGCCGAGCCCCGCCGCCGGACACTCGCGGAGCTGCTGCGCTACTGGCTGCAGGAGGCTCCGGAAGATCCGCTGCGTTCTTTGGTGTATGCGGCATCCGTCCCCCGCACCTTCGATCAGGACTTGCTCAGCGCCGTTACCTCCTACAAAATATCCGCCGAGCAATTCGAACGGCTGCTCGAGCTGTCCTTCGTAAGAAAATCGTCCAACGGCTGGACGATTCACGACTTGATTCGGGATGCGGCCAGAGACCTGCTGCGCACCCGCATGCCGGACACCTTCGATGCATACCGGAAGCGCGCGGTCGAGACGCTGAAGAACCGCATCGACGCAGGGCTCTCCGCGGGTGCGAGCGTCACGCTGCACGCAGCGGAGCTGCTCAGCGTCATCGGCAACCCGATTCTGCGGGCTCACTTCCGCAATAGCCGCAGCTCGGAAAACTATTGGGAAACGGTCACGGCGTCGACGCTCCCCGAAGCGGAGCGCTACACGGCGCTGCGCCGGGCACAGCCCAGTGCAGCCAAAATCGTATGCGTCGATACGGAAAGCGATACTTGGTTCCGCTACGAGCTGCCCCCGGAAGTCAGCATCATGCGTTTGTACGGCTGGGAGCCGGGCGAACTGGCTGCGCATGCGGGCGACGCCCTAAGGCTGCTGCGCAGCGCCGACGGGGAAGTCGTCGGTCTGGCGGCCATCGTTCCGATTCACGAAGGAACGATGCCTTACTTGCAGCAATCTCCGCTGTCGTCGCCGTATTTCCGCGCATTGCCGGAGCGGGAGCTGCAGGCGTGCCGCTCGGCTCCGCCGTCGAGACCGGAAGGCCGCTTCATCTTCGCCGTTGATGTGAAGGATATCAAGCAGACGGAGCTGCGGTCCGATGTGGTACACCTGATATTCGAGCATATTGCGGCGGGCAATCTGCTGATCACGGTGCTGCCGGACGTTCCGTATTTCCGCGACGCCCACCGCAGCTACGGCTTCAAAGAGGTTGCCGGCGTGCCGGGCCTCCGCTACGACGGAGACACGCCTGCCGTCTTCTATAGGCTCGATACGCGGGGCGGCAAGCTCGGTGCATGGCTCGACGATGTGGCTGACGAAAGCAGGCCGCGTACAGAATCCTCTCCGACTCCGCTGTCTCCGGCCGGACAGGAGCCGGCCCAAGCAATTCGGCTGCCGGACCTGACTCCCCGCGAGCGGGACGTCGCGCAGCTGATGGCTCAGGGAGCGACCAACCGGGAAATTGCCGGTGCCTTGTATGTCAGCGAGGCAGCGGTCAAGAAGCACATTCAGTCGATGCTGTACAAAACCGGCATGAAAAATCGTACCCAATTCGTCGCCGCCTTGCTCGATGGCCGGACTTAGCCGGTCAAACCGAACAGGCCCGCTGCCAAGCAGCGGGCCTGTTCCTATTCCATCGCGCTTTCGCGGTCGGCCTCCTTCGCCTTCCATGCGAACAGCAGCGTCCCCAGCCAGCCGAATAGCGACGCCGCCAGAAACAGCGCCGCAAGCGGCACATGATCGGTAAGCGCCGTACTCAGCAGCGGGGCGATCGTGCCGCGAATACCGAACAGCATCAGATGCAGACCGAACACGATCCCTTCCTTGCCCGGCATCACCCGGAAGACGAAGGCCAGAATGCCGATATCCCAGATCGCGTCGCCGATCCCCTGCACGCCGCTCCCGATGATGACGGCCGTGTAGCTCGGAAACAAGCCGTACAGCATCGGCACGATAGCGAACGCCGCGATGCCGTACACCAGCGTGTGCCTCGCCGAATAACGGTCGATCGCCCAGCCGACGACGAAGAAAGCCGTCAGCAGGCAGAGATAGTACGCCATCCTCGCGATGCCGATCTGAGCGTTGTTCAGCTGGAGCTCATTCACCTGCACAATTTGGTAGAGCGGGCTCGCGAGAATGTTGCCGAAGCCGGACAGCGTCGTTGCAGCGAAGAAGACGAGCAGCCCGCGGTGCTTGCTGACCAGCCGAATTTGCTCCATGAAGGTCGAACGGCGCGTCGTACCGCTCGTCTTCACCGGGAATTCCCGCACACGGGCCAGCGACAGGATCGACAATCCCCCGGTCAGAGCCGCCGCAACGAGCGGTCCGCTCGGTCCGGCTTGGTCCGTCCACAACCCGACGATGTAGGCGAGCGGAATCATAAGCGCCCCCATCGCCACGCGAACGTACCCCATCAGACGCCCGCGAAGCTCCGGCTGGTACATGCGTGTCACCAAGGTAGCGTAGGCAGGCGCCTGGATGCCCATTAATAAGTGATAGACGAGAGCAGTCGTGACATAAACGGCCGGAGCTCCGAAGAACGCCGGAATCAGGAGCAGCAGCCGCCCGATCAGATTCGGTATGATGACGAACGGCTTCGGGCTTCGCTGCTGCATCCATCCCGCCCACAGCGGGGAAAACAGCAGCCCGATCGCCGGCGCGGCCGCCAGCAGGCCGACTTCCACGTTGGAAGCGCCTTGCCGGATCGCAAACGGCATATAAAATTGGTTGAATGCGACGTTAAACAAGCTGAATATCACCGCTGCACCGAAATCGCTGAAGAAGTTGTGCTTCGTCTCCGGATTCATATGCAGTCCGAGCTTCTGAATAATGCTGTTGATCATCGCATGTCGCTCCCTTGTCAAACAACCCGATCAAGGGTAAGAATCCCACGTTTTCCGAAGATGCGCAAGAGGGATTTTTTATACAAATAATTCCCCCTTGCTTATAGCGGATTCAGCTGTACCGCCGCCTGCTTTCCACTGAGCTGAATACCGCTGGCAGCCCGGCCGGCGTGCCGCAATTCTTTGACGAGCGACTCGAGCAGCGCCTTCGCTTCCGGACCCTCCTTGCCCTGCAGCTTTACGACGAACAGAACCGCATCGCCTCCCGTCAACATTCGCTCCGCCTGCGCCTTCTTCGTCTCATAATCGTGATCTTCAATCCGCGCCGTCAGCCGCAGCTCCTTCAGCTTCGCTCCCGCCTCGCGTTTGCGGGCTTGCTGCGCTTCCTCCTTGGCCTTCCCGCTGCGCATCAGCTTGCAAGGGGGCGGACTGCTCATCAGCGAGGTGCAAATCAAATCGACCTTCAGCCGTTTGGCCATCTCCAGCGCCTCTTTGGTCGGCACGATCCCCAGATCTTCGCCGTCCAAGCCGGTTAGCGCCACCTCGGACGCCTTAATTTTCTCGTTCATCAATAACATCGGTATATGCCTCCATTCCGTCTCCATCGTAACGTTCCTGCTCAGCCATGCTCTGCACATCTTCCGCTGTGATCGTGATGATCCGGTATCCGGTCTCTTCGCTCTTCTTCAGCGCTTTCCGCTTCATATATTTCGGACTCGCCTCGGCAGCATCCTCATCATAGAACAGCACAATCCCGTCCGACTTACGAAGCAGCAGCTCGTCGCGTGCCGTCAGCTGCCATACGCCGTTGTAGGGCTGGTTGCTCACCGAGCCGTAATAATCGGTTTTTTTCAAAATATCCCGGTAGTACTGCTGCTTGTCTTCCTTCCATTTCTCCTCCGGGTTCGCATACGCGGTGACGATGGCCAGCTGCAGCTGCGGGTACTGGCGCTCCTTCAGCCCGATCGCGACCTCCGCAGCCCACAGATCGACTCCGTACTGTCCCGGCGTAAGCACCCACTCCAGCCCTTCGTCCAGCAGGGGCAGCAGCTTCGCCTCTATCGCCCGCTTGATATAGGGAATCCCTTGATGCTTCTGATCGAAAATGCCGAGCTCGTGCGCCCGGTATCCTGTAACTAGAACGCTCTTCATCTCCCGCTCCTTGCTGCCAAGCTTGGAATCCTCCTCACTGTATCGCGCTGGGGCGACAATTGCAACCGTAAGTCGTTTGCATGCCTCGTCATACCGAAACTGAAAAAGGACGCCCAAGGCGCCCTATTTTCGTTATCCATCTACGGAGTCGCTTTATCGATCTCCACCAGCTTGACGAATGTCGTGTTGTCTCTGTAATCGTCCTTCGGCCAGTAGTGGTAAGAGAAGCCGGAGATGACGATCGTGGCCTTCCCCTTCGACCCTTGCGGCAGGAAAGCCGCCTCCGCCTCCTCCGACCGGAACAGAAACCGGTCTCCGACCGTATGCTGCCCGATCCTGAGCTTCGGGATCACCTGATCGGAAGCGGCATCCGGCGTAAAAATAATACCGTCGAAAAACTCGCTGCCGTCCGGCATATTTTGATAAAATCCGCTGACCGTTACTTCCCGCGGCTCGAAATTCACGATCGCCGACATGAGTGCACCATCCTCATAGAGCGTCGTCTCGATGCTCGCGATCGTCCAGCCTGCAACCTGATCGCCGACCTTGGCCGTCAACGGATCCATTTCGTTCGGCTGCAAGCCGCCTGTCGACACAGACTGCAGCTGCGGGAAATACGCCTTAAAGCGCTGAACGAACGTCACCGCTTCCGCCCGGGTCACCGGCTCGTCGGGGTGGAACCCGATCGGGTACGGCTCCGTTCTTCCTTCAACGAGTCCGATACCGAGCAAATAACTGATCGACGTGTCGATGTCATAGGCTTTGCCCGCTGCGCCTGCCAGCAGCCGCGCTACATTACCGCGGGACAACACAACCGAGGAGTCGGAGTCGATCAGATGCCAATTCATTGATTTCGCATAAGTCAAATAAGGGGTCCGCCAATCGGCCGTTTGACCGCCCGCAGCCAGCTCATCCGGCTTGTAGGCGCGAATCAGCATGACCAGAAACTCGGCTTGTTCGACCTGCTGCTCCGGCTTGAACGTACCGTCCGGGTAGCCGTCTACAATGCCTTGCTCCAAAGCCCGCTGTATATTCCCTGCTCCCCAATGCGTCTCGGGCACATCGCGCAATCCGGCAGCCTGGGCGGACACGGGTGTTGCCGCCACCGTCAATCCAATTATAAAGGTCCATGCCGCGAGCATCCCCGCCGCTGCTAATGTTTTTATTCTCATGATGCCGGTTCGCTCCTTTGCTGAACATCAATGCTGCCTGTATATTCGACGCAGGCACGAGCGGCAAAGTTGCGCCTCCGGCCAGTACCGGTTACTGGGAAGCGCACCCCAGTCCGCATTATCGAAGGTGCTTTCTTTTCTCTCCCCGTTATACAAAAGTTGGCCGTGGCCATCGCTTGCTTGCTGAGGTCAAGAACGACAAACGGCAGCCAAGGCACATTGTCCTTACCTGCCGTTCGCCTTGTACTGTTACTGGGTTTACAGCAGCATCCAACGTACAATCGCCGCCACGCAGATCACATTGACGATGAACAAACCCGGCACCCCCGCGACAAAGCTCATATGCTTCGTCTTGTGCCGGAACATTCGCATGCCGATCCAGACGCCAAGCGCTCCGCCGATCGCCGCGATCGTAAACAGCTCCTTCTCCGGCGTGCGCCGGTTCTTTTTCCGCGCCTGGTCTTTATCGTAGCCCATCGTGATAAGACCGAACACGTTGACCGCGAGTAAATAGAGGATGAGGAAGGTCATTGTGCGAGAAGCCCCTTTCTTAATGTACCGGCTCTGCCTGCTGGGCCTGTTTGGCCCGTATCGACGTCCAGTCCCTAAAATAATACCGGATCAGCACCGCACAACCCAGCGCGAAGATGAATGTATACAGTGCGATCCAGGCCCCGTAAGAGCTGTAGCCGAGCATAAAAATCAGCACATACGCCAGCGGCAAAAACAGCAGCCAGTTGAGCGAGATTGAAGTCACCAGCAGGAATGTCGTGTCGCCGATCCCCCGAAGCCCTCCCGCATAGAAGTTGAACAATCCGTCGAACAGCTGCAGGAACGCGGAAATCCGAATCAAATCCGCCGCCAGCCGATACACCTCGGGGTCGCTTGAATACAGCCGGGCAATCGGCTCCGCCCAAATAAATTCTGCAACACCCAGCAGCAGCAATAAGATCGAGCCGATCAGCGCCGTGTCCGTTCCGATCCGCCGCGCCGCCTGGTTCAGTCCTTTGCCGATTTCTTGCCCGACTAGAATGGTGGCTGTCGCTCCGAAGCCGAATGCCGGCATGAAGCCGAGCGCCATGACGTTCAGCGACACCTCATTCGCCGCCAGCGCCGCGGTACCGAGTCTTGTCACGAAGGCCGTAAAGACGAACATCGCCATGCTCATCGCGAATTCATTGAGCGCCAGCTTCCCGCTTTCGCCCGCAATCAGTTTAAACTCCGGAAGATTGAACGGAATTCGGGCTCGCGTATGCAGTCTCGGATGCAGCCGGATGAAGAACACATATAAGCCCCATACCAGCGCCGCCAGCTCCCCGATCAGGAAAGCAATGCCGGCTCCCGCCAGCCCGAGCTCCGGCAGCCCGAGATGTCCGTATGTTAGCCCGTACGTCAATACGATCATACCGATGTTGGAAATGAACGACATGATCATCGGCGTCCGCGTATCGCCGATTCCCCGGAAGAAGCCTTGCAGCACGAAGCTGCCGATCGTAAACACCATCGCATAAAACCGCAGCTGCAAATACCCTTTGCCGGCCTCGACCAGCTCCGGGCTTCCGCCCATAAGATGAAGCAGCGCCTCCGGAGCGAATGTTCCGGCGGCGGCAACCAGCAGTCCGAGTCCAATACAGAGATAAGAGGCCAGGTACGTCCGCTCAATCGCTTTCCGCCACTCTCCTGCACCGGCGCTTTGGGCTACCAAATAGTTGACCGTGTGCCCGATCCCCGACGACAACGCCCATGCGTTGTACATAATAATATTCGATACGCCGACAATGGCGATCACGAGTGCGCCCAGCTGCCCGACCAGCAGCAGACTGATTGTGCCCGTTACGGTGGCGCTTGCGAACGAAACGATCGAAGGCAGCGCAAGCTTCATAATTTGCATCCATCTGTTGAACATGATGCTATCCTCCAGCCGGGCAAGAATCAAATCCACTCTAGTATATACACCAAGCCGGGTCCAAATGTTGCGAACCGCCGGCAGTTAGCGGACTGGCGAAGCGGTATTTAACTCATTATAATAAAATATAGTGACGAGGAACGTCCAATCCCTACGCGGTTTTGCGGGATTGGGCGTTCTTTTTATTTTACACGAAAAGAAGGAGGACTTCAGTATGTCGATGGTTAATTTCGAGGCGGCGCATGCCGCTTGGCTGGATGAGCACCTGGCCCGAAGAACCGGTGAACGGAGAGGACGACTGGAGCGCGGCTATCAGCATGCGGAGCGTCTGTTCGTCAAGCAAATATGGTGGCCGCTAGTCGGGAGTCTGAACAATTTGCATCCGGAATATGAGGTGACGGATTGGCGGGGACGGTCGTACTTTGCGGATTTCGTGTGGCTGATCGGCTGGGTGAAGCTGGTATTCGAAATCAAAGGCTACGCGGCTCACGTGCGGGACATGGACCGTTACAAATATTGCAATGAACTGAACCGTGAGACGTTCCTCTTCTCTATGGGCCTGCCCGTTATCTCCTTTGCATATGACGATATCGAGCAGCGACCGGATACGTGTATCGCTCTGCTGCGTATGGTCATGGCAAGATATCAGCCCCATCAAGCGCCGGTTAGCCGTGCGTTGTTGTCCGAGAAGGAGCTGCTTCGTCTTGCGATCCAACTGGCCAGACCGATTCGCCCCGTCGATGTCGTTCATCATTTGCAAGTGGACAGCAAGACAGCGGTTGTTATGCTGCGCAAGCTGTGTGACAAAGGGTGGCTCACTCCCGCGTTTCGCGGCAGAGGGGAACGCATCGTTTGCTATGAGCTCGTACGGCATGTCATTGCATATTTGGACTAGATAGCCGTTAGCGGGAAAATGTCCCTTTGATTCTTGCTGCTTTCCGAGATTTCGCCATTTACACGGAAAAGCTCCATCTAATTTTAGCCGATTTTGCTGTCTCGGCAGTTTGGCGGCGAATTAGGCGGAGCTTTTCCAGCAATTTCTCGAAAAATCGGAAATTTGCGGAAAATGGGCGGAGAAATTCCTGCTAGTCCACCTCTACGCGCCGTAGTACGCAATTCCGCACTCACTCACCTTACATCCGTAATTCGCGACACCGAGAAACGCATATCCTTTGAGCTTATGGAATTTATTACTGAACCCTACCACTCCCATCATAACGGTAAAATAAAGTCGAATTGATGGCATGGCTGTGAATCGGCGACGTTCTGGCCAGCAGCCGCCATCCTTCCGTTTCCATGACGGATTCATCCACTGCCTCATACATGAGCTGCCGCATCCCCTCGGCAGTTCTGACCGCTACGAGGGCATTCGGGTTGGTCGCTCGAATTTGCTCGAACACTTTAGCTTTACCGGATACCAAGCTCGCTACAAATACGATGCCGCACCCCGCATAATCGTAATTCGCCCCTTCCGCCTGCACGACCCGAACCGGATCCCCCAGACCGACCCGCTCCAGCAATGTACGCGCCGCCTCACAGGCGTCCGGATTCATGTCCACGCAAACGACGTTCACCTGTTCCTCCAAATGAATCATCATCGCGCTGATCGGCATAGGACCGCTCCCGACGAACACGACGGTGTTATCGTTTCCATCAGTCCGACGAAGCCGACGAAGCTGCTCCCGTTCCAATCGAACCAAATGTTCATACGTTTCCCAGTTTCGATAGTGCCGCAAGCATGATAAGCCGCCGTTCGCCTGAAGGCTTAGTTGATGCGAATCGAACAGCTCCATCCGGCACTCGGCTTCCGACAGCATGCCAAGCAAGATTTGGCGTAACGGTTGTATCTCTTCGTGCTGTAATATGTACTGAACTTCCTCCGGACTGTAAGGAAGCCGGATTTGCTGCGCAAGAAGGCCGATCTGCTCCGTAACGGCGGGATTGGCGGGAGATAGATCGGCTGCTTGCCGCAGGACGGCGTAAGTCTCTTGAATAACAGCGGCCAATGTCGAAATTCGGCTGCCCGGTGCTGGCAAGCATGAGTTCGGTATATCCGTAGAATAGGTTTCCAATTCGGCGCCTCCCGCAATGTTCTAGTAAACAACACCACAATATATTCGTTTTGTAAACGCGTTAGACGCAATTGCAGTACTGCCGGTCGGAATGGCGCCTAACAACTCCACAGTTGACAAATGACAATGATAACCATTATCATTAAATCGTCGATATTGATAATCATTATCAATTAATGAGGTGCATATACATTATGGCAAACATTATTGTCATTTATGCCAGCATGACCGGCAATACGGAGGAAATCGCTGAAGAGATCGCCAAAGGCATTCGCGAGCAAGCCTGTGATGTTGAAGTAAAATCCGTCTTGGATGCAAGCGCTGCGGATTTGCAAGGCTATGACGGCATCCTGCTGGGAGCCTATACCTGGGGAAATGGCGAGCTGCCGGATGAATTTTTGGATTTTTACGATGACATGGACAGTATCGCTCTTCCCGGTAAACAAGCGGCCGTATTCGGCTCCTGCGACTCCGGCTACCCCGGATTCGGAGCTGCCGTCGATATTTTGACCGATAAACTCAAAGCAATGGGCGCCTCGGTAACAATGCCGGGACTCAAAATCGAACTATCCCCCTCCGCTCAAGAAAAGCTGGAATGCCAGGAATTCGGCAAACGGTTCGCTAACCAAGTCGTTTCGAATTACGTCGGACGGAAGGAATCGCTACCATATGGTTATGGATAAATCGTACCCGGTAACCCTGCTGCAGGACTACAATTTGGAGGAGTGGGCCCGGTGCTCCTACAAATTTTACAACAGCCGCATCTTGAACCGTCACCCGGATGTCCTGAACTGGAGACAAATGGTGCAATACGCGGTCAATCATGTGATACATGATGGCTATGCCCTGCCGGCCGAACAAAGAACACCCGAGCACATTGAACATCTCATTGCAAAGCGCTGGAAAATCAGACCTTCCTTGTTCCCCTCTGCTTATCACGAAAAGCTAATTCGGCGGACGGTTACCGAGCAATTGATCCGGTACTTTACCGGCCATCGGCAGTCAGGTCCCCTGCTCTTCCTGTTTGAGAGCTACACGGTCCGGGTCGAAGAGCTGGGCGTTGAGCTTTCCATGATTGTTCAGGTGGCGGAGTGGTCGCAGAAGTCGTTTGTCATTCGAAAATTGTTCGTCGACTCGGACCCGGACGTCATCAGCTGCTTTCAGCATGTGGCGACCTTGTTCTGTTACAAGGCGTTCGGCAAGCTTCCCGAAAGTATTGAAGCATTGTCGCTGTTGACCGGTCAAACGGTTGAAACTTGCCCTACTGCCGAACGTGACGTAGCCGGGGCGATTCATTATGTACGGACTATGATGGAGCGGTTCGAGCACTCGATGTATACACCCAGGCTTTTTTCCCAGACGGAGTGCCATTCCTGCCCATTTCAAGAAACCTGCACTTCAGTACCGCCAACAAGGAGAATGGCCGATGGGACTTTTATACGAGTTAGTTAAACGGCGGCAAACGAAGCGTCCAGCGGACCCGGAACGTTCCGAGCGTCATGAACAGAATCTGCTGCAGATACCCGCCAGTAAAGAAGCCGAGCCTCCAAGTTTCCATTCCATGAGGAGCCCGAACCATGAAACCAAACCTCGTTCCAACCGAAAATAGCTTTCCGACACTGTGCTCATCCATTGTCGTTTACAAGGACAGCACGCAAATCGTATCCGTTCTCGGAGGAGACGTGTTTCTAAGAAGAGCAGCGGGGGATTGGCAGAAAGCTACCGCTGGCTTGCCGCATCAAACGTTCGTCAACCGGCTGAAGCTGGATGGAGACAGACTCTTCGCTTGTACGAACAAAGGCTTGTTTCTGTTCGACCGCGATACGTGGAGATCAACGGACGTGAACGTTCCATGCTACACCTATACTAGCGCGCACGGGTACTGCTTTGCGGCTACCGAATACGGCATTTGGTGCGGAGCAGCGAGAACGTGGGCGAAAACGGACATCAGCGATCAAACCGTCTACGATGTGATGTTCTGCTCCCAATTTATCTTTTTCGGACATCCGCACGGGATCTCCATGTACGACCGGTATACGGATCAATGGGCCCATTTTGCCGTCGAACACGGTGTGACAAGCTTGGCGATGAAGTGCGGGATCGTACTGGGAACGACCAGCCGGGGCGAACTGGTGCAGTCGGACGGCCATGGCGGATTTCAAACCGTAGGATTGAAACATATGTTCATATACTCGCTGATACGGAAAGGCATCGCTCTGTTCGCTTGCACGGATCGCGGCTTATTTCAAATCCGATTGTTTCAAGGACGGGTCACACTGTTCTCGATCCAAGTCGGATACCCCGTTACGGATGTGGATTTAATCGAAGATGAAATTGTGATGGCTACACTATTTCAAGGCATACAGTCGAAAAAAATGATTTACTAGCGAGCCGCCTATTTCAAATAGCGAAGCCTCATATCCTCGGTAAACAGCATCCTGTAGCTTAACAAACCAAGCAGTATGCTGGTGACGGCGGCCGAAGAGGTTAACGTAAACATGATCAGGAGCTGGTATTTGACGGCCTCGATCGGACTGGTGCCGGCTATGATCATACCGGTCATCATGCCGGGAAGCTGGACCAGTCCGATCGTTTTCATCGTGTCGACGGTCGGAATCATGCTGAACCTGACGGAACGCTTCAGCACTTCCTGAACCGCTTGTCTGGCCGTCGCGCCCAGCGCGAGCCAAGTTTCGATCTCGCCCCGCGAAGCATCGGCTTCGCGCTTCAGCTGGTTGAAAAACAGTCCGCACACGACCATCGAGCTGCCGATCGTAATCCCGCTTACCGGAATGATGTATTGCGATACGGGCGGTATGATGCCGAGTCCGAGCAGCAGCGACATGGTCAGCGTTTCCGTAACCGATAAGGTGACGGCGATGCGCCAGCGCCCGCCTTGCAGCCCTTTTGCCCGTCCGGCGGCATTCATCGAAGCGATACCGATCATAATCAATAGGATGACGGCAATTAATGCCGGATGATTGTTATGGAAAACATATTGCAGAACGTAACCGATCAATAGCAGCTGTGCGGCGGAACGGACGGTTCCGATCAATATATCTTTCTCGAGGCCGAGCTTCTGCCATTTGGATAGCAATATAGCGATGCCTATGAAAGAAAGCGTGCAAACTAACGCGACTGTTGACATTAGCTTCCTCCTTGAGCTGAGAAGGCGTATAGAAATTTTCGGGCCGTCTCCGTGGAAGGAGCTTGAAAAAATGAATCTGCAGCGCGGTCTTCCAGCAGCGTGTTGGCGCCCATGAACCAAACGCGGCTGCTTACGCGGCGCGCCTGCTCGAGCTCGTGGGTAACCCATATGATCGTTGTCGAATACCGCTCGCGCCAATCCTGTAAGAGAGCCTCTACACATTGCTTGCTGTAAGCATCAAGGGCGGATGTGACTTCGTCCAGCAGCAAAATCTGAGGCCGGAGCAGCAGACTGCGGATGAGCGCCAATCTTTGCTTCTCGCCGCCGGACAGCTGCTCCGCATTGCCGGCCCAATCCAGCCCGACCAAGTTGACGCGGTTCATCAAATGTTCCGCGAGCTTGCGGTCAAACTCCTGCTGATGAATTTTGCTCGGTGCTTTCAAGTTATCCTCTACAGTGCCTGGGAGCATGACGGCTTGCTGAGCCACATAGCAAACGTTCATTCGCCATAGCCGCGGCTTCCATTCGTCGACGGTTTGTCCTTTGAACCGCACCGCTCCTTCATCCGGCCTGTCCAACGAGCTGAGAATGCGCAGCAACGTGCTTTTGCCCTGGCCCGACCCTCCGAGAACCGCAATAATCTCCGGTTCCGTAATAGAGGCGTTAATATTGGTAAATATGTAAGACTCGCTTGCGCTTGGATGGTATTTGGCCAGATCGGTTATTTCGAGGATTGGACTCATGCTAGCTCTCCTTACGGCTTCGCTATAGGTTTGCGCGCTATCGCCAAGGGTTTCGCGCCAGGGAGATCGCTTGGGCGAACCGCTGTCTAGGTAAATGATTATCAAGTATAGTATGAAGAAGGCAGAGCGGCAAATGTTTGCTTGCCGGAGGCCTTTGTGTGCGGGCGGTATGGACTTCCCGCCAGTCCCTGGTAGTTTATCTTAATTATTTTAAGGATTTTGAAGGCTTTATTTTACTTGTTATCAAAGTGAAAACTGAGATAGTGGATCCGTGGGATGTGCGAGTCCCCTATTTCGAGGACCATCGGCCAAATGGCGCAGATAGCTGCTGCGAATCCGCTATATTTTTCTACAGTTACGTCTACACATTTTGATTCGAAAAAACAAGCTCGAAATGGGTACAAATAAAAAGAGGACGGCCGCCCGTCCTCTTCCCCCATCCTCACTCGTCCTCGTCCTGCAGCTCAGGCGCGCGGAACACCGAATCCTCAGGCACATTCGTCATCTTTTCCTTGGCCAGCAGGTTCAGCTCTTGCGCATCCGACATCACGCCAAAATATTCCGCTTCCTCTTTCCAGACGGCGTCTTCGTTCGGCATCGCCACCACTCCTTTCCGTATATCAAGGATGGTATTAATATGCAGAACATACCGCTGAATCATACCACCGCTATCCACCATAGGGCTATTTTTTCAAAGCAGCCAAAGAGGGACCGGGCCTTCAGCTTCATCTGCTTCAATAGCTTCTTCATAGACCCGCCCTGCTTCCCATCCCAGCGCAGCCTCCAGCGTCGCCGTCAGCAGCTCGGCGCGGTGGAGCTCCGGCTTCGCCTTCAGCGCGTTGTACTCGTGTTCCACGTAACGGATGTAATCGCTCCGCAAACGCTCCAGCTGCTCATCGGTCAGCGTATAAAGAAGCTGGCTGACCTGTTCATACGAGAAGTACGTATCCCGCTGCTCCAGGAAGGTGAAGCCGGACCGCTGGTACCATGCTTTGCCGCATCGCTTCAGCGCTTCGATGACGTCACGCTCCCCGCCGGCCATCGCTTCCAGCCGGTCCAAGGCGATCAAATTCCGGAACGTGACCGGCTCGGCGGCCGGATACGTATAAGGCAAGCTGCAATAACGCAGCGTCAATTCCAGCATCTCCACGTATACTTCCGCACCGGGGCTTCTCGGATGAAGCTGCCGCCGCACAGCCGCATGCGCAATTCCCTTCAGCAGCTCCAACGCCTCAGCCATCTGCTTGCGCGGGACATCGCCGACAAAAAACAGCTTGCCGGTTCGAATGTCAGCCCGCTCGATCGCATCGTGAAGCGCCTCCTCCAGCTGCTCTTTAATATGAGAAGCCCACCGGTGCATTGTATCCGATTGCTCCTTGCTCATCCCGAACTGCCGGCGGATGATGTGACGAATATCCGTGCCGCCGCTGCCGCTGACCTGAATGAACACGTCCTGCAAAAATTTTTCCAGCTGCTTCTCCTTCTTGACCGCTTCCAGCATCGCCTCAGGCACCGAATATACCGTAGCCCTCTCCTTCTCCCGAAGCTCCGCAGCGAGCGTCTGCAGTTCCTTCAGCAGCAGCTGCTGCGGCATGTCCTTTCCTTGCTCATGCTCCACGTCCTTGTATACTCGCATGGCTCATTCCTCCCAGCATCGTCATTGCTGTTATTCTTCCACCCGCTGGCAAAAACATGTTAGGGGGCATCCATTCCGAACCCTGCTCCGGGACACAAGAACGGTAAAGCCGACCCGGCGGGCCGGATCGGCTTCGTACACAAATGGTTTACCCTGCTTTCCTTGCGGGCCCTATATAAAATGCCGCGCCATCCGCTTCATTGCCGGCCCAAACCGACATCCCGTGATACGCGGCGATTCGCTGCACGATGGTCAAGCCGAGTCCGAACTGGCCGTCGGGGCCGGTGTAGAACGGCTCGAACAGTCCGGCCGCCGCCTTCTCGTCCAGCGGCGGGCCGTCGTTCCATATGCGCAGCGTCGGCAGCCCGTCCGCCCGCTCCGGCCGGATCAGTTCGACCTCGATTCGCGACCTCGCATAACGCAGCTGATTGTCCAGCACGTTCTCCAGCGCGACGCGCCATTGCTCGCCGTCTCCCGCCAGCTCGTACGGCTCCGCCGACACAGCCCAGCTTACTTCCGGACGGCGCAGAAGCAGCCGCTCTGCGACATCATCGATCAGCCGCTTCAGCTCGACCGGCTCAAGCCGCTTCTCCTTGGCCGACACATAGCTCAGCTTGTTGAGATAAAGCAAATCCCGAATCCGCTTCTCGAGCCGATCGGATTCTTTCATGATCACTTCCACGCTCGCTTGCAGCGTGCCCTTCGGCAGCAGCCCGTCAAGCATCGACTGCGCGTAGCTGCGGATGACCATAACGGGCGTCTTCAGCTCGTGCGAAATATGCTGCAGAAACGTCTGCTGCGCTTTGTCCTGCTTGATCAGTCTCCTGCGCATCGTTTCCATCGCCTTCGCCAGCCTGCCGATTTCATCGCCGCGTTCCATAGCAATCGGCTCATGCCAATCGCGCTCCGACATGCGGCCGACGTGGCGTTCCATCTGCACAAGCGGCCTCGTCAAATATTTGGCGAGCGCCAGGCAGGGCAGCCAGCTGAACAGCAGCAGCCCGACCATCAGCAGCATAAGCCGCCCATACATCGTATAGACCAAATCGTTGCGGTAGTTCCCCCAGGAATACGATACGATAAAATTCGGCTTGCCTTCGACGACATCCCGGCGCACCACGTAAAAAATCGTTTTGTCCGCGATTTGACGAGAGTATTTTTGTACGGCTCCTTGCTGCGTCCGGGCATCCTGCTCCATCGCTTCGAGGAACGGAGCGGGAAGGGAAGCGCTCATGCGGGGATCCGCAGGCTCGGGCGTTTGACCGGAGTCCTGCAGCAGCAGGTGACGCACAACCGGCCCTTCCGGCGGTTCGAAAGGAACCGAGATCCGGATCGTATCCGCTTCATCCGGAATCGCCGTCGACACACGGAGCTCCGTATTCGGCGGCAGCACCGCCTCACCGCTCAGCTGCAGATGCACGGACGCTTGCGAATCGATCAATATATCGTAAATCTGCTGAGTGAAGAAGCCTTTCAACGTCCACGGCAGAAACAAGGCGAGCAGCGTGAATATCCCCAGCGTAATGGACGCAAATACGCCCCATATTTTCAAGGCAAGCGGCCAGTCCCGAATGCTGCGCAGCGCGGGCTTCATGCTCTCACCATCCTGTAGCCGAATCCGTACACGGTTTCAAGCCGCAGCTGCGGCAGCTTGCGCCGTACCCGCCGCACCAAGTCGTCGACAACGCGGTCCGAGCCGAAATAGTCGGCGCCCCATACGGCGTCCAGCACTTGCCCGCGCTCGAACACTTGCCCGGCGTGTGAAGCGAAGAACAGCACGAGATCGAATTCCTTCGCCGTCAACTCGACGGCATGGCCGTCCCCGTCCCGCACCATGCGTGCTTGCTCGTCGATCAAGTACGGGGGAAGCGGAATCGCCGTTCGAACGGGCGTTCGGTTCACTGCCGGCGCCTGCTTGCCGAGTCCGCGCTCGTAAACCCGCTCCAGCAGTCTGCGGGTCCGTATGACCAGCTCCCGCGGCAGGAACGGCTTCGCCAAGTAATCGTCGCTGCCCAGCTCCAGGCCGACGATCCGGTCGATATCCGCATCCCGCGCAGAGATGAAGATGACCGGCATTCCCGGTTGATCGGCTTTAATCTCGCGAATGAGCTGGTACCCGTCCATCAGAGGCAGCATAATGTCGAGAATCCATAGATCGGGCCGCAGCGGAATCGCTTCCCGTGCTGCGCCGCCATCGGCGAACGTCTGCACATCCCAGCCTTCCTTCACCAAGTAGGCCGACAGAACCTGGGCCAAATCAGGCTCATCCTCCACCAGGAATAACCGGTACATCCTTGCCGCCTCCTCTTCGGATCATTCATTCAAAAATTCTGATTTATCCCTTTATACGAATTGTATCGCGAATTTCCGGCATAGCAAACAAAGACGCCGCCGACGGGGGCGGGCGTCTTCAATCGGACCGTTATTCGCCTTCGGCGGAGTCCGCCGAAGGGTTCGGAGCCGCAGCCGGCGCCGGTTCCTGCTTCAGCTTCTCCGCCAGCTGCTTCAGCTCGGAGGTCATCTTCCGGTAGCTGTCCAGCAGCTGCGGCAGCAGCTCCTTCACCGCGTCCGTATCGCCGGCCTCCAGCGCCTTGGCTAAGTCTTCCTGCAGCTTCAGCTCAGCCGGCAGTTCAACCTTCACATCGAACTCGCCGTTCGCGCCAAGCTCCGGCAGCTTGAACGGCTGAGGCTGCTGCGGAAGCGAATGAAGGTCGTCGTGCTTGATCTCAATTCGCAGGGGTACTCCTACGCCTTCCTGCCCGGCTGCCGGATGCTTCAGAACGATTTGCTTCGTCCCCAATTGCGGCTTCGGCATCTCGCTCTCCACTTGCTTGCGCTCATCCAGCGCAGCCTGCCATTCGCCGGCACGCTCCGGGTCGTATGCTTGAACGAGCAGCTGCAAGTAGGTTCGCTCATGCACGGGGTTGAGCAGCAACCTTGCGGAAAGGCGGACCGGCTCTTCCGGCCCTTTGTCGGCGGAAGCCTGCTCTCCTTGGCCTTCCTGCACCAGCACGTCCGCCGCCTTTGCTTCACTTACGGTTTCCGCTGCGGCCGACCCGTAGGCGCCGAACGCCAGTGACAGCAGCAGCGTTGCGGTTGTCGCCGCTTTCCACGATTTTACCATCATCCACACTCCTTCGTTTGGAATGGAGGACACCGTTGCCGGTTCATCCCCTCATGACTAAACTACCGGAACAATGTGGGCGCAATATCGGAAGATTATGGGAAATTATGGGACGGGCCGACATCCCGGCTACGCAAGCTGCAGCACGAGAATGCCGCCTACCGCCAGCGCTACGCCGGACCACTCGGTCGGACGGAGCTTCTCCTTCACGAACACATGCGTATACAGCAAAATCATCAGTATGTTGAGTGCCACGACCGCGGATACGAGGCCGGTAACGCCGGTCCGAAACGCGGATACGATCAGCACCATGCCGCATAGGTTCGTCAATCCGATCAGCATGCCTGTGAAGAATGTGCGGCGAGGTGTCCAGCCGTTTGCTTGGACGTGGTTCGGCTGATGACCCGGCTCCGTCTCCTGCTCCAGCTTCCGCTTCCGATTGCCGAGCAGCCACCAGCCGCCGAAGCAAACCGATCCCATAATGAACATAAGCGTCAGCGTCGGAAACAAATCCGCGTGAAGCCTTGTCGACAGCTTGCCGGACATATCGTTGAGCCCGAAGAACATCATCACCAGAACACCCCACTGCAGGCCCTGCAGGCCTCCCTTGCGCAAATCGTCGGAATACCGGACGACCAATATCCCTGTGACGATCAGCGCAAACGCGACCCATTGCCCCGCCGTAAGCGTTTCCCCCCAAAGGGCATATGCCAGTATGACCACGACAACCGGAGGAAGCCCGGACATGATGGCGATGAGCGACGACTTGCCGACGGCAAAGCCCTTGAACAAAGAAGCGTTGGCGGCGAACGAAAATAAACCCATCATCAGGCCGGTCAGAACAGCCGGCGTCCATTGCTGTCCGGTCAGCAGCGTGAGCGCCAGGCTGCCGACGGCGCCGCTCGCAAAGACACCGAATAAGGTCAGGTTGCGGTCCAGCTGTTTTTTCGACGTCCAATGGTAACAAATGCCCCGAAGACCGAAGCAAACGGCTGAGGTCAGCGCAAGTAACAGCCACATGTCGTTCAACTCCTATCCACCGGTTAGCGCAGCATCTTGCGGTCCAAGAGAAGCGGGCCGAACGGCAGGAAGGCGGCGATAACAGCTAATACGGACTTGAAAAATGTTAAATCGCGGGTGAAGAGCGCGTTGGCGATCGTCAGCAAATACAAGATGAACAGAACGCCGTGTGCCCCGCCGACCACCGTAACCGCTTCCGGAATGTCCGCCCAATATTTCAGGGGCATGGCGATCAACAGCAGCACAAGGAACGAAATCGCTTCAAGAACTCCGACGAAACGAAGACGTCCGATGGGTGTAGCAAACATGTAAGCATCCCTCCGATAAAGTATCATTGCACCTTAAGCATACCAGCCGCCGCCAGCATATTCCATGTCCAAGATGTGTCGGTTCCCAGGAAGCCACCGCTCTTGCCGCGACCGACTTCACGAACGGCTTACACCGCCACACGCATCCCACATCCGCCGTCTGCAGACGAACGGCTGCCGCAAAAGCAGGCTCCAGTTTTGCCCATATATTTTTGTTGGCTAACATGAAACAAATTCGTCAGCTTGCGTGTCCTATTAATTAGACCTTAGTGGTCATTTCAACGGAACAAGAGAAATGGATTACGGCCGAACCGTCGCTTCGATGGACGGGACCGGTTTACGCGGAGGACTCAATGAACAAACTGCTTATCATGCTATTAATCGGTTTTCTGTTCGGCTGTTCAACTGCAAAGGTTCAACCCCATGCAGCGGCGCCGGCACTCCGTCAGCCAGGTGTCGAAAGCAATGAAAAAGTTAAAACCATAAACGTATATATATATTCAACCCGGCATCCCGATAAGTCTCAACCTATGCTGATAACCGTTATTTCCGAACCCGAGAAACTTCAAGATTTCGAAACGACAATGAAAAATTATCAACTGGGGGTACTTCCTGCCACAGAAGTGAAAGAAGTCTTCTATTTCCAACTGGAATACGTGGAAAATGGAGTATCCGAATATCGCGAATTCCTATATGTACGGACTATGGGGAACGAGGCATATGTAAAAGCGTTTAAGCTTAACCAAGAGAATAGCCACGAATCATTCGATGAAAATTCGCTTCAAGCACTATTAACCTCGGCTGGAACGAATGAGTGGCATTGCCTGTCCGGCCAACTACCGATCTAACCGTATCTTTGCTTATATAACGCAATAGAATCCGGTGCCGATCAGAGGAATACATATCGCATTTTCCTATGAGTGTCCCCTTGTACAACGGAAAAGGAGGGGCCTACGCCGGTCATCGCCGGCCATCGCCCCTCCTCTTCCCATAAACACCGCAATTCAATATGCGTTACATATTCTTCATCGGTGCCACACGATATAACTAATCGCTCCACTCGGCGATCTTCCAGAACGACGGCTTCGGCTGATGGCCTTCGTCGAAGACGAACGGCCAGTTCTTGCGGCCCTTGACCGGGAAATCGTCGAGCCACGTATAGTCGTCGGCCGCGCCCCAGAAGGTGACGGCGGTAACGGCGTCCCGATACTCCCGCAGCAGGGCGAACACCCGCTGGTAACGCTCCGCCTGGCGGACCAGCATCTCCTCCGTCGGCTGTCTCAAGTCGGTGCGGCGGTCGTCGAAGTCAAATACGGAAATATCGAGCTCCGTAATTTGCAGCTGATGGCCCAGTGCCGCATACCCTTCAATCGCAGCCCTGATCTCGTCAAGGCTCGGACCGTTCAAGTTCCAGTGCCCCTGCATGCCCATGCCGTGAACCGGCACGCCCTGTTCCTTCAGCCGGCTCAGCAGACGAATAATTTTGTCCCGTTTGGCCGGGTCGCATTCGTTGTAGTCGTTGTAGAACAGCACGGCCGAAGGGTCCGCCGCATGAGCGAACTCGAACGCCTTCGCGATAAAATCTTCCCCGATCTGCTCCAGCCACGGCGAGCTTCGCAGCCAGACGCCGCTCTTGTCTTCAATCGCTTCATTGACGACGTCCCAGGCGTACACCCGCCCTTTGTAGCGTCCTGCAACCGAATCGATGTGCTCCTTCATTCGTTCCAGCAGCAGCTCACGCCCGGCCGGTCCGCCCCCGGGTGCCCTGAACACCCAGTCAGGCGTCTGGTTGTGCCAGACCAGTGTATGGCCGCGCACCTTCATGCCGTGTTCACCCGCGAAGCGGACGAGCCGGTCCGCCGCCTCGAACGTGTACACCCCCTCCTCGGGGTGTACGCGCTCGAACTTCATGTCGTTCTCTGCGGTGATGCTGTTGAATTGGGCTGCAAGCAGCTCGCGCGACGACTCGATCGTCGTCAGATTCACCGCCGCCCCGATGTCGAAGCAGCCGCGGTACCGCTGCCGGAGGGAGGGTATGCTCCCGCTGAATGGCGTCGTTTCCAAACTCATCACACTCTCCTTCTCGCGCCGCTAAGCCACGCTACGTACTTTCGTACAACTTCTCCGACGGTTAGCCCTTCACGCCGCCAACCGTCATCCCTTTAACGAAATACTTTTGCAGGAACGGATACACCAATATAATCGGCACGCTCGCAATAATCGTCATCGTTGCACGGATCGACGTCGGCGTCACCATAACCCCGCCGCTCTGCCCCGCTGCGAATTGATCCGCAGCCGTTACGGCGTTGGCCGCCGTATTGGAGGCCTGCAAGATTTTCATCAGCTCGTATTGAAGCGTACTCAGCTCGATCTTCGAGGAGTTGTACAGAAATACGTCGAACCACGAGTTCCACTGGCCGACCGCGACGAACAGCGATACGGTGGCGAGGGCGGGAACCGTGAGCGGCAGCACGATCCGCATGAACGTCGTAAATTCGCCGGCGCCGTCGATTTTGGCCGATTCGATCAAGCCGTCCGGCAGCCCCTCGATGAAGGAGCGAATCACGATCATGTTAAAGACGCCGATAATACCGGGAATGATGTACACCCAGAACGAATTGATCATGCCGAGCTCGCGGATCAGCAAGTAGCCGGGAATCAGCCCCCCGCTGAAATACATCGTAAAGACGAACGCCACCGTCACGAACTTGCGCAGCACGAACTCCTGGCGGCTGATCGTATACGCGAGCATCGCCGTACAGAACACCGATACGATCGTACCGATGAGCGTGCGCAGCGCCGAAATCAACGTAGCATGATAGATCGCGGCTTCCTTGAAAATGTATTGATAGTTGTCCAGCGTCCACATCCTCGGCCATAAATAAATGCCGCCGCGAATCGAATCGTTCGCATCATTGAACGACATGGCAAACATATTGACGAACGGATACAGCGTTACCACGACAAGAAAGAGCATGAACAAGACGTTGCATACGTCGAAAATCTTGTCCGGCACACTGGAGTCCCGGCTGCGGGACAGGCTCCGGCTCACATGACTCATAGGTCATCCTCCTTAGAACAATCTGCTCTCGCCAAGCTTCTTCGCAATGGAATTGGCGGCGATGAGGAAGATAAAGCTGACTACCGTTTTGAACATGCCGGCTGCTGTCGCGAGCGAGTAGTTGCCCATATTCATCCCGTATTTCAGCACGAATATATCAAGATTGTCGGAATAGTCGACCGTCATGCCGTTGCCGAGCAAATACTGCGGCTCGAATCCGGCCTCGAGAATGTGTCCCAGATTCATAATCAGCAAAATAACGATAACCGGCTTCAAACCGGGAAGCGTAATGTGCATAATGCGCTGAAGCCTGCTGGCTCCGTCCATTTCGGCCGCTTCATACTGCGCAGGATCGATGGTCGTAATGGCCGCCAAATACACAATCGTGTTCCAGCCGACATCCTTCCACACCTCGGACATGCCGAGAATGCCCCAGAAATATTTCCCTTCCCCCAGCCACAGCACAGGACCGTTAATGAGCCCCAGCTTCACCAAAATAATATTGATGATGCCTTCCGGCGCTAAGGCCGTGGAAATCAGGCTCGCCGCCACGACCCAGGAAATAAAATGCGGCAAGTACGAAATCGTCTGCACGACGCGCTTGAACAACATGTTTCTGAGCTCATTCAGCAGAATGGCGAGCGCGATTGCCGTTATGAAGCCGAGCACAAGCTTGATCGAGCTCATAACCAGCGTGTTGCGAAGGACTTGATAGAAGCTGCTGTCGCTGAACAAAAAGTTGAAATTCGTCCAGCCGACCCAATCCTGATTCCAGAACGACTTCGCCGGCCGGTATTTCTGAAAGGCAATCGTCCAGCCCCAGAGAGGGATGTATTTGAAAATGATCAGCCAGATCAAGAACGGTATGGACATGAGCAGCAGCACTTTTTGCTGCAGCAGCTTGCGAAAGAACAGGGATACGCCCGTTTTCCGGGAAATCGGCGTTTGAACCGCTGCTACGCGGTTGGTATACGTTTTCTCCACTTTTCTAGTCTCCTTTCCGAAGCGAAAGGCCGAAGTGCTCAGCAGCTCCGGCCTCCCTGCATCCCCTCATTCAATTAACGGTCACTTACCTGCTGCGCGTTCCTTCACGACTTTCGTAATGGTCGCTTCATAGGTTTTGGAGTCAAGCTTCTTGTACTCGGTCGTATATTCGTTCCACAGGCTGTCGAATTGGCCCGGCTGCGACATGATCAGCTTCGGCAAATATTTCAGCTGCAGATCCTGCGACTTCTGCCCGAAAAGCTGCTCCGGCGTGCCCTGGCCCAGATTGATGCTCCATGCCGGGTACCATGGACGCACGTCCGGCTTCGCAAAATATTCGGAGAACGTCTTCGCGCCGTAGGCGTCGAGAATTTTCTTATCGCCCTCCGTGTACTCCGCATAAGCGACCTCCGGCTGATTGCCGACAGCGAACGAGTTGCCGTCCTTCAGCAAAGAATTGTTGCCGTAACGCGGCCAGCTGTACTCGAAGTACTGCCAACCGAACGAGCGCTTAAACTCCGGATCGTTACGCTGCTTGATTTGCTCCGGGGTCATGTAGTAACGGCCTTTGGCGTCCACGCTGTACGTTTGGTCCTTGATGCCCCATTGCAGCATGATTTGGTTCTCTTCCGTCAGCATATTGTCAAAGTATTTGATGATCCGAACCGGATCCTTCGCCTTGACTGAAATGCCGATGCCCCTGTTGTTAACGAACGACGGCGGATCGATATATTGATCCTTGATGTCCTTATCGAACACGATCGGCAGCGGAGCATAGCGCTTCTCGTCGATGCCCGCCTTCTTCAGGTTGTTCGTCGCATCGCCTACCTGCCAGTTGTAACCGAAATAGCCTAACACCCGGCCGCTCGTCAGTTTCGCCAAATACTGGTCCTTATTCATGACGAACGACTCCGGATCGAACAGTCCCATCGCGTTGACGTCGTTCAGCTTCTTGATCCAGCGCTTCTCCAAATCCGTACCCGAGTACACCTTCGCTTCCAGCGTCTTCGTATCGACAATGACGCCGCCGTCGTTCGGATAACCGGCCAGATGCATCGTCGGGTTGGTCAACGTAAAGAAGTTATCCTTCGAGCCGGCGAAGATCGCGAAGCCGATCGTATCTTTGCCGTCGACCTGCGGATGCTTTTCCTTGTAAGCTTTGATCATGTCAAAATATTCGTCGAGCGTCTTAATCTTCGGATATCCGGCCTCCTTCAGCACGGAGCGCTGCACCCAGAACGCGCCCTGGCTGATGTTCGGATCGGAGATGTAGCCTTGGTTCGCCGAGAACGGGAGATGGTAGATCTTGCCGTCCTTTTGTCTGAACTTATCCATGTACGGGCCGTAGACGCGTTTGATATTCGGGCCGTACTTCTCGATGAGCTCGTCAAGCGGAATGAAGGCGCCTGCGTCCAACAGCTTGTCGATTTCGCCTTCCGGTACGATGACGTCCGGGTAGTCGCCGCTTGCGATCATGACGCCGGATTTCGTCTTTGCATCGCCGACAACGTGTTCGATCTTCCAGTCGACGCCGGTCTGCTTCTGCAGCTCCTTGCCGAGCACCGTATCGCTGGCGGTCACATCCTTCTCCGTGCCAAACCTGAAGTATGTGAACGTAACCGGCGTCTTGTCGTCCGCGCTTGCCGCCGATTTTCCGTCCGTGCTTGCCGCTCCGGCTCCCGATCCATTCTCACCGCCGTTTGAACAACCGACCAGCGCCGCCGTGACGACGACCGCCATGCCGAGGCTAAGCCATTTTTTCCTCATCGATTATATTGCCCCTTTCAACAGCCCTTTGTTTGTAAGCACTTTCAGTATAAGGGGCAGCGCTTCAGCTGATGACCCCTCAAAGTTTAGATCGTACTTTGAAAAACATAGGATATTTGGAAAATGCAATCATTTCCTGTAACGGGCACAACATCGACTAAACATGCAGCGGGAGGCGCAGCTCGATCGACGTCCCTTTTCCTTCCTCACTGAGAATATGGAAATCGAAAGCATCCTTGTAACACAGCTTTAACCGATAGTAAGCGTTCTTCATTCCGACATGGTCGCCTATTTCGTCGTCCGCCTGCAGGTACGCCATAATTTCCGCCAGCTTGTCCGGCGCCATGCCGATTCCGTTGTCGGTCAGGCGGAACACCAGACGCTGTTCGGCAAACCCGATTTGCACTGTGATCAAGCCGATGCCCGGCGTGCTCTCGATCCCGTGAATGCTCGCGTTCTCAACGAAGGGCACGAGCGACATTTTTGGAATGATAACGTCATAGGCCGCATCATCGACAGTTATTTGATATTGCAGCTTGTCGCCGAAGCGGTATTTCTGAATTTCCAGGAAGCATTGAATCAGCTCCAGCTCCTCGCGTACCGTAACCCAATCCCGGCTCCAGGAAATCGATTTGCGGAAAATTTGCGCCATATAGCGTATCGTCTTCGCCGTCTCCGTCTCTCCCTTGATCAAGCTGCGCATCCGGATCGTCTCCAGCGCGTTGAACAGAAAATGCGGATTGATTTGACTGTGCAGCGCATGAAGCTGAGCTTGCCTTTGCTTGATCTCCAAATCCTTCTTCTGAATATCGGCTACGTAGACGTCGTTGATGAGGTTGTTGATGCGCTCCGTCATCCGGTTGAATTCGCCGGTCAGCTGACCGATCTCGTCCCGGGCCTGCTCACCCTCGATCGCCAGGAAGTTCTGATGCTTCACTTTCTTCATGTGCTTCAGAATGCGAACGAGCCTGACGTGAATCGACCGGGATATGGCCGCGATAATGAGCGAGGGCAGCAGGAAGTTGATGCATGCCAAATAAATGACGAACGAGCGGGACTTGATGACGTCCTGCAGCATCACCTTTTCGTCCATGACGCCGTACAGGCTCCAGCCGTTTAAATAGTTGTTGTTCTCATACGTCTTGGTGAAGCTGATCGATTTGTCCGGCAGCGCTAACGATTCCAAAGCGACGGTGCCTGTTTTCCAGTCGACCGACTTGTTGTTCGTGAATCGGACCATGCGCTGCGGATCGAGCACATAGGCGTCGCCATCGAAGCCGGTGTTGGCAAACAGCTCGGCAATCGTATCCATCTTCAAATCGATTTTGATCATATGCGAGTAGCTGCCCCCCTGCAAATAATCGAGCCGCTTCACCATGCTGATCTTGCCGCCGTCATGAATCAATACGGGGTACGACGCTTTCGTCTGCGCAAACTTGCCGTACCACCCTTGCTCCTTAACGGCATCCGTCAACGGTTGAATCGAACCGGAAGCCAGGATCGTCGGGTTGTCCGTATAGACGACAGCCGCTTGAATCGTCCGGTACGCTTGCTCGGATTTGTTGAACACCCCGCGCATTTCGGTAGTGTTGAACGCATCCACATATTCGATTCGGGTTACGTACGTATGATCGAGATGCTCGTTCAGCACGGAATCCGTATAAAACAAATACGAGATGCCGGCCGCCTCGTCGATCACGGCGCGGAACTCCCGCTGCAATTGCTGGAACGCAAAGTCGGCGTCGCGTATTTTCTGGCTCCGGATATTGTTCGTGGTGACACCCAAGAAGAAGACGTTCGTCATAACGATCGGGATCAGCACGCACAGCATATACATAAGCAGCAGCTTATCCCGCAGCTTCAGATGATTGAGATGGAACCTGTTCATTTGGCGATCGCCACCCGTCTATAATTTGCCGCGCAGCTTGTTGCGGTAATCCGTCGGTGTCATGTGCTCCAGCTTCTCGAACTGGGTGACGAAGTAGTCGGCGTTCTGAAATCCGACCTTCTCCGCTACCTCGTACATGCGAAGATCCGTCTGCCGAAGCAGCTTCTTCGCTTCCCCGATGCGAAGGCCGAGCAGAAATTCATTGAAATACACGCCATACGTTTTCCGGAATAATTGACCGAGATAAACCGGATTCATATAGAATGAGGCGGCGATGCTCTTCAGATTGATATTTTCCATGTAATGCGCCTCAATGTATTTTTTAATTTTGTCGATGCCTCCGTTGCACCTGTCCCGCCGCAGGATGGCGATATACCGGTCGGCTTCCTTCAGGAATGCGGCAAGCAGCTGCTTCAGGCTTTGCAGCCGCACGTGCCGGCTTTGCCAATCCATCAAAGAGGCCACGTGCGCGAGTTCCTTCTCGCTGCCTTCCATCTCGCGGATAATATTAATAACGCCGATGACTGCACGCAGGATCGAGCCCGAAACGGCATTAGGGGAAAACCGCTTGGTGCGAAACTCCAGAAAGATCAAATTGAGCGCCTTCAAATACTGCTCTTCATCGCCTTCCTCCAGCCGTTCCAGCAGCATCGTATACAGCTCGGCGTCCAAATCAAAATAGTATAGCGGCGTCCCGCGCACCTTCTCGATGAAGATAACCTTCGTTCCGTCCTCCGCATACTTATAGGCCAGCGCCTCGTTAGCCGCCTGATAAGATGATTTTACCTGCCCGATGTCGCTCACCACGGTGCCCGCATATAGGGTGACCGGTGTTTTCAGGCCGAGCTCCAGCTCCATGTGAAGCGCTTGCAAGAATGCGTCTGCGCTTCGGTCCGCATATCTCATGTCCAGCAAAATGCCGAATAGGCCGGGAGCTTGTTCATGAACAGGGATCGGGTACCCGGCGGCTCCGAGCGCGGCGCTATTGCTGAGTACGTCCGCCATCTGCTGGGCTGTCCAAACCGGCGGATGCGCCTCCGGATCCGCCGGATGCAGCTCTGCGGCGATATATACGAATCGGGAGTTGCTTTCGGCACGGATGGCGGCAGCGAGCCGCTGCGCGTCGCTATCCGACAGCTCCCCCTTGATCAGCGTTTCCAGAATCGGCCCGGTCAGCTGCTTGGCGCCGGTAATCCGCGACAGCTGGTTCATGCTCAGCGAGCTCTCCATCTTCCGCAGCGCGCCGGCCAGCTCCTCCTCGTCGATCGGCTTGAGCACATAGTCTTGAACGCCGTAGCGAAGCGCCTGCTGGGCATAAGCAAAATCGTGATAGCCGCTAATAATCATGAACAACGGCTGCTTTCCCCGCTCCGACGTTACCGTGCGAATCAAATTCAACCCGTCCAGCACCGGCATGCGTATATCGGTAATGACGACGTCGGGCTCATACAGCGCCATGAGCTCCAGCGCCTCTTGCCCGTTCTCGGCCTCGGCGCAGATTTCGTACCCGAGCGAGGCCCAGTCGATTAAATTCATCAGGCCTTTCCGTACGAACATTTCATCGTCAACGATCATCACTTTATACACGACTCGGCCTCCTCCCTATCGATGTTCATTATAAAGCATCCGCTTGGAAAACGCCTCCAATTTCCCATCCAACAATATTAATCATTTTCTTTGGAAACTAAAGAACTTGCGCGCAGAATCGTACCGGGCCGCCGCCAACAACGGGCTTCCGTTGGATATGAATTGATCGATAGGAAAAGCTAGGTGAAAATGCTCGGGAGGTCTTGACCTTGGTTCAAACGGAACATAATATTCGCTTGACTTCGGCGGAAATAGCTCATCTTTGGAGCGGATACATGGGCGATAGTATGGCTAGATGTGTCATTAAATACTTTCTCGCCAAAGTCGAAGATCTTGAAATTAAGCCATTACTGGAATATTCGTTGCATCTAAGCAATCAACACTTACGCGTTATTTCCGATATCTTTTCGCATGAAGACATACCCATTCCGCATGGATTTGGCGATGACGACGTTAATAGTAACGCAAGACGCCTGTACTCGGATACATTCTTTCTTAGCTATATGAAAGACACAGCGAAACAAGGCTTGGCGTTATACGCCCTAGCATTAGCACTTAGCGCCCGGTCTGACGTTAGGAATTATTTCTCGGAATGTCTCGCTTCTACAGCTGAGCTATATAATAAAGTTACCCATGTCATGTTGAATAAGGGCTTGTATATCCGGCCTCCCTATATACCAAACGCGGAATCGGTTGAATACGTCCGCCATGAAGGTTTCTTAAACGGAGTTTTCGGCGATAAACGACCGTTCAATGCAATGGAAATTGCCCATTTATTCGCAAATATTCAAACCAATGCGCTAGGTAAAGCTCTGATATGCGAGTTTGCACAAACGGCAAAGTCCGATGAGGTAAAGAAGTATTTCCTAAGAGGAAAGGAAATAGCGCACAAGCAAATTGAAGTGTTCTCCTCATATTTGCAGGACGAAGACCTCCCCGCACCTATGACCTGGGATGCCGACGTACTGGATTCAACGGATGCTCCGTTTTCCGATAAATTAATGTTGTTTCATATTTGTGGATTAAATGCGGCAGGAGTTTTGAACTATGGAACGGCTCTTTCCGTTTCGTTACGAAGGGATTTGGCATCCGCATATGTCCGATTAACAGGAGAAATTGAAACTTACGTTGATGATGGCGCGGAGCTTATGATTAATAATGGTTGGATGGAAAAACCGCCCGGAACAGTGGACAGGAGAGCTTTAACGGCAAAAAAATAGCAAACGAACTCCCCAACGGTTTCGGCGGATGTTCCGGCAGCAGCAAGGCATCCCATGCCCTACGTCAATCGTAAACACGACGCGACGTCCTCTATGAGTTTACCCGGAAGAGTATCGCATCCAATGCAAAAAGATATAAATTCTTTAATGTTAAACAAGCTGTGCCCCGAGCGCTCCGGAACCGCCGCGGCACAGCTTGGCCAACTAATCGAACCAGCCTTTCCGGTGAAACCATCCGAACATGCCGAACCCCACGACAAACATAACGCCCAGCACGGCAAAATACCCCCAATGCCACTCGAGCTCCGGCATATAAGTAAAATTCATCCCGTAAATACCGGCGATAAACGTCAGAGGCATGAATATCGTCGTAATGACGGTCAGCGTCTTCATAATCGTATTCATGCGGTTCGAATTCAGCGAAATATAGCTGTCCCGCATATCCGCCGTCATTTCGCGGTTGGCATCGATCATCTCGGACAGCTTCAGCAAATGGTCGTACACATCGGTGAAATACACATGCTGTTCCTTGAGGCCCGCAATCCGGTCCGTATTCAATATGCGGTACATCAGCTCCCGCATCGGCACAATCGTCTTGCGCAGCTTAAGCAGCCGCGACCGGATCTCAAACACCCGGTTCATCAGTGCCGAGATGCTTCTCGTATTGCCTGCCGTCTCAACGTTCAGCAGCTGATCCTCGATCTCGTACACCGCCGGAAAATAGTTATCGACCAGCTTGTCGACCACGAGATACATGGCATACAGCCGTCCTCGCTGCCGCATTTTTTTGTGCTCCAGCATTTTCCCCCAGGCGTCGTCCACTTCAGGCTGAGCCTCATGGTGGAAGGTGACGATAAACTGCTTCCCGATGAAAATATCGACCTCTGTCGCAGCCAGATTGCGCTGATTCAAAGCGTGAAGCACGAAGAAATGCACATCCTCGTAATGGTCCAGCTTCGGCCGCTGCAGCAAGTGGTAGCAATCCTCGATCGCAAGCGGATGGAAATGGAAAAACTCCTCCAGCGACAGCGCTTCTTCTTCGGTAGGCTGATTATAGTCGACCCAGAACCAATGATGCTCCTTCATATTCAATAGTTCCTCAAGATTACCGAGTTCGTGTGCGTCCCCGTCTTGCGTTACGGTCATAATCCGCAGCACTGCCATGTCCCCTTTGCGCGAAGGCGTTTTGATTCATTATATAGCTGACGCACGCCTTACTCCAAATGCAGACACCCGGTATCATAAGCAAAGCGAAGTGCCTATACTACGTAAAGAGAGCAGGCCGCAGCCTGCTCTTTGGAGCCCCTTCGCATTGTGCCTGATTATCATGTACAATACGAAGTAAGAATGGATTATGGAATGGGAGCTGTATGTCGAATGACGAACGATGAAGTGATTTTAACCCCTGAGGGCTTGGCGAAGCTGGAGCAGGAGCTGGAAGAGCTGAAAGGCCCGCGCCGCCGGGAGCTCGCCGAGCGGATTAAGACGGCGATCTCCTACGGCGACTTGAAGGAAAACAGCGAGTATCATTCCGCCAAGGAAGAACAAGCGTTTATGGAAACCCGCATTCTTACGATCGAGCGCCTGCTTAAGAAAGCGCGTGTCGTGGCATCCGCGGACACGTCAACGGTACAGGTAGGCTCGTACGTCGTCGTGCATGACATCGAATTCGATGAGAATATCGAATATCAAGTCGTCGGTCCATCCGAGGCCGATGTCTCCAACAACAAAATTTCGTACGAAAGTCCGATCGGCACGGCGCTGATGGGCAAGTCCGTCGGTGACGAAATTCATGTCAACGCACCTGCGGGTGTCATCACATACAAGCTGTTGGAGATCAAAGCGTAGCCATCCGCAGTGCGCGGTACGATCGGCGCAATCCGTAGTGCATAATCCTTTGTACGCAGCCCGGCTTACTTGCCGAGCATCGGCTCGCCGATGATGCTTCGGTCGCCCTGGACGTAAATCCGCAGCGATTTCGTATCTTTCACGTCAAACTCGATGTCGGTGATCGCGCCGTTCTTGACCATCATCTCTTTCACCGTCACATTGTTCTCGTCGACGACCTTCACTTGAAGGTCGTCTTTCGTCAATGTGTCCGCCGCATAAATTCTGGCCTTGAACTTGCTGTAGCTGAATTCCGTCAGCACTTCGATGCTGACCGACCGGCTGCCGCCGGTTACGTAGCCGTACGCAAACGCCGTACCGTCCGCCGTCTTAAGCTCCTCCGGCGTTCTGCTGGCGAGCCGGTACAACGACGCGTTGTATACGTATTCCGTCGAAGCTTTGATATAGCTGATTTCGCCTTTGGCGATGTCTCCTCCGACTTCCCCCAAATAGGCCGTTTCCGTGTTCGGATCCCAAGTCACCTTCATGCCGGCCGCTTCCGCCACCGCCCGCATCGGCAAATACGTCGAACCGTTGTACGTAATCGGTACGAGCCTGGTCCCCGTATCCGCATCGACCGCCTCGAACGCTTTGCCGTTCAGCATGACCTTAATCCCCGTATTCAAAAACACTCTGACCTCCGTCAAAGTGCCGGCGCCGAGTACATTATACGACAAGCTGAGCGACAAGGCTGCAGCCAGCGCCCCAGTGACGATGCCTTTCCGTTTCAATGGATTTCCCATGTGTGTAATCTCCTCCCGGATTGTCAAGCTGTTACTAATTGTATCCGGGGGAGGAAAAGCGGCAAGGAGCTTACAACCTATGCTTGGTCACGACATGGACAGTGACTCGTAACGGGGCGCCGTGCCTAATCCCGTCACGGAGCTTGCGGCCTGATCCGTATGCCCCGCGCCCGTATCCAGCATCCGCCGTTTGAATTCCTTCGGCGAGCAGCGGTTGTGACGCTTGAACAGCTTGTAGAACTGGGCCATATTCGATATGCCCACCTCGAAGCCGATCTCGAAAATCGTCGCATCGCTGGTCACCAGCAGCCGCTCCGCTTTCTTGATGCGCTTGTAGTTCACGTAGTCGACGAACGACATGCCCATCGTTTTCTTAAAGTATTTAATAAAATAATGATAGCTGAGGCCGAGCAGCGTACACACGTCCTCGACCGCGATGTGCTCGTTCAGCCGGCTCTCGACATAATCGAGTACAGGCCGAAGCCGGGCGACATCGGCATTCCGGGCACGCTGCAGCTTCGCTCTCGTATCGCGGCGGACGAGCAGCAGCAGCATCCGCTGCACGCAGGCGCGGATAGCGAACTCGTAGCCGTCCCGCATCGCCTGCGATTCTTCATAAATGTCCAGAATGAGCTCCCGAGCCGCTGCATTCGCTTCGGGGTCGCCGCGGAAAATATAATTGAGCTCCGAGAGCGGGTTCGTCACCTCGGCAAAGCTGGGCAAGTAACCGATCGTGCTTTGGTCGAAATGCCGCAGCAAATCGAGTTGAAAGACGGTGTAGCGCAGCTCCCCGTCCGACACCTTCATTGTCCTGTGCGGCTGCGAGGAGCCGAGCAGGACGACATCACCGGGGCCGAGCGTCATTTGCTCGTCTTGCGTTTGCAGCAGCATGCCGCCGTTCTGTACGACCAAAAATTCCACTTCCTTATGATAATGCCAATGCCATTTGGAAGATGTACTGCGGCCGGGAGGATGATCGTCGCGGATCTCCCATATTTTCAAATATAGCAGCGGATTCTGGTAGACGACATTCTCATTCAACAGCTCCACGGGCATGACTCCCCCTTCTGCTTCGAGCATATCACAACTGGATTGTTCACCCAATACCCATGACACAATCGAACATAAACTTGCCAAGTTCCGTCCTATTCGGCGCCCTGCCCATCCCCTATACTGAGTTTTAGAAAAACGAATGGGAGGCTGCGGCATGACATTGCGAGTAACGGTATGGAACGAATTCCGCCATGAGAAGGAGAGCGAGAAGGTACGCTCCGTTTATCCGAACGGCATACATACGGCGATCGGCGAAGGGCTGGGCTCCGGGGTGCAGGTCGCTTACGCTACGCTGGACGAGGAGGAGCACGGCTTGACGGAAGCGCGTCTGAACGAAACGGACGTGCTGATCTGGTGGGGCCATAAAGCTCACGGCGACGTACAGGACAGCATCGTAGAGCGTGTACAGAAGCGCGTGCTTCAGGGCATGGGACTGATCGTGCTGCATTCCGGCCATTTCTCGAAAGTGTTCAAGAAGCTGATGGGCACGACATGCGATCTCAAATGGCGGGAAGCCGACGAGAAGGAGCGCATCTGGGTCGTATCCCCGGGCCATCCGATCGCCGAAGGCATCGGCGAATACATCGAGCTCCCGCAGGAGGAAATGTACGGCGAGCACTTCGATATCCCGCAGCCGGATGAGCTTATTATGGTGTCCTGGTTCGAAGGCGGCGAAGTATTCCGCAGCGGCTGCACGTTCCACCGCGGCCAAGGAAAAATCTTCTACTTCCGCCCCGGCCATGAGACGTATCCGACGTATTACAACGAGCAGGTACGCCGCGTCATCCGCAACGCCGTGAATTGGGCGGCGCCGACGACACGCGAGCGGCCGAACTACGGCAACCATAAGCCGCTGGAGAAGATCGGCGGGTAATAAGGCAGCCGGCCTGACGGGGCGCCCGGTAAAGGCGCTCCGTCAGGCCGTTGTTCGTTATGCGGGCCGGCTATCCGCCGGACACGAGCTGGACGACCGCGAGTCGGTCCCCATCGCACACCGGTACGTCTAGCCGTTCCAGCCAGGCGATATTATCGTCGTTATAGCAAATCATAACGTGCTTGCGAATGGCGCCGGTTTCCGTCATCACGTGAACGCGCAGCAGCGGGTACCGCTCCATCATACGCTGAATCGCCTGCTCCAGCGTATCCGCCTCCATCGTAAAGCGCGCCTTCCCGCCTGTACAGTCACTGATCAATGAAGGTACGCTGCAGTCGATCGTCGGCATCGCTTCGCCTTCACCCTTCCACTATCCACGGCTTCACGCTCATAATGCGGGACAGCTGTCCGGGCAGGCGGCTCCAGGTCACGCCCCGGTCGAGCGAGCAAAATATTTCGCCGCTGCTGGTTCCGAAATACAAGCCATACGGCTCGAACGAATCGATCGCCATCGCGTCCCGCAGCACGCTGACGTGGCGCAGCTCCTCCGGCACAACGTCGCCGATCGGCTCCCACTTTGTATCGCCGGGACGACGCGACCAGACGAGCAGCTTGCCGCCGAGCATCGACCTCTTCTCGCTGCTCTCGAGCGGAATGAGGAACAAATCGCCGTTCGGCGCAATCGCGATCGGGAACCCGAACGGACGGTCATCGCCGTGCAGCGTCAGCCCCTCTTCGATCGGCGTCCAGGTATCGCCGGCATCGGTCGACATAAATACGCCGCTATGCTCCTGCATGTAGAGCGTATTCGGATCCGTGGGCGAAATGACCATCTTATGGATACAATAACCGATCGAGTCGTCCTGCTGGCCCGTTGCCGCCCGGTTCAGCCCGGTGTTGCAAGTCTGCCACGTCTCTCCGCCGTCTTCCGTACGGAACACGCCGACCGCCGACATCGCCACCCAGATCCGCTTCTCGTTATGAGGGTCGACGATAATTGTATGCAAGCACAAGCCGCCTGCTCCGCCGAACCAATTCGGGCGGCTCGGATGCTTCGTAAGCGCATCCAGCTCCCGCCATGTCGCGCCCCGGTCGCGGCTGACGAACAGCCCGGCTTCCTCGGCACCCGCATAGATCGTATCCGGCTGCGACGGCGCTCCGGGCATAAGCTGCCAGATGCGATTCAGCGAAAATCCGGTCTCCGGAGCATAGCGGGGACCTTCCTCCACCTGTGTCCACGTCTCGCCGAAGTCGTCGCTGTAGCGAATCGTCGCTCCATACGCCGCATGCGACGTTCCCGCAAACATGCGATGGGTGCCGCCGCGGCTGTCGCCCATAACGCTGTAAGCCTCCCAGCCGTTCAAGAACGGCCCCTTGAGACTCCACTGCCGTCTCTCTTCATCCGACACGTACATGAATACGCCTTTACTCGTGCCGACCAGCAAATGAATACGCTTGCTCAAATGATCGCCTCCATTTCTTTACATGCAGCCCAATCTAGAGGTTTCCCTTCTATTTCCACAAAACGGAAGCGGATTCCTGCCTCGGTTCGCAATTTCAGCCCAATTTCATACACTGCCGTTTATTCTCCCTGCACGTGCCCTAAGAAGCAGAAAAATGCCCCCATAGAGAGCATTTTCGTGAGCGGTATTTGAAATTGAATCGGTCTGTTTCCTTAAGCGAGAAATGCCTCGGCGGCATGCTGCTCGGACGCTTCGCCGGGCCGCAGAGAACCGTTCGCCTCAGACTGGCCCAAATCGGCGGCATCCTCCCCGTCGTGCAGCAGCTCGAGCAGCCTGTTGCGCAGCGCCACGAAGCCGGCTTCGGTCCGCACGCGGGGACGCGGCAGCCGCACGGCAACCTCCTCCTTAATCCGTCCCGGCCCCGGCGACATGACGATGATCCGGTCGGCCAAGTAAATCGCCTCTTCGACATCGTGGGTGACGAGTACGAACGTAATATTTTCCTGGCGCCACAGTCGTGCGACCTCTTCCTGCAGCTTGCGGCGGAGAATGGCGTCGAGCGCGGCGAACGGCTCATCCATGAGCAGCAGCTTGGGCTGCAGAATGAGCGCCCGGGCGATCGCTACCCGCTGGCTCATCCCGCCCGACAGCTCCTTCGGGTACAGCCGGGCTGCCTGCTTAAGCCCAAGCAGCTCCAAATAACGCTCAACCGCCTCCTGCTGCCGCTTCCGGCTTATTCCTTTGAGCTCAAGCCCAAACCGGATGTTGCCATCCACCGTAAGCCAAGGAAAGAGGGCATATTCCTGAAACACGTAGCCCCGCTCCGTCGATGCGCCGTTAACCGGCTTGCCAGCGAACCGCACCGAGCCCGCCGAAGGCCGCTCGATCCCCGCCATGAGCTTCAGCAATGTGCTCTTGCCGCAGCCCGACGGTCCGAGCAGACAGACGAATTCCGCTTCCCCGATATGCAGCGATACGTTGTCCAGCGCCCGGACCTCGCGGTCGTCCCCCGTCCGATATTGTTTCGATACTCCCTGCAACTCGACATGCAACGGACATCTCCCCTTCCTTCCGACCCAAGTTCATTTCCACCGTACGAGCAGCCGTTCGCCGCTGCGAACCAGCACCGATGATCCGAAGCCGAGCGCCCCGATCGTGAACATGCCGATGATCGACTGCCGGTAATCGAGCAAATGATACGCCTGCCACGTTGTATAGCCGATCCCCGTCTGCCCGGACATCATCTCGCCCGTAATGACGCCCATCCACGAAGCGCCGGTGCCGACCGCCAGCCCCGTAAACAATTCCGGCGACATCGCCGGCAAATACACCTTCCATATTGCGCGAACCGGACCGCAGCCGAGACATTGCGCCGCCTGAACGAGCACGGGCGACACCCTGCCGGCCGCATCCTTCGCATTGATCAGAATCGGGAAGAACGCTCCAATGAACGTGATGAAAATAATGCTGCTCTCTATAGTCGGAAATAACAGCATCGTCACCGGCAGGAACGCGATCAGCGGAATCGGCCGGAACAGCTCAAGGCTTGGAAACAGTGCGTCCCGCGCTGCGCCCTTCAGACCGATCCAGAGCCCGAGCGGCACCGCCGTCAAGAAGCCGAGCACGATGCCCGTCAGCACTCTGGCCGTACTGATTCCGATATCCATATAGTATTGCTTCCGCCCCAAGTACGACCACCAGGTCGATACGATATCGATCGGCCCCGGCAAGTTGCCGAACTGCAGCGGCCAGCGCACATTGGCCCTAACCGCCGCCTCCCACAGCAGCAGAAACACGATTACCGACGCTATGCGCACGAGCGTAGATGCGACCGACCGTCGCCGGATCCCTTTACGCAGCTTTTCCATCTCAATAAACCTTTCCTTTAATCCATTCTCCCTGCAGCTCGGCGTCGGTCAAATACGTCTTATTTACGGCTTCCACGGCATCGCGGAGATAGGCATCATCGACGAACGACTTCAGCTCGAGCTTCTTCTGCAGCTTGCCGATGCTCGACAGAAACTCGATACTGCCGCTAAGCGTATTCAGATCCTTTTGATAAATCGCGGCGTCGAACCGGATGTTTTCCACCATTTTGCGGCATACCTCGGCGGGAAATTTGCTTTCTTCCTCGAAAATTCGGGCCGCCTCTTCCGGGTTGCTCCGAATGAACTCATGAGCTTCATTCAGCGCGCGCAGGAAAGCGATCGCCTCCGGCTTGTTATTCTTCGCCCAGTCGAGATTGGCGACGACTCCCGCCAAATAATCGATCTTCGTCTCTTCCCCGAACTGCAGCACGCGTCCGATGCCCTTGACCTGCATCAGGCTCGGATAAGGCTCCCACGTCGAGTGGGCGCTGATTTTCCCCTGCTCCACGCTCTGCATCCCGACCGTTACGGACTGATCGACAATCGTCACCTGATCGACGAGGTTCACCCGGCGCAGCGACTCCAGCAGCATCCGGTGCGAGGAGCTGCCGATCGGCGTCGACACGGTCTTCCCCTTGAGGTCCGCGACCGACTTGATATCGCTGTCCTTCGGTACGAGAATCGCCTGATTGCGGCCCAGCTCTCCCTTCCCGTCAAAAGCGAGGAACACGGAATGGTAGTTCGACTGGGTAATGCCGAGCACGCCGTTCAGCAGCGACGGCATATCGCCGAGGAACGAGATTTGGATTTTGCCGCCGGCCATGTTATTGTTCAGGACCGAACCGGCAGGGGCGTCGAACCACTCTACTTGGTAGCTCTTGTTCGGAACCTGCTCCTTCAGATGCTTCTCGTACAGCTTCCGGTTCTTGATGATCAGCGCTCCCCACGTCTGGGCCGTAGGGGACTGGTAACCGATCGTAATCGTTACCGGCTCCGCGCCGCCTCCCGACGCCGCTGCCGCACTTCCGGCCGGCGCTCCGGCTGCAGAGCCGCCGCCTCCTCCGCATGCCTGCAGGAGCAGCAGCGCCGCAAGTCCCGCTGCGGCGCCGGCACCGCGCAATCCGCTAAGCTTCATGCTCCGCACCCCCTGTTTATCTGACCAAATACGGAATGTTGACGCGCACCGCGTCGACCGGACAGTCCGTCTGGCACGGCGTGCAGTACCAGCATTCGTCGTATTTCATATACGCCTTGCCGTCCTTGTCGAGCGCGAGGATGCCCATCGGGCATACTTGGACGCAAATATCGCAGCCGATGCATTTGTCCCGGTCGATAATGACGCTCGCTTCGACCCGCTGGCTGATCAGATTAGCCGACTGATTGCTCATGTGCCGTCTCCCCTTTATGTTCATTCGGTTGCAAAATGTATGGCGGAAGCTCCTTTGTATACAGCTCGCTCCGGCCGTCGCTGCCTTTGCGGATAATGACCCGCTTCAGCCAATTGGCATCGTCCCGTTCCGGATAATCGAGGAAATAATGATAGAAGCCCCACCGGCTCTCCTTGCGGAAGAGAGACGCCTTCGCCATCATCTCCGCACAGTCGACGATGCTGTGTACCTCCAGCGCCCGGCCGATCTCATGCGGGTCGCGCGCCCCGAGCAGCTGCAAATCCACCTTGCGAAAATGGTCCATTTTCTCCAATGCAATATCCATCTTCGTAATCGTCTTCGGCGGCATGAGATACTGCGTTACGATGCGGCGGATTTTGTACTCCACCTGCTGGTGCGGCACGCCGTCCGGATTGGCGGCAATGCGGCTTATCCGCTCCGCCTCCGCTTCGATTTGCGCCGGATCCGGCTCGACGAACGTCTGGGTCGCAGCGAATTGTGCCGCGTTCGTACCCGCGATTTTGCCGAAGGTTAATGCCCCTAACAAATACTGGTGCGGTACACACGCCATATCTCCCGCCGCATACAGTCCCGCCACCGACGTCTCCGCCTCGTGATTGACCAGAACGCCGGAGGCGCTGTGCCCGCTGCAAAGTCCGAGCTCGGAGAAATGCAGCTCCACCATATCCGAGCGGTAGTCCTTGCCGCGTCCGGCGTGGAACCGTTCCCGGCTCGGGCGCTCGTTATAATGCAGGATCGATTCGATCTTGGAAATCGTCTCGTCGTCGAGGTGCGTCAGCTTCAGGAACAGCGGCCACTCGCCCTTGTTCGCCATCTTCCACATGTTCATGATGAGCTCGCCGCTCCAGTAATCGCAGCCGGTGACGCGTTCGCCCTTGGCGTTCGCGGTATAGCCGCCGAACGGTCCGGCTACATACGCGCAGGCGGGACCGTTGTAATCCTTCATCGTCGGGTTAATCTGATAGCACTCGATGCCGGTAAGCTCGGCGCCTGCGTGGTACGCCATGGCGTAGCCTTCGCCGGAATTCGTCGGATTCTCGTATGTGCTGTACAGGTAGCCGGAATCGGTCAGTCCCATGCGGCCGGCGGCTCCTGCGGTAAGCACGACAGCCTTCGCCTTGACGACGACCAGCTCGCCGCTCTGCACGTCGTAGCCGATCACGCCGGTCACTTGGTTGCCGCTCGTAAGCAGCCGGGTCGCCATGACCCGGTTCACGACTTTGCAGCGCATCTGCTTGACCTTCTTGGCCAAAATCAGCTTCAGGTCGCTCGCCTTCGGCATCGGCAGCACGTACTTGCCGTTGCGGTGCACGCGGTATACCTCGTAGTTGCCCTCAGCATCTTTCTCGAAATCGACGCCCCACGAATCGAGCTCTTTGACGATGTCGTAGCATTCCGACGCTTGGCGGAACACCGCCCGCTGATCGACGATGCCGTCGTTGGAGGCGGTAATCTCGAGCGTATACTCCTCGGGCGTCGCTTTGCCCGGTATAACCGCGTTATTCAAGCCGTCCATGCCCATGCTGATCGCGCCGCTGCGGCGGATGTCCGCCTTATCCAGCACGAGCACCTGCAGGCTCGGATTCGCCGCTTTCGCTTTAATGGCCGCCATCGTTCCGGCCGTACCTCCGCCGACGATGACGACGTCCGCCTCATAATGTCTCGTTTGCATCGCTTGTCGACAACCTCCTTCATGAGATAAGAAAAGACACAGCACGCCCGTTCGGGCAACCGTGTCTCTGGAGGTCCAGTCGACAAAAGGAGAATTAATTCCGACTCCGATACTGTGCTTTTCATCTTGCTGCATCGTATCATTCGCCCAACTTGACCGTCAATGACTTGAGCGGTACTGAGGACGAATGAAGAGCAATGAGGATTACAGCCATATTTTTACATACTTCATGTAAAAATGTAGTTGCCCGCGGAAACTGTTTCGTTTACAATGGGCTTAATAGTTTATTTCCAATTAATTCACTTGGTATTAACGGATTTCAGGAGGGAGCCGGAGTGTCGTCGAAGGAAATGCGCCTGATCACGCTGCAGGAAGCTATGGATATATTCGGTATCAGCCGCTCCACGATCGATCGCTGGCGGCTGACCAAGCAGCTTCCTTTTATCAAGATCGGCAAGGAAGTTTTCATCGACCCCGAAGAGCTTCAGAAGTGGATTCGCAGCTATGCGGCGGATCATCGCGATGCCGACGGCAGGAAGGAGCGCCGGGTACTGAAGCTGGCTATCGGCTACCAGAGCGGCACTGCGCACATGTGGAGCTCGCTGCTGATCAAGGAAACCGGCTTCTTCGAGGAAGAGCTGAAGCGCTATTATCCGAAGCACCTGCTGGAGATCGATTGGTACAACGGAGTCAGCGGTCTGGAGCTGCTCGAGGGTATGATTATGGGCAAGCTCCATATCGCTTCCTTGGGCGACTATCCGATCAAGATCAGCAACACACTCAGCCGGCTCTTGCCGTCGTTTCAGTCCGTGCTGCTCGCCTTCGACGGCAAAACTCCGCAGGGCAAAGGCATTTCCATTGCCGTTCCGGCCGGCAGTCCGGTCTCCACACCGCACGACTTGAGCGGCGAAACCATTTGCACGGTCGCCCACTCCAGCGCCAGCCTTCGGCTTAAGCGCCTGCTCACGGAAATCGGCGGCGATGACGCCAAGATCATTCATGGCAACATGGGCGACAATATGAACCGCATTGTAGAGCGGTCCGTCGGTGCCGGCGTCATGTGGGAGCCCTACTTGAGCTTGCTCGGCTACACGGGAGGCGCCCGCCTGCTCTTCGAGGAGGGAATGGGCGACGACTATTTGACCGGCCTTATCGCGAGCCGCGAGTGGGCGGCGGCGCATCCCGATATCGTCGTCGCATATTTGAAAGCGCACCTTCGGGCCCACCAGATGATGCGTACCCAGCTGCCGCAGGTGGTGAAGCTGATCCGTCACTCCACCGGCATTCCGGAGATTGTCGTATGGAAGGTGCTGTCACAGGTCCGGTGGGATTCCGCCGTCTACGAGCGCGACCTCGAAACGCTCAGCAGGCTTGACGTGCCTGCCGAGGCGGCGCGGGAGGACGGAAGCATCTGCACACAAGCCGATTATTTGCAAATGGCTTTGGAGCAGCTGCGCTTACCGCAAGTACCGAACTCGCCGATCCGAGGGGGGTGGGCGGTGGAGGAGCTGTATTAGCTGCGGGTTTCCATAAGCGACTTTCGGGGCGTTATTTGATCCACTTTCATTGGTATCTTACTAATAACGGATTTTCAGGTCGTTATCCGCAGGTTTTCTGCGATCTTCCAGCTGATTGGGCCAAATAACGCCGTCTCAAACCGCTATCCGCAAAGAGTGCAAGCCGGGCAGCAGAATAGAGACTTGAAAATCCGCTATTCACCCGTGTACGTCGACCGCCCCCACCGGCAACCGGCAATCAGTAATCCGTAACCCGGCAATCGGCAATGAGCAATCAGCAACAAGCATCAGCAATCAGCAACCAGCATCAGCAACCGCAATCAGAAACCAGCATCAGCAACCGGCATCAGCAACCGGCATCAAGCAATAAACAACCAACAACCAGCAGCCAGCCGCAAAACGCGCCTGGCCTCTCCGCGGGAAAAAAAATAAGCGTGTAACGCCTAAGCGTCACACGCGTTTTCACCTTGCAAAGCTGCCATCTTGCGATATCCGACATCGGCAGCAAGCCCGAATGCACCTTCCCGATCAAGTAACCGATTCACAAACTAACGCATTACATATCCTATCGGGAGCAGCGCTGCATATCGTTCAACTCGCGATTCGTCGCCTACGCGATTTTCGCTCCCGGCACAGCCGCCTTCTTACTATTCGCTCTATAATACGCCATAATTTGCTCGTCCAGCAGGCAGCTTGCCTGAAGCACCTGCAGTCCGGCAAACCCTCCGGCTTCCGACACGAGAGCAACCAATTGCGACCTCAGCCGCTCCAGCTCATCATCCAACGCTTGCTCACTCATTTTCACTACTAGCCTCCTTGATCAATACCACAGAAACTAGTTTACTATAAGATTCGAGCATATCCTGTTGAAATTTGTCCTACACACAAAATTCACATCTTTGGTCTAACATTCCAAACAGCCGCAAAGAGCAAGCCTTACAGCGCACCGTCAATCGCAGCCTTTCGTTGGTTCCGTAAATTTTGTCGCATCAACCAACCTATTATTTTGTCAGCGACCGTCGATTCGCCGCATGCAAAACGGCCCCCTGCTCCATCCTCGCGCACGGGGTGCGCGTGCGTGCAGGCGGGCCGGTAACTGGAACGCCTTATGCTTTGCGAAGCTTGCCGAGCTCCGACGTTATCGCATCAATCTCGCTGATCGAGAACGTTGATTTGGAGGCGACCATGTCGTACAAGTCTTTCAAATCCTCGTACAGCGCCGGATCGAAGTTCGTCCCCTTGATCGAGCCCCCTGTCGCCATACGCAGCTTCTTCTTGATCTCCTCGAACATAAACTCCACATTCTCTTCCGACCATACATTCAAATCCATCAGTACCGCTTCCTCTCTCGGGCAAGCACCCGCAAGCTCGTGTATACTTAGCATAGAGAAGTGCGACTACCGAGTCAAGGAGGCTTAAGCTGCGATGACCCTGCATACGTTCCACCTTACAACATCCCAACGCGACGAAATCGTCGACATTACCCGTTACGTCACCGAAATTCTTATGAAGCACCCCATCCAGGAGGGCTTCGCTATCGTCTACTGCCCGCATACGACAGCCGGAATCGCCATTAACGAAAATGCAGATCCCGATGTGAAGCGCGATGTGCTTCGGCGCCTGGACGAAACGTACCCGTGGCGCCATCCGCTCGATCGCCACAGCGAAGGCAACACCGCCGCTCACCTGAAGGCGATCACGACCGGAACCTCACAGACGGTGCTCATCGAGAACGGCCGGCTCGTGCTCGGCACGTGGCAGGGCATCTACTTCTGCGAATTCGACGGGCCGCGGCGCCGCACCGTACACGTTAAGCTGTTTCACGGGTAGGCTTCAGGCCGGATTTCTCCATCCCGAACTCGGCACCGGCGGCGGCTTCCGCCGGCTCGCTCCGGCGGCCGCGGCCGCCCGTCGCCGACGCCTTCAAGTTCCGGCAAAGGAAATGGACGTGATCCTCCGCCATCTTCTCCACTTCGGCAAACGACTGCTTATAGTGAATCGAATACGAGATGAAGCCGTGCAGCGACATGAACAGCGTCCACGGCAGTGTGTAGCTGATCTCCGAATTATCGTTGTAGCTGCTGACCACATCGCGCACGACCTCGGAGAACAGCTCCAGACATTGCGCCTGCTCGGAACGGGAGTAGGTCATAATTTCCGAGTCATTGATCATGAACATAATTTCGTAATGATTCGGATTATCGAGACCGAACCGGATGAACTCCAGCATCCAGTTCTGCAGCAGCACGATGCTGGGCTGCGCGTACGTGCTCATCAGCTCCTGCTGACGGCGCAGCAGCGTGCTGAAATCGTCGCGAATCAAGGCGTAGAACAGCTCCGCCTTCTCCTTGAAATGATAATATAACGCACCATGGCTGTAACCCATTGACTTTGCGATGCTTCGCATCGTTAAAGCGCGATAGCCGTGGGTGGCAAACAAACCTCTGGCTTCCTCCAAGATACGCTCACGGCTTAACTCCTGAGCGACCGCTTTCCTCGCCATGGAAATCCCTCGCTTTGCTCCACTCGATATGAAATTATTTGTTGCGGATTATGCAATCCACCTCATACTGACTCAACTAAGCTGCTCATCTTGGTGAGGAATATAACGGCTGTCTCCGGCTTCAATCGCCGCTTGGCCTTGCGTAAGGTCCGTCATCCAGGCTATGAACGCATCCGCTTCGGGTTCAAGCGGAAAGCAGACGACCGTAACTTGATCGGTGTACTCGGTCGGCCCGAGCAGCGTGCCGCGGCCGCGCAGCTCGTTCTCCACTTTGCCCAGCCACGTATACTCGACGCGTACGCGAACTTCACGGTGAAGCTTCATCCAGACCGGCTTCGCAGCTTCGATCCCGATGACGGCCCCGTCCGTATATGCCCGAATCAAGCCGCCTGCGCCGAGCATAATCCCGCCGAAATAACGGGTTACGACAACGACTGTATTTTTAAGACCTTGATGCTTGATCACTTCCAGAATCGGCTTCCCAGCCGTTCCGCTCGGCTCTCCGTCATCCGATTGCTTCTGAATCTCATCGCGCATGCCAATGACATAGGCAAAGCAATTGTGGGTGGCCGACCAGTGCTCCTTGCGGATCGATTCGATGAATCGAAGCGCTTCACCTTCATCCTGGACCGGACGGCAATGCCCGATGAATCTGGACTTCTTGATGACGACTTCTGCGGTACCGGCTGTCTGAACCGTGCGATAAGTAGGGATCATGGTGGCCTTTCCGACAACGTAGAGTAATCTTATTTCACATTATTGTACAGGATGTAGCGAGCCTTAACAACATTTTTTTCAATACAATTGTCCAACGCTTCGATGCCAACGTTTGCGCCAAACCCTTGCCACATAAGGACCGACTGGTCGTTTTGTTGCACGAAGGCAAATCCGGTTCATGAAAAACAAAACGTCTCCCGGGCTCGGAAGGAGCCGCGGGAGACGCCGGAATGTTTACTGTTGCAAACGCGCTTCGAGCTCCGCCTTCTCCTTCTCGAAGCCGGGCTTGCCCAGCAGAGCGAACATATTTTTCTTATACGCTTCTACGCCCGGCTGGTCGAACGGATTCACGCCGAGCAGGTAGCCGCTGATGCCGCATGCCTTCTCGAAGAAGTATACCAGGTAACCGAACGTATACGGCGACATATCCGGCAGCGTGACGATCAGGTTCGGCACCGCCCCGTCGGTATGCGCCAGCATCGTGCCCTGGAACGCCTTCTTGTTGACGAAGTCCATCGTCTTGCCGCTCAGGAAGTTCAGCCCGTCCAAATTCGCCGCATCCGTACCGATCGTAATGTGCTCCGGCACTTCCTCGACCTGCAGCACCGTTTCGAACAAAATGCGGGAGCCTTCCTGCACGTACTGGCCCATCGAATGCAGATCCGTCGAGAAGTCGACCGACGCCGGGTAAATTCCTTTGTTATCCTTGCCTTCGCTCTCGCCGTACAGCTGCTTCCACCATTCGGAAACGAAGTGCAGCGACGGCTCGTAGTTGACGAGAATTTCAATCGTCTTGCCTTTGCGGTACAGGATATTGCGGACTGCCGCGTATTGGTAGCTCAGGTTCTCGGCCAGGTTCGGATTCGAGAACTCTTCGCGCGCGTCGGCGGCGCCCTTCATCATCGCTTCGATGTCGATGCCCGCTGTCGCGATCGGCAGCAAGCCGACCGCCGTCAGCACGGAGTAACGGCCGCCAACGTCGTCAGGAATGATGAACGACTCGTAGCCTTCTTCGTTTGCAAGCTGCTTCAGCGCGCCGCGAGCCTTGTCCGTCGTTGCGTAGATGCGCTTGCGGGCGCCTTCCTTGCCGTACTTCTGCTCAAGCAGCTCACGGAAAATGCGGAACGCGATCGCCGGCTCCGTCGTTGTGCCCGACTTGGAGATGACGTTGACCGAGAAGTCTTTTCCTTCAAGCAGCTGCAGCAGGTGCTTCGTGTAAGTGGACGAAATATTTTGCCCGGCGAACACGATTTGCGGCGTCTTGCGCTGATCCTTGGAGAGCATATTATAGAACGAGTGGGACAGCATTTCGATCGCCGCGCGTGCGCCGAGGTACGAGCCGCCGATACCGATCACGACGAGCACGTCGGAATCGGATTGAATTCGCTTCGCCGCCGCCTGAATACGGGCGAACTCTTCTTTATCGTAATTGACCGGCAGATCGATCCATCCGAGATAGTCGTTGCCTGCGCCGGTGCCCTGATGGAGCTGCTCGTGAGCAAGCGCCACCTGGCTAGCCAAATAATCCACTTCATGCTGACCAAAGAAAGATAATGCCTTGCTGTAATCAAACTGCAGTTTCTTCATCCTTTGTAAGACTCCTTCCTGAATTTGGGTTCTCTTTACACGCTATTCCTAGAATAGCGGGTAGGTTGGGCAAATGCAAATCCGCGTGATACAATAAATACCAGAGGTGATTGTCATGAAACGAATCGGATTCATCGGGTTGGGCACGATGGGCAAGCCCATGGCCGCCAACCTTCTGCGCAAAGGGTATCCTGTGACGGTGTACAACCGCAGCAGCGGCAAAACGGACGAACTGGCAGAGCTTGGCGCCGAAGTCGCCGGCACGATCGCCGACGCCGTAAGGGAATCGGAAGTCATCTTTACGATGCTGAGCGACGACGCGGCGCTGCTTGACGTATTCCACAGCGAGCACGGCATTCTCTCCGCCGTCCAGCCGGGTCAGACGATTATCGACAGCTCCACCGTTGCACCGGCAACGAGCCGCAGGCTGTTCGAGGAGCTCGCGAACCACTTCGTCGACTTCCTCGACGCTCCGGTAACGGGCAGCAAGCCGGCTGCGGAAGCGGGGACGCTGACGTTCATGGTCGGCGGCAGCGAGGACGTGTTCCGCGATCATTACGAGCTGTTCCTTGCGCTCGGCAGCAAGGTGCTGTACCTCGGACCGTCCGGCTCCGGCTCTTATGCGAAGCTTGCCCACAACACGATGGTCGGCATTAACGCGCTCTCGCTGATGGAGGGCTTGTCGATCGCCACGAAGGCGGGCATCAACCCCGAGCATTTCCTCGAGATCGTACAGTCCGGAGGAGCCGCAAGCAAGCAGGTCGACCTCAAGGGTATGAAAATCGTGAACCGCGACTTCAGCAACCAGTTCTCGGTCAAGCTCATGCTGAAGGATTTGCTGCTCGCAACGGATTTAACCAAGCAATTTCAGCTTCCCGCTCCGATGCTCCATAACGCCGTAACACTGTTCCAGATGGGACTTGCCAAAGGCTTCGGCGAAGAGGATTTGAGCTCCGTCATCCGCTGCTATGAAGAGTGGATGGGCCGCGAGGTGGCCAAGCATACCGTTCCGACTCCGCAGATCGCCGAAGAAGCGGCCGTCTTATCCGGACGGGAACGCCGCCGAGCCGAGCGGGTCAGCCTCAATATCAAGCTGCATCTGTCGGTGTACCAATGGGAGCAGGAGGGCTCGTTCTCCGGGCAAAATATCGAAGGGACGCTGCGCGACTTGTCCGAAAGCGGCCTGCAAATCTCCTCGTCCTTCCCGCTGGCCAAAGATATGTTCGTCGTCATCCACTTCCCGCAGGAAGCGGATCTGCCGCCGATTACCGGCCGTATTGTCCGCATCGAGGCGGGCCAGGACGAATTCCGCTACGGCTGCATGCTGTCCGGTCTCCCGCCGTATGTACGGATCAAGCTGGAGCAGTATATCGAATCGAGAAGATAAAGAGCTCGCAAGCGCTGGAAAATGAAAAGACCCGCCGTCATCACTTCCGCTACCACATAGTCGGTTGTGCTGCCGGCGGGTCTTATTATGCTTCGCTACTCTTGAACGTAAGAACAGATGTAATCGGTCACCGTCTCGACGACGAGCTGGAACCGCACATTCGCCGGCACCTCGAACGTCCCGGAGCCGTCGATCTCCCGCCAGTCGCTGCCCGGCACGAGCACCTTCAGCTTGCCGGCTTGAATCTCCATAATTTCCTTCGTATCCGTGCCGAAATCGTACTCGCCCGGAAGCATGATGCCCAGCGTCTTCTTCGTTCCGTCCGCGAACAGCACCGTACGGCTCGTTACTTTCCCGTCAAAATAAACGTTGGCTTTCGTGACAATCGATACTCCATCAAATTGCTGCGACATATCGGTCTCTCCTCTCCTGGTGGGAAGACTCTGCTTTACAGCAGAGCCTTTACTTTCGCCGCTACATTTTCAGCCGTGAAGCCGAACTCCTTGATCACGCGGTCGCCCGGTGCCGAAGCGCCGAACGTATCGATGCCGAGAACGTCGCCCTCGTGGCCGGTGTACTTGTACCACGACACCGGGTTCGCCATCTCGACGGCAAGGCGCGCCTTGACGTTCGGCAAAATGACGGAATCCTTGTATTCCTTCGGCTGCTTCTCGAACAGCTCCAGCGACGGCAGGCTGACGACGCGAACGTGGATGCCTTCGGCGGCCAGCAGCTTCTGCGCGGCAACGCCGAGCTGAACTTCCGAACCGGAAGCGAGAATTTGCGCGACCGGCTGCCCATTCGCCGCTTCGGAAACGACATAACCGCCCTTGCGGATGCCTTCCTTCGCCAGCTCGCCGGTGTTCTCGAGGATCGGCAGGTTTTGGCGGGTCAGGATCAGCGCGTAAGGCGTATCCCGATGCTCCATCACATAGCGCCATGCTTGCGTCGTCTCGTTCGCATCCGCAGGACGGATGACCGTTACGTTCGGAATCGTGCGCAGCGCAGGCAGCTGCTCGACCGGCTCGTGCGTCGGGCCGTCTTCGCCTACGGCGATACTGTCATGCGTAAATACGTAGATGACCGGCTGGGACATGATCGCAGCCAGACGAATCGCCGGGCGCAAGTAATCGGAGAACACGAAGAACGTGCCGCCGAACACGCGCAGACCGCCGTGCAGGCTCATGCCGTTCAGCGCCGTGCCCATCGCGAACTCGCGCACGCCGAACCAAATGTTGCGGCTTGCATAATCGTTGCGGCTGAAGTTGCCGAGGCCTTTCATTTCCGTGTTGTTCGAGCTCAGCAGGTCCGCGGAGCCGCCGAACAAATTCGGCACGTTCTTCGCGATTGCGTTGATCGCAGCGCCGGACGCGGCGCGGGTTGCCATCGGCTTGTCCGCCGGCGTATACGTCGGCAGCGCGGCATCCCAGCCTTCCGGCAGCTCGCCGGCTGTAGCGAGGCGGAACTGCTTCGCCAGCTCCGGATAAGCGGCTTCGTATTTGGCTACCAGCTCCTGCCAAGCTTGCTGCGCAGCCGTCCCCTGCTCCTTCACCTTCGCATAGTGCACGCGCACTTCGTCCGGCACCAGGAAGTCCGGCTCAGTCGGCCAGCCGTAATATTCCTTCGTCAGGTTGGACTCCTGCTTGCCGAGCGGCGAGCCGTGCGGACCTGCGTGGCCGCCCTTGCCCGCTTTGTTCGGGGAGCCGTAGCCGATAACCGTCTTCACTTCGATCAGCGTCGGGCGGGACGTATCGCGCTTCGCTTCGGCAAGCGCGGTCGAAATCGCGACGATGTCGTTGCCGTTCTCTACGCGCAGCACCTGCCAGCCGTAAGCCTCGAAGCGGCCGCGGATGTCTTCGGAGAACGACATATTCAGTTCGCCGTCAAGCGAAATATCGTTGGAATCGTACAGCATGATCAGCTTGCCCAAACGCAGGTGGCCCGCCAGGGACACCGCTTCGGCAGCTACGCCTTCCATCAGGTCGCCGTCGCCGCAGAGCGCATAGGTGAAGTGGTCGATCACGTTGTAGCCTTCTTTATTATACGTAGCGGCCAAGTGCGCTTCGGCCATCGCCATACCGACGGCCATGCCTACGCCTTGTCCGAGCGGACCGGTCGTCGCGTCGACGCCAGGCGTGTGGCCGAACTCCGGATGCCCCGGCGTCAGGGAGCCCCACTGGCGGAAGCTCTGAATTTCTTCCATCGGCAGATCGTAGCCGCACAGGTGCAGCAGCGCGTACAGCAGCATCGAGCCGTGGCCGGCGGACAGCACGAAGCGGTCGCGGTTAATCCAGGACGGATCGGCCGGGTTGTGGGTCATATGCTGCGTCCACAGAGTGTACGCCATTGGAGCGGCGCCCATGACGATGCCCGGGTGCCCCGAATTCGCCTTGTCGATAGCGTCGATAGCCAGTGTGCGGATCGTGTTGATGGAGAGCTGTTCGATCGTTTGATTCGTTGCGGTCATGATTTCAACATGCTCCTTTCCGATTTCCGTGCATATTCTGGTGCTTGTCTGTTTTGTCGCTTTACCTTATGAAAGTCACTTTGAATATTGTACCATTTGCCCTGACAGTTTACCACAACTTGCCGCTGAAAATGATGAAAATCGTGATTTGCTGAAAGCGGCGGACCACGGCGCTTTCACTTGGCCCGGACCGCCGCATCGGTACGCCCTACTTCGCCGCTGTATCCGCAGCTTGTTCATCGGTCTGTAAGAGCTGCTTGAACGTCTTGATATGGCCTACATGCATTGCTTCGTGAAAGATGAAAAAGTTCAACAGCTCGCCGGCCGTATGAAGCTCAAGGCCTCCATAAGCCTTTAACTGAAAAGGCGGTTCCAGCCGATGATCCGTGCGATGGGAAAAAACTTCTCTGATCTTGCCCTTTTGCAGCTCCAATTGCTCAATCAGCTGCCGGAGAGTCGGCGCACCGGTTGTCCAGTCCCTCGGACTTGTGCCGGGTTTGAACAATTCACCGTAATGGTCCGGCAAATAGGAGGCTGATTCAAAGATCTCAAAAGCCCGGTTCGTCGCAAACAAGGTATGGCCTGCATGCCATTTGATCGAATTGTTGAATCCGTCCGGCACACGCTCCGCTTCGCTCTCCGTAACCGTTTCAACCGTTTTCAGCAATGCGTCCCTCGTCAAATCGAACTGCTTTACAATATCCGTCAGAACCATAGAACTTCCCGCCCTCCCTGGAATTTGACCGTTCTATCCGAATTGCCAAGGGACGCATTATGTCCCGGTAGGACACCTAACGTCCCTAAGTCGAATTATACACCCCACTTTCTGGAAAATCAATCCGGTTTTTCGCCGCATGTAGATTTTGGCATTCCCCGGGAGGTATGATGAAGTCGTTGAACAAGCACGAGTGGAAGGGGCGGCGCACATGTTTACCGCTATCATGTTATTTGTACTGGCCGGACTTGCCGAAATCGGCGGAGGATATCTCGTTTGGTTGTGGCTGCGGGAAGCGAAGCCGCTGTGGTATGGGGTAGCCGGCAGTATCATCCTTGTCCTGTACGGGATCATTCCCGCGCTGCAAAACTTCCCGTCCTTCGGGCGCGTGTATGCAGCCTACGGCGGCGTGTTTATCGTACTCGCCGTTCTGTGGGGCTGGATGGTCGACCGCAAATCGCCGGATCTTTACGATTGGATCGGAGCCGCCATTTGCCTTGCCGGGGTATCCGTCATGCTGTGGGCGCCGAGAAATTAAGCCGATCCCCGCATTCTCCTCCGCTCAGCTCCGCCGCGTTCCCGTGTTGCCCCGGAGCAACATCGTTTGCCCCCGCAAACTGTGTTGAAGCGCCGTAAATCTTCTTGCGCGGCGCAACACTGTTTCTCTAGACCCACACGATTCTCCTTATGTATAATGGCACCGAAGTTCACTTCGATAGGAGTGTCGTGTATGGAACGAACGAAACCCGCCGCCGAATTCGGCGCTTGGCTCAGCATAGGCGCTTATATTTTTCTATCCGTTATGAAGCTCGCCGTAGGCTACGCCTCGGGCTCGCAAGCCCTGCTTGCCGACGGCCTGAACAATTCGTCCGATATCGTCGCTTCTCTGGCCGTTGTGATTGGTCTCCGCATCGCCCGCAAGCCTGCAGACGCCGAGCACCGGTACGGACATTCACGTGCGGAAACGGTTGCCTCTCTGGTCGCTTCGTTCATTATGGCCGTTGTCGGCATCGAAGTATTGTTCCAGTCCGTCACCCGCTTCTTGAAGGGCGAGGTGCCTGTGCCGAATGCGGCCGCCGCCTGGACCGCCCTCTTCGCGGCGGCCGTCATGTACGCGGTCTACCGTTACAACCTGAGGCTGTCCCGCGTGACGGGCAGTCTGGCCTTGAAAGCCGCCGCAGCGGACAACCGTTCGGATATGCTCGTAAGTCTAGGTACATTCATCGGCATTCTGGGAACGGTCTGGGGACTGTACTGGCTCGATTCGCTGGCAGCGGTTATCGTCGGGCTCGTCATTTGCAAAACCGCCGTCGACATTTTCAAAGAGGCCACGCACCTGCTGACGGACGGCTTCGACGACAAGGAACTGGAGACGTATAAGGCGACGGTAACTTCTATGGAAGGCGTCGAGCACGTAAAGGATATTAAGGGACGCATTCACGGCAGTCACGTCTTTGTCGACTTAACGATTGAAGTGGATCAGCGCATGAGCGTTTACGACAGCCATGCCATTACGGAGAACATCGAGCATAAGCTGAGGGAGAAGCACCGGATCCGGCACGTGCACGTTCATATCGAGCCCCACTAATACCGTAACGGGAGCGAAAATCATGCCGCTAACCTGCCCGCACGTCTCCTATACCGCAGGGATCGGCAGCGGCCTCGCCGCCGGCACCGCGCTTGGACTGTTTCTGAAGCTGGCCCAGGCGTGGTCGGGGGCGCGCGTCTACACGCTGCTGCTTAACGTCGACTTCATACCTCTGCTCGCGCGGCCGCTGCCGGAATGGGTGGAATTCGCGCTTCACCTCGGGTTTGCGGCTGCGCTCGGCGCCGTCTTTGCGCGGCTGATGCGCCGCCGGAGATGGCCGCTGTTCTGGGGGGCGCTGCTCGGTATTGCGGCCATCCCGCTGTACGTACCGCTATCGTTGCTGTCCGAGCGCGTACCGGAGCTGGATGACCGCATCGCCTGGCTCTGGTGGTCGGCGGGACATATGCTCTTCGGCTTGACGCTGGGCGCTTGCGGCTTATGGAAGCGGTCCGCAAAGGTACCGGCCGGACCAGCCTGACTCGGCTCGGCTCGGCGGCTTTCCGCCCTCATGGTACAATATCGCATATCGCCATTTCGGTCATGACTCTTGTGGTTACGGAGGTTCTCCATGACGATATTTCCGTTCACGCTCTCCAATGACGGCAGCTCGGGCACGAGCTTCCCTTGCGAATATGCCGTCCATACGATCCACAGCACGTTCCCGTCCCATCGGCACGATTGTCTTGAACTGTCGTTCGTGATCGAAGGGCTCGGCACGGAAATCGTGAACGGCGCCATGCATGTCATGCAGCCCGGCACGTTCACTTTCCTGCTGCCTTACCAAATTCACGAGCTGCACGCCAAACCGGGCCGGCCGCTCCGGCTCTACAACTGCATGCTCAGTATGGATCTGTTGATGGCGCCCGGCGAAGCCGATTGGGGGCTGAACCGCCTTCTATTCGACGTGGACCCGGCGCTGCCGGCGTATGTGCAATTCACGGGCGCCGAGCAAGAGAGCATGCGGGAGCTGATGCGGAGCATTCTGGAGGAATTCGAAAGCGACCGCCCGTGGAAGCGGGCGCTCGTCAAAGCGAAGCTGACGGAGGCGCTCGTCCGGTTCGACCGGGCCCGCCGGGAGAAGCTGGTCGGCGCTAAAGCCCAGCCTGCCGTAAATGCCGGCGCCGCTGCCGGAAGCCCGGCGGCGGCCGCCGCGCCCGGCCCGCCCGGCCATATGCCCGCCGGCCTGTGGAAAGTTATTACGTATATCCATGCGCATTTCCGCGAGGAGCTGTCTTTGGCCGGACTGGCACGCATGTTTCATTTTCACACGACACACCTCAGCGAGCTCATCCACCGGCATACAGGCCAGCCGTTCGTCCGGCTGCTGCACGAGATTCGCTTGAGGCATGCTTGTTCCCTGCTGGCCTCCACCGAGATGAAGATTGCGGACATCGCCGCCGAAGTCGGCTACGGCTCTACCCAGACGTTATTCCGCGCCTTCCAGAAATACAAAGGGCTGTCGCCGCAAGCGTACCGGCGCCTGCGCAACAGCCCTTCCGTGCCGCCCGGGGGTTCGACCGGCGACTCTTCTCTTAATTGAACACGACCGTTTTGTTCTCGTGAACGATGATGCGGTCCTCGCTGTGCCATACGACGGCGCGCGCCAGCACGATCCGTTCGATGTGGCGGCCGATCCGCTTCAAATCCTCAACCTTGTCATGGTGACTGACGCGCTGTACGTCCTGCTCGATAATCGGCCCGCCGTCCAGCTCCTCGGTCACATAATGCGCCGTCGCCCCGATCAGCTTCACTCCCCGATTGTGCGCCTGAGCGTAAGGCTTGCCGCCGACAAAGGCGGGCAGGAACGAGTGGTGAATGTTGATCATCCGGTTGCGGAACCGCTCAATGAATACCGGCGAAATAATTTGCATATAACGGGCGAGAATGACGGTATCCGCCTGCGCTTCCTCAACGATCTCGATCTGGCGGCGCTCCGCCTCCGCCTTCGTCTCCGCTGTAACCGGCACATGATGATACGGCACCCCGAACGATTCCGCGATCGGTCTCATATCCGGATGGTTGCTCACGATGACCGCGATATCCGCGTCCAGATCGCCCGCCTGCCACTGCCACATCAGCTCAAGCAAGCAGTGATCCTCCTTCGAGACGAAGATCGCGAGCCGCTTCTTGCGGCTGGCCGGCGACAGCTTCCAATTCATCTCGAACTGCTGCGCCACCGCGCCAAAGTTCGCTTCGAGCGCCGACAGGCGCTCCGGGAGCGACTCCAGGTCAAACTCGATGCGGATAAAAAACAGGCCGCCCGCCGGGTCCATCGTATACTGGTCGGACGATACGATGTTCGCCCCGTGCTCGAACAAAAATTTCGATACGGCGGCGACAATACCCGGCCGGTCGGGACAAGAGATAAGCATCCGCGCCCGGTTTCGTAATGCTTGATCGGATGCCGCCTTGCTGCTGCTAACGATGCGTTCCATATGGTTCCTCCCTAATTGCTCCATGCATGTTATATGTATTCAACGCAACGGCAATAAGCGGCGATGAGCGGCATTAGCCGGCGGTCCTTAAGTCCTCCGGCAATCGCCGCTCACACGCCGCACCGCTGCGCCTAAGCTTACTGCGCCAGCGCCATAAGCGCATCCTTGCCCGCCAGCCAAGCGGTCAGCCGGTGATTGATCTGCTCCTCGCTCAGTTCGGCGCCGAACAGCTGCTCCGCAACGATCAGATCGTACAGACGCTCCATCGGCTCGCGGCCGTCCGCCTTTTTCGCCTTCGCGTCGTTCTTCAGCAGCTCCCACGTATTCAGGATGAATTCGCGGTGATGGATATCCTGCTTTTCGAAGAAATGGCCCAGCTTCTCGACGTGCTCGAAGAACTCGCTGCCGAAGCGCTCGGCCGCTTTGCCGCTCAGCAGCGCGATCTCCGCTTCGTACATCGGTCGCTCCGAGCTTGCGTCCTTGCCGATCCACGGCGTCTCGAGAATCATCGGCAGATGCTTCAGCTTCTCGTGGTGAACCACGTTGTGAATCGCCTTGAAGCCGATCCAGCCGGAGCCGACCGGCGCATGGCGGTCTTTCGCGGCACCGCGCGGATTCTTGCTGTCGTTCAAGTGAATGACGGCCAGCTTGTCCAATCCGACGGTCTTGTCGAAGCGCTCCAGCACGCCGTCCAGATCGTTCACTATATCATAGCCCGCATCGTGAACGTGGCAGGTGTCGAGGCAGACCGTCAGCCGGTCGTTGAATTCGACCTTCTCCATAATTTCCGCAAGCTCCTCGAACGAGCGGCCGAGCTCCGAGCCCTTGCCCGCCATCGTCTCGAGCGCGATGTTCACGTTCGTCGCATCCTTCACGCCGGCGAGCACTTCGTTAAGGCCCTCGGCGATGCGGTCGATGCCGTACTCCGGATCCTTATCCGTATACGCGCCCGGATGCAGCACGATGTTGCGCACGCCCAAGTAATCGGTGCGGCGCATCTCGTCCTGCAGGAAATCGACGGCAAGGCGGTACGTCTCCGGCTTGTACGAACCGAGATTAATAATGTAAGGCGCGTGAACGACGATCTCGTCGATGCCCGCTTCCTTCATCACGGCGTGGCCTTCCTCGACGAATTGATCCTCGATCGGCTTGCGTCTCGTGTTCTGAGGCGCACCCGTGTAGATCATGAACGTTCCTGAGCCGTATGAGACCGCTTCGGTAGCGGCGTTAAGCAATCCTTTATCGGAAAATGACACATGTGAGCCGATCTTCGTCATTATGGGTTCGCCCCTTGTTTCGTTAATGTGGTATCCGTTTTATTTTACCTCGCCTAGTGCTGCAAGTCTACCGGGGGCGGTTGGAGACGCCTGCAAAATGAGGTATAATGGGGGTTGAACTGACTCCGTAATCGATGAGGTGAAGCGTCGTGCCGAACGGTACGTTTATGATTTTTATCGTGATCTGGGCATTCATCATGCTGGGCTTTATGGCGATCGGCGGCTATTTCATGTTCCGCAAGTTTTTCAAGGTGCTGCCGCGCGAAGACGGCAAATCCAAGCTCGACTGGCAAAATCACTGGGTCGAAGCGTCCCGCCACCTGTGGACCGACGACAGCAAGGCGTTCCTCGATCAGCTCGTCTCGCCGGTGCCGGGCCCGTTCCGCGATATCGCCAAGCACTCCATCGCCGCGAAGATCGGCGAGGTTGCGCTGCAGGACGGCGCCAAGGAAGTGACGCGCGACCACTGCATCCGCGGGTACATTCTGGCGACGCCGCGCCGCGATTACAAGAGCTTGACCAGCTTCCTCGACAAGCAAAATATCGACTACAGCGCGTACAAGCATCTGCTGAACTGACCGCGCTGCGAATTCCTTCGGTGAAGCTGAAGCCGCAAGCCCGCCCTGCCGCAACTGTTCGCGATGGGCGGGCTTTTTTGTGCCCTTGGGCTCCTCCCGCGATCGAGCGTGTTCCTGCACTCTCGATGGCTAGGCTGATTCCATATTGTCGCTACATGCACAAAGAAGACCGCGTCCCCATGGGGTCCGCGGTCTTCTACCCTGCTGTTATTTACGCAAATGAGGGCTTGCGGCGCGTCACGTCCCCGCTGAGCACCTTCACAAATTCCTTATCCGATCCGTCTACCGACGGTCCGATGAACACGCCAGCCGCGCTTAGCGGCGAAGCGAAGCTCTTCTTCTTCCTGCGGACCAAACGGCTGCCCTGGGCAGAGGCGATGGAACGCAAGCCCTTCTGATGTTCACGTTTCATTCGTATCCCCTCCAACGAGCTGATCGATCGTCAGCAGCAGGTCGTCGTTCATCCGAACGACCTCGCCAAGTTCTTCCGGCGAGAGCGGCCGATGCCCGGAAATATGCACGGACATCACATGCTCGGTACCTAAAGGATAGCACAGCACATATACCTGCGCAAGCTCGCGGCGCTTGAAAAACGCCCATTTTCCGCTCAAATACACATCCAGCACATAAATCTTGCGGTCGTTCTCCGCCATCTTGCGCTCATACTCGGAGAAGGTAAAAAACCTTCCTCTTCCGACATTGCCTCCGACATGACCGAGTCCGTCCGCCCCCTTCTTCTGCCAGAAGGCTGCGCCCGTCACCCGGAACCCGGACGGCGGCAGCAGCGAATTGCGGACCGCTTCGCTCAATGCCTGGTACGGGTCAGGCGCTGCGTGAATCGTCACATGCCGGCTGAACTCCCACAGAAAGTGCAGCACGCTCCGCTTCTGCTGCAGTTCCTCCTCCTTCGCGGCAATTACAGCGGCCGGATCGTTAAAGCATCCTTGCGCGGCGATCACATCCGCAATGCGGCCGCAGGCGACGTCCACCGCTGCGGTCAGGTTGCCGTCATCGCGCCAATCGTACTTAAGCAGCGTCATGCCCTGCAGATCGGACAGCAGATGGAAGTCCCTGACGACTTCCCCCGCTATGAGATCGTCGCGCTCCTCCACCCTGCTGGGAACGATCGCGAACACGCGGCTTCGCCGCAGCTTGCCCCAGAACAATCCCATCTCGAACAGCGTATTGTCACGCGTCATGAACACGTACTTGCCGCGGTGCAGCGCAATGTCATCGGGCGCAAATACGAAGATCCCGTAATCGCAGCGGTCCAGCTGCTTCTCCAGCGAATCCATCGTATATTCATTCGCGCCGAACGTCCCCGCATACCACGGCGTCACCTGGGCGACATAGCTGAGCTGTTCGCTTACAGCGCGGGCGACCCTCATCGCCTCCCGGGAAGAGCCTATGAAGATGTTCGGCTTCGTTACCAGTCTCGGCATGGACATCCCCTTATCCAAATCTCAAACACTACAATAACGCTATTATACTACACTCTCCTACTATTGGGAATTAATGTATACCCGCAATTCTTTTCCTGTCGTTCAAGCCAACTTGGGGTTCCAGCTATTCTCCTGTTCATTCAGTCGATTCAGCTCGAACTCCGCACATAATTCGAGATCCGCACATACTCGGCATCTTCCCAGAGGGATTGTCACCTTAAAATAGCCAGTCCGAAATTTCCGCTCGGCTTCTTCCGCAGGCTTCAAATTCATACATTTTACACAAAATATCATATTCTCAACACGTAACATGACAGATTCACCCCATAATCACTAAGTATCCCCTTCTTGTATGAAATTTATGACGAAACGCGAATGATTATGACAAATGCCTATACCCTCTATTATCGTCCACATTTTGGAAATCATTCTAGCCCTTCATATGTTATTTGCAATAAACTACTATTTTAATTATTTCGATTTTATTTCGTCATCGTTCACCGGACAATCTTCGCGGATTGTTGGTACAGATCTATTGTGGATCGTAAAAATCATCGCTCCCACAATGATTATCGCCCCCCATCCGGCACATGGATTCGACCGATCGTCAAGCTTAGGGAGGATGGGATACCGAATGAATGCGAAGAAGCTGTTGGAGGTTCAAGCTATTGCAGCGCAGCTGGGGATTAATGCGGAATTTTTTACACAGTGGAAAGTAGAACTGCTCGGGCCGTGTAGACCGGAGGATCCGGGTACCCGCAATCGCGGCCCGCGGAAAGAAGCTGAACAGTCAGTTGATTCCATGTACGGCATGCCTCAGGAACATCTATACGTCCAATCCTGTCAATAACCTCTTTACAATTCGGAACATGTAGCGTATATTAGAAATATGAATTCGATACACAACGTATCGAAATTAAAATATCCATTTCACTCCAACAATAACAATGCCCCACAGCACAGCGGCAGCCAGGCCGCCCCACAACAATCCTCTGAATAACGTTCCTTTATACATTTTGCATCACCCCTGTACTATAGTTATAGCTCACGTGTGTAGTTGCAGCAATACTTTTATTGTATTTTTATATTACATTTTTATGGAACCGCTTACAAAAATATGTCTTTCGAGGGCCCGGCAGCATACCATCTTTTTTGGCTTTTACGCGAAACCAACAGAGCTGACGTCACTTAATCAACATAAAGCAAAATAATATGCAGTCCGTTCTCTATCAGGAGTCGGGCTGCATTTGTTGTATCTGCGCGTTCGGCGCCTTCTTATTGCGGCCGGCGGTTGTTGTTCCCGATAACTATTTATCTGATAAATAAATATTAAATTAATTTTTTTGAATATCAAGTTGCCTCAGCAAATCCTTCACATGCGAACATTTGTTTGATATAT
>NZ_JBHLWN010000073.1:0-50035 GCF_042432825.1 Paenibacillus chartarius | reverse complement strand
TTCTACCAAAGATTTGGAGCCCTTTTTATGTTTTTAATGCGCAGTACTTTCGAAATTCAGGGTCATATGTGTTCCTGACGGAGAGATTGTGCAGATCGTATTGCTGGATGAGGATTGCGACAGCGAATTCCAGTTCACGCCGCCGGAAGAAGCGCTGGTGCGCGATTACGTTCGCGAGCATTGTGCGCCGCTGGTTCGCAGCGTATAAGGGAGCGGGGTGTTTATACGATTCCATGTTAGGGAAACCTGAACATGGATAAGCCAAGCGGAGGCATGACGGCGCCCGTTATGAATTTATACGTGAGGAATGCCCAAATTCCCCCGAAGTGAATACGATATCATACTCAGTTTTATTGGGGGAGGTTGGAACGAATGAAGGAAGCGATTCGGTACCTGGCTTTCGGTGATTCGCTCACGGTCGGCTACGGTGCGTCCCCGGGCTTCGGCTTCGTCCCGCAATATGCGAAAGCGCTGGCCGACGAGCTGGGCTGCGAGGTGCTCCCGAAGAACGCCGGAGTGAACGGATTGACGACGCAGTATTTGCTCGATTCCTTACGGACGGACCCCGAGCTGCGGGCCGGCATCCGTGAGGCGGACCTCATTACGATTACGGCCGGCGGCAACGACCTCATCCAAGCGGCATTGCCGTACGTGTATGAAGGCGACGCCAATATTTTGCTCGCCGCACTGCAAGGCTACCAGACGAATTATCGCGAAATGCTTCAGTTGATCCGGGACATGAAGGGCGATGCTTGGGACCGCTCTGCGGTCGTGCTGGTCGGCTTGTTTAATCCGCTGCCGCTCATGGCGGAAGCCGCGGTATGGGTGCGGAAATTCAATGAATTTTTGCGTGAGCTGGCATGCGGCAACGTATTTGTGGTCGATATCTACGATGCTTTCGTCGGTAAAGAGCGCGAGCTGCTGTATTCGGACCACATACATCCGAACGCGAAAGGGTATGCCGTCATGGCCGATCATATCGTTCGTTCCGTACCGGCTCAATTATATGCACCCCTAAGAAAATAGCGCTGTACCAAATGCTGATCTTCTTTGCCGTGGAGATCGGCGTTTTTGCTCGTGGCTTGATCGGACAAGCCGGAGGTTACCTATGCATGGAAGGAGTGCTGATTTACAATGAGAATGCTGCCGTCGTTTGGTTTGGAGGGAAAGAAGGTTATCGTTACTGGAGCCGGCCGGGGGATCGGACGGGCGCTCGCCGCCGGGTTCGCCGAAGCCGGAGCGGATATCGCTCTCGTAGTCCGCACGAAGGAGCAGCTGGACGAAACGGCCGGTTTCGTTCGAGCCGCAGGCCGGGAGGCGCTCGTATTGCCTGCGGATATTCGGAAGCCGGAGGAGGTGCGGGATGCCGTAGCTGCGGCGCTGGCGTGGGCGGGACGCATCGATGTGCTGGTCAACAATGCGGGAATGAATATCCGTTCCAAGGCGGTGGATGTGACCGAGGAGGAATGGGAAACGATCATGCAGACGAACTTGAAGTCCGCCTTCCTGTTCTCGCAATCCGTCGGGAAAGCGATGATCGAGCACGGTGCGGGCGGGCGGATCGTGAACGTTTCGTCCGTGGCCGGGCATGTCGCGCTGCGCACCGGCGTCGTGTATGCGGCAACGAAAGCGGCGATGATTCAAATGACAAAGACGCTTGCCTTGGAGTGGGGTCCGTTCGGAATTAACGTGAACGCGATCGGTCCCTGGTATTTCAAGACGCCGCTGACGGAGAAGCTGCTCGCGGATCCGGAATATGTCGGGGCGATCCTGGCGAGGACGCCGCTCGGACGGGTCGGGGAGCTGCCCGAGCTGGTCGGTCTTGCGGTGTTCCTCGCTTCGGACGCGGGCTCCTACGTGAACGGACAAACGCTGTTTGTGGACGGCGGAATGACGATTTACGGGTTTTGACCGGCGGGAGCCCTGCGTATCCCCTGTAAAGACGGTTGACGATGCGTTCGAGCGACGCCATTCAGCGACTCGGGAAGGTGGAACCCGGAATACTGCATACCGAATCATGGGTGAGGGATGCAGGTTTTTGCCATAGATATGTCAAATGTGTATGGAAATGCCGATAAGCAAGGGAGAGCAATGCACCATGGGGAACGGGGCTTTTGGAGCGCAAAGGAAGGGGCATGCGGACGATCCGCTGGCTCAGCGGCTTTACGATATCGAGCCGGATACGATGCTGTCCGAAGGCGATCCGCTGTGCGGCTGGCGGGTTCGTTTGCCGTATGAGCGAACATTTGCGATATGGATGCCGATGACTCAGGATCGGTCGGTCGCAGCGATGCAGGGGCTGCTCCGGCAGGAAACGGCTGCATCCCTGCAAGCCGGGTACGAGCTGTCGCTCGTGCCGCTGCGCAGCTGCATGATGGGCGCCTGGACGGGGCTGCTCTATGCGGACGCCGAGGAGCGGCCGCTGCCGACCGTGGCGCCGGAAGCAGCGCGCGGACTGCGCGCCTTTCTGCTGACGGCGCTGCTGCTGGCCGACGCGCTGCGGCGGCTGCACGCGCGCGGCGCTGCGCACGGCGCTCTCGCGCCCGAGCGCGTGTGGCTGCACGCACCGAGCGGCTCGGTGCGTTTCTGCGGCTTCGCCGCGGCAGGCGCCGCCGGCGAAGCGCCTGCGCCCGCCGCCGCCGACGTGGCGGCGCTAGGGCGCCTGCTCGCCTGGCTGACGCACGGCGGCCAGGCGCCCTTCGGCGCGGCGCAGCCGCTCGCGCCGGCGCACGCGTTCGCGGACGGCACGCCGGTGCCGTCCGCGCTGGCGGCGCAGCTGCAGCGCTTTGCCGCTGCTGCAGCTGCGCCGGAGGCGTCGCCGCTCACGGCCGGCGACGCGCAGCGCGAGCTCGAGCGGCTCGTGCGCCGCTGGTCGCTCACGGGGCGGCTCGGCGAGCCGGGGGCGGAGCCCGCCGAGCCGCCCGCAGCTGCTGCGGGCGCACTGTCACCGGCGGCGCCGACCGCCGCCGCCAAAACAGCCGGGCATAAGGCGTCTCACGCACATTCCGGCTCCGCCGCTCAGGAGCCGGGGAGCGAGGTCAGCCGCCTGCAGGCGGAGCTGAAGCGTGCGAATGCCCGCATCGAGAAGCTCGAGGAATCGCGCCGCCATCTGATCAGCAACTTATCGCACGAGCTCCGTACGCCGCTGACCTTGATCCGCGGATATGTGGAAGGCCTGCTGGAAGGCGTTATCGGTGACCCGCAGCGGCAGCGGCGGTCTCTGGAAACGGTTCATTTGAAGGTAGCGGACATGGAACGGCTCATCACCGATATGTTTGAGCTAACCGCACTGGAAACGCGTCAGGCGTCGTTTCACCTGGAGCCGGTGCTGGTCAGTTCCTTGAAAGAGTATTTGAAGGTGAAATTCGAGCTGGACATCGAACAGGCCGGTCACCGGCTGCGCATCGTAGTCGGCCGTCCGTTTTATTCGAAGGCTTATTATGTCCACGTCGATTTGTCGCGGCTAACGCAAGTATTAGGCGAGCCGGTTTTTGAGGGGTCTAAAGTGCCCTGAAGCCTTATGGGAGTAAGGTTTTCGCGGATTGCCAACCTCGCTTTTCTCGGGTTTTCCGCACCTATCTTGCTGTTTTTCAGCCTCTTATCGTTCACCTCGCTTTTGTCAGGATAGTGCGAGGTTGCGATAGGCGAGGCTGCTTGTGAACGAGTATAAATCGCGTCATATCAACAGTCAAGCGTAGGTTTTAGGATGGACATTGTACTTCGGCCACGCCTATCGCAAAAATAATATCTGGGTATCAATGGACTGGTTCGGGTTCTAGTGGTGTAACATCCGTGGAGGTTCGAGTCCTCTGGGTCGCACCATATATCAAACATATAAGAAAAATTGTCAATGATGAAGGAGTTTCCTCATCACTTGTCGAATTCTTCTCCAAAAAAAGACAATACGGAACTCATAATAATGGTATTGCAATTGATGTGGATTGCTGGATCCACCTTTTTCAAAAAAAAGAATTTTCGTAGTGAATGCGCAGATCTATGTTGAATTTACTTATCGAAAAAGGATTGATGTTAGATGTTTATGTGTTCGTGTGGGGGAGTAATGCTCGTCAAAGAAATTGAAAGTTATCCAAAGGGTTTAACTTCGACAGAGAAGTTGGAATATAAACGTAAGTGTACTGTTGAATGTCCGAATTGCAAAACGATTATGCATGATCAAAATTATGACTAGAGGGAGCATTCTATTCTTCTTATAAGAGGACCGAGCTTATATATTATATTTGTGCAAAACAAGCGGTTGTTGGCATTTATTTGTCACCCGCTTGTTGTTATTTTCGGTGGAAATACGAATTATTGAAGTACATCAATCTTCTGATAAGGAATATTGCTTAAGTTTATGAAATTGTTTATAGTAAAAGGAACGAGAACGTGCGTTCTATTGTTGTTGGGTTAATAAGTTTTATCTTATTCGACAAAATCATTGACATTTCAGTCACAATGATTTATTAAATGTCGCAGATGTGGTATATTATTCTGGAAGGTAGTCTCCAGAAATCGAGAGGTAGCGAAATGGGATACGGACAACATCAAAGTTTTTATCTTCGAATCAATTGGTTGAGAAAAGCAATTAGAGAGCTGAATCAGGATAATAGATTCTTGTATAGAGATGATGCTGCGGAACAAATCGGATTAGGTAAGAACATGGTACAGTCGTTGCGATATTGGGTTGTCGCAACCGGAATAGTTGATACCAATAACAGAGCGGAGCAGAACATTTCCCCTTTTGGAAGAATAATGAGTGAATATGATCCTTATATTGAAATGATCGATACAGCTAGTATTGTTCATTACCATTTAGTTGATGAAAGAGAACCAAGTACCGCGTGGTATTGGTATTTTAATACATATGAGAAGAAGTCAGCGACAAAAGAAGAAATAGTAGAGGACTTCTTGTTTTGGTTGGAAAAAAATGAGCCTAAGAAACCTTCGGCAAACTCTATTAAAAGAGATATTGATTGCTTGATTCGCCTCTATTGCGACAGGGGAAAAGCTGAGGATCCGGAAGAAGTTATTCAAAGCCCGCTAAGCGTGATTGGATTGTTACTTGAAGAGAAGTCGGTTATTACGAAAAAAAACTTAAAGTACACAGACGTTGGAATAGCCGCGCTCATGTATGCTTTGTTAGCTTATCAGAATCGATTTGGGGTAAATCAGTTATCTGTTGAAGAAATTCAAACAAAGGAATATTTATGGGGAAAGGTGTTTCATCTTCCTAGAAATGAAATTATCAAAGCCCTTGATACATTAACACACCATCCGTATAGCCCGATCATATTTGATCGAACAAATCGATTGGATACTATAAGAATGCCAAATATCGAGCCGCTTGTTTTTTTAGAAGAAGAATACCGGCGCTTTAGAAGGGAACGAACATGATTAAGGGGAAGACTTATTTTCAGCCAAGTATAAATATTCGGTTCGACTTTGGGAAGACGTCTTTATATGATCGATATTTACCGACACCTTCACATGCCGATGCTACAATGGGGATACTAAAAGGGGTTCTTGGTGAAGGAAACCGGTCTCATATCATTGTAGGATCTTATGGTTCAGGGAAATCGCTGCTAGGGACGATATTAGCAGGTGTACTTACGAATGTCTTAGATGATAGACTTTTCTATCTTTTATTGAGTAAATTTCAATCGGTCGATAATCATATATATAAACTCCTCCTTGATGTAAAAGAAAAAGAAAAAACGTATATTCCTGTAGTATTAAACGGTGAAGGGGCAAGCTTTAAGCGAAATCTCTTATCAGCTTTATACACGGCTCTGCGAGAGAATGATCTTGACTTCACACAACCGATTATTGTCACAGATATTTTAAATATTGTGGATGCATGGAAGAAAAAATACAAATCTACATACGATGAATTTCTGCTTTTGCTAGAAAAGAAAACATGGACACTAGAAACATGGCGGAAAGATATAGAAAACGTAAATGTAAAAGCTATCGATTGGTTTAAAAAAACATATCCAACACTTACTTCGGGTTCGAAGTTAAACCTTAATTTTGATAAAGATTTAATCACGCAGTTGGAGTATATTACGGAAGAGCTGCGGGTGCGGAATCTAGGATTGTTTATTATTTACGATGAATTTGGCCGTTTTTTGCAGACACTTCCCACTACTTCAATTCATGAAACAATGCAGGATTTGCAGGACTTGGCAGAGTTCTCGAATTCAGACAAAGGTAGTAACTTGAATGTTCTTCTGATCACGCATCGAAATTTGGGGCAATATGCTTTGCGTTATACCGATGAACTGCAAAAAGAATTTCAACGAATCGAAAAACGTTACAATATCTACTTTACGAAATCCGATCCGGCGACTTTTATTCGGCTAGCAAGTTTCGTTACAAAAGAGTACCGGGAAAATAAGAAGCTGCCTACGGAAGAGTTTGTAAAAGAACTTCGATATTTCAATTTATTCCCGGATTTAAATATGCTAGAAATTAACTCGCTAATAATTAAGGAATCTTATCCGTTGCATCCGGTTTCCTTATTTGTATTACCATCGTTAGCCAATATCATCGCTCAAAATGAAAGAACGTTATTTACTTTCTTGGAAAGCGATGAGCGCGGCGGACTTAAGGCTTACTATGATCAGTGTAGGGATTGGTATCGGGTCGATAGTGTTTTCGACTATTTTGAACCCTCTTTCAGCGAATTTGAGCCGGAATCGTTGATTGGACAAGCATATACATTATTTCAACGTTTGCAGAAGAGATTATCTGATTCGTCGACACGCGGGGACGAGTTAAAGGTCATAAAACTTTTAACCATTTGGAATATGGCGGGTTTGTACGCTCAACAAGATCCGAACGAAGATTTTATTTCGTTTGCATTGTCGTGGAAAATTGCTCACACAAAGCGTATATTAGAACACCTTCAAGCCAAGAAAGCCATTCGATATAACAACGCGCTCGATCATTGGGAGTTGTTTGAAGGCAGCAGTGTTAACATTGAAGCCGAAATTGAAAGAAGGCTACAAGCAAATCCACAAAATAAACGACAAAAGATGGAGTTGCTTCAATCGGTACTTTATCAAAAATATGTCTTGCCTAAGCAATATAATGATGTCAAGAGTATCACTCGATTTGCCCCGGTCATCCCGGTTTACCACTCAGAGTTGCTGAACCAGGACACGTGGCACTCCTTTGCACGGCATCAGAATGAAGCAGATGCTGTTATTTATTATGTGTTTAATGACACCAGCACCGACAACCTTTCTTTATTAAAGCATTTAACGGAGCGAAGCACCAATGAGGAAAAAGCGATCTACGCTTCAGCTAATGAAGATATTTTTCCTGATCGATATTTGGAACAATTGGCAATGTTGTATCTCATGCGAGACGATAAATATTTCACGAGTCAGGACAAATTTTTGAATGATGAACTAAGCGGTGCAATCACTCAAACAACATATACAATAAACGAGATGCTTAAACCGATCACCCAATTTCAAAATTGCACATGGGTTTATATGAGTGAGTGCTACAAGATTGGCAGCAGCATAGAGTTGAGCCGATATTTATCTGAGCAGGTAATGGAGAGGCTTTATCGTCAAACGCCGGAAATAAGGAACGAGGCGTTTAATCGTAGAACGATAACGAAAGTACAAAAAAATGCCGCTTTATATGTACTCAATCAAATCATTGATTATCATAAAACCAACGATATTTCTATCAAGGGTTACGGCCCGGAATACCTTATTTACGCTACAGTGATCAATAACAATAATATCGATTTTAATCATCCTAATATAACCGATAAGCAGAACCTGCTTGCATTAAGAGCAAGGCTTTTAGAAATCATTCATCAAGGGCATGGAACATTTTCTGAACTTGTCAATGTATTTGAAAGTCCTCCGTACGGAATTAGAAGACCCGTAGTTCCCTTATTGTTTGCTGCGTTATTGTACCATGAATGGAATTACATCATGTTTTACCATAATGACATGTTCAGTAAAAAAATAGACGCTGACTTGCTCTATTACATGGTGGAGAATCCAGAGCAATATACATTTAAGTATATACCTTTTGATCCAAGATGCACTGGAATCCTTAATGCCATTAAAACCATTTTTACAGATTTTATTCAAGATGAGGATAGGTATCTTCATCCGGCTGTTCTTATAAACCATGTGCTATTAAGATGGTTGCGTTCTCTGCCGCGTATAACCCAAAATACAAGACAAACTTCAGAGATTTCCAATCAACTAAAAGATTGCATTCGTGCGGGAGAGGTTCAACCTGAGATTGCATTAGAACGTTTATACGAATTGTGTGGGAACGGTGATAATCTCGAAGTTTTTAGAGTCATTAGAACAGAATGCGAAGCGTATGATGAACGCCATAAAGCCGGGACTATGGCCAAGATCTTTCAGCTATCTAGCACTGAGACTTTCAGGGAATTGCAGAAATGGTCAAATGGGAAAAGTGCTGTTGAAAAAGCGAGCAATCTTTTTATAAAATCGTTAATAACGTCAACAGAGTCAAATTGGGTAGATAACCTCTGCGAGAAGATCGTAGGTGTGAAAAGAGAGAACTGGTCCGATACAACGGATCAATTGTTCGTTTCTCAGATTAATGGTTATTTCGAAACTTTAAGGGACAAATCATTAAATGAATCCTATCATGAAGTAAAGATTGGCGAGAGTTCGTTTGCGATTCCGAAAGTGGACCTTTCAGAACAATCGAAAGCGATGTTGAATGCCACTAAAGCCAATATGATGCAATTAACGCGGAGAGTTCCGAAAGAGGAACTCCAAGTTGTTTTGTTAGAACTTCTGAAGGAATTCACAAAAGACTAACCGAAACGTGGTGAGAATATGGACAGAAAAACGAAACATGTTGCCATGTTCAGTGGTGGTGCTGCAAGTGCATATGTGGCCTACTTAATGGTACAGAGACATGGAGTAGAGAACTGTTTGCTATTTTTTACAGATACTTTATGGGAGCATCCTGATAATTATAGATTTATGTATGATGTTGCTGATTATATTGGCATTGAGTTTAAACACGTTATGGATACCCGAACACCTGAGACTGTCTTTATGGAGAGTCGATTTTTGGGAAACTCCCGTCTTGCAAAGTGCTCATCTGAATTGAAAGTCAGACAGACAGTTATTTTCATTGAAGAACTTCGAGACCAAGGGTACGAACCGATACTTTATTTTGGTATTGGCCCGCATGAGAGGCATCGCCAGGAAAACTTAACGGAGTTTTATGCACATCAAGCACTTGAGCCAGTGGAAACGAGATTTCCTTTGATCGATTCCAATCTTAAAGATACAGATCTAAAGGCAATAATCGAAAATGATTGGAAGATCAAATTACCGGAAATGTACTACTTGGGATTTTCCCATGCAAATTGTGGCGGTCGTTGTGTCCGCGGCGGATTAAACCATTACGAGCATCTTTATAAAACTTGGCCTGATGTGTATAAACAACAGGAAGAAATGGAGAATAGACTTCAGGAGCTGCTCGGTAATGTTACGATATTAAAGAGGGATAGCAAGCCTTTGACATTAAAGCAATATAGGGAAGAACTTGAAGTAGGCATCCGTGTAAATACTATGAATCCTGAAGAAAACGAAACGATACCATGCGTTTGTGTGTTCAATTAGACTCATTTCTGCTCTCTTCAGACTTAGACCCATTTGGGTCTTTTTTTGTAGAAATAATCGGAAGTAAAAAAGAGGAAGTAAATCAAGAAGCGTAGAAGTATAATACTTGGGAACTAGTTTGTCGACGTGTCGCCGATTCAAGTTAAATCTTATATATACAGTGGAGGTTGAAATGACAACTTCTCATACGGAATGGATCAATTTTCTGCGTCAATATGGACCTGTACCGCGTAATGATAATATGTACGATGAAACAATTCAGCGAGTCGTAAACAAGAAGAAAATCAAACCCATCCTCATTGAAGCCAAGTATCTTCCGGAATTGATAGAGAATTTCCGATCGGAACAACCGAAATCGGTTATCTTAACTGGAACGGCAGGCGACGGTAAAACGTATCACTGCCGCGAGGTCTGGCTAGAGCTTGGTGGTACATATGAGCAATGGGAAGTCCCCGGAAATATTAAAATGCTTCCGATTGGGAATAAGACACTCTATGTCATAAAAGACTTAAGTGAGTTGGAGGACCATGAACGAGATCACTTGGTTCTTTTTGCGCAAGCAATAAAACAACAAAGACCAGATGTCTTGTTTTTAATTGCAGCGAATGATGGACAGCTTATAGAAGCTTTAAAGCAAGTCAACGAACATTCTGACGCGCTTGGTATTCGGGAAGTTATTGAAGAGATGCTGGTTGACGAGCAAAAAGAACATGCTCAGTATGGAGTTCGTTTATATAATCTTAGTCGGATTAGCGCTGCTTGGGCCTTGCCGCAAGTTATTGATGCGGTGTTGAATCATGCAGGATGGCAAGATTGCAGTCAATGTCAGTATCGCGACCACGAAGACATCCGGCAGCGCTGTCCGATTTGGGAAAATAAAAAAAGGCTTGAAGATGTAGACGGAACGAAAACCATACGAAATCGTCTGGTTGATCTGCTTGAGTTATGTGAGATAAATAGTGTGCACTTGCCCATTCGACAGTTGTTGCTGCTGGTGAGCAATATGATCTTAGGTCATCCCGACGTTAAAGATAAGCTGATGAGGTGTCAGGATATTCCCGATATTATCGAAAAGCGGACTACGGTAAAAGCGAGCATTTACCGCAACGTCTTCGGTGAAAATCTGACGGAACGTAGACGAGAAGCCACCGACGTGTTCAATACATTAGGGCGCTTTGGCATTGGCAATGAAACGAGTAACAAAGTTGATAATATATTGATCTTTGGCAATGATGATCCGGAGTTAAAAGAGATATATCAGGAAATAATGCTTTCAGACGAATACTATGGGGCAGATGCCACCTTCAGAACCCAACAAAAGGCATATCTAGAAGGCGTTGCTGAGGATGGGGAAACAGAATTTCTGGCTTTGGTTCGTTCACAACGTCAGCGATTGTTTTTTAGTATTCCCCCCGAAAAAGCAGATGATTTAAAGCTTTGGGAGTTGACTACCTTTCAATATGCAGGCGAGTTCTTAACCAAAGTGTATCGGGCAATTCATCAAGGTGCAAAAGTTCCTACGCCAATCTTATCTCGTCTTGTTCGGGGATTAAACCGCATATCTACAGGATTGTTGACGCGAACTCAGGATAAGTTGATTTTGGCTACTTCGGGAAGTCATTCGCAAGCCAAAGTGAGCAAAATATTTGAAAGCTTTATATCGGTGATGCGTGATCGCGGGGAATTTGTGCAAATAAAAGCAGAACCATCCGGGAAACTCTATTTGGAAGTCAGCTTGTCTTACCCTGCCGTCCCTGCTGTTAAACTGCACCTTCAATTAATCCGGTATGAGTTTCTGTCACGTGTGGCAGAAGGTGCGCTTCCGGGAAGCTTTTCTCGTGAATGCTATGAAGATATTCTTGCATTCAAAAGTCGTTTGCTAAAGCAACTTGATACTAGAAAAAAGCTGGAGGAAGAGGACTTTGAAACAAACTCTGATAGCATGTCTTTCCACATGATTAAGATAAATGCGGAAGGGGTTCTTGATAAAAAGACGGTGGAGGTTTTATTTTGATGCGCGATAGATTGCCACGTCCCAAAAAAATTGAACCCGATATGTGGGTAGACGAAGCTATTTGGGGGCACCGTCTCTATGATGAACAAACCCCCTGGCTTTGCTTCATGGAGTTTTTAAACGTACTTAATTCTGAAATGGAAGCCGGTCGTGCTTTCGTCGAGATGGTTCCTAATTCATTATCCTATTCTCCGCAATCCAGACTGTATCTGCGGAATATTCTATTTAATAATCCACAAATGGCGGTTATTGAGCGGCAACATCGGAACGATAACCGTGCACAGTGGGAACGATGGAAGGACTCCATGGCAAATATTGCGGGGATATCAAGCCCTGATTATACATATTTGGAAGAGCGGTTCTCATCGTTCGACGATTTTAAAGAAGTGGTTGAATTTTTGCGTTCGTCCACCATTGAAGGTGAAAACAATAAACGTTGGAGTTCACAGTTCGTGTTTCCTTTTGGACCGGATTGCCTATATGAAGATTTAAATATTCGGGATAACGGTATTTCTGCAGATCGCAGATTTTTTGCACGAACTGGTGAATTGCTTTATCTTATGTTATCGCGAAGCGGCAAAGGCGAAGAATTACTTTCCCACTTTAAACTCCGTATCTTAAACAGAGATGCCAAGTTTAATCGACTTGTTGCCGCGCTGCAGCCCAATCACGAACTTGTGCATTCTACATCTACTGAGAGGAAGGGAACCTATCTTCCGTATTTAGAATTACCTGAATATAAGGCGCTTGCTGAGGACTGGATCCGACTATTTCGTTGTAATATTCCTACATATGATGTCGTTCCCTATTTAATCAATATACTGGGTCTACATATGATATTGTACAGTTTAAACAGATCCAAAGAACTATTAGGCCATGATGATAGAACGACATTTGTTGTAGAGGTCGTCTCTCCTAAGAAAACGGTAATTCGAGAACTTTCAGCCGACTCTTTTAGCGATAATCAGAATTTATCTCGTTTTGCGGTTGAACACTTCATCAGACTAGTAAAGGAAACTGATGAATGGAAGACTGCAGTTGAAACAAATGAAATCCAGGAATGTCGCGACATTTTGGAAAAAATCTTTTCTTGGCCCAAAGAAAGCAATAAAGACGAATTTGAACAAATCGAGTCAATTGAAGAACTCTTTGATACTTTTTTTGAACGTGCAATAAATCGGCATAAACAACATTTTAATAAATTCCATAATGTATGGGGCAGGGAAATTGGTCTTACATCTCGCCGTGGCAGCCGTAGATCTCGCTATGCTCCCCAGGATTTGCTGTTAAAGTCATTGGTCCTTTGTGTCGTTCCTTCTCGAATGGAATTTCAGGAGTTTTTGGCAGAATTATATTCCAAGTATGGTCTGATAATAGGGGATAAGCAGGCTCCGGAGTATATTAAAAAGGGTCAGGCGGATCAAGAGGCATTTGCTGAGAACGCAGCAAGATTGGAACAAAGGTTGTCCAGCATGGGATTGCTGAAAAGACTATCCGATGCCTGTGCCTATGTGGAAAATCCTTTTGCTGCTCGGGAGGAAGGAATAGAATGAACGAAATAGAATTGATAGGACGGGTAGCTACTGAGTTTTTCAGGAAACATCTTCAGGGTGACGCATCGGATAATCCTGATGGAGTGGCGCGATTTCTGCTCGATCGTTTGACAGGTGAAATTGTTGCTACAATATGCAAAAGCATTTTGCAGGATTCACATTTGAACGCCAAAGTACAAATCAAGGTTCCTAATCAATTGGTAGAAGGCTTTGATTTACCTGATGACGTTAAGACGGAGTACAGAACAACCTATTGGAGAAATGCTTCATGCGATAAAGCTGCGCTGATACTTGCGAATACGAACGATGACCAAGGCCCGTCTCTAAAAGATATAACAACGATTGGAGCTGGAGATCTAAAGGGGGTTCCTGGACTTTGGGTTGAAACTGCATGTCGAGATTTGCTGTTAACCGATGAACAAATGGTGTATTGGGAGAAAGCCCTTAGGGGACTACAAGAAGCCAATGAATGTAGTCTCGAGCAGTTTAGTACGTATATTGTTTGGACGCGCAGCATTATGCTCACTGAAGGTTTGCCGCTTATTAATGCGCTTGGATGGGCATTGCCTGCATTGCGAATACCGAGAGATTCGGGATATTTTGAAGCGATATCGCCCAAGACGCTCAATCATCAGGCGAAATGGAAGAAAATGTTTCAGGATGCGTTTAGTAAACGCGCTTGTTATTTAATCAAACAAAATCCGAATCGGCAAACATTGGAAATTGAACAGTTAGAATCCATGTACCTTAGCAAGCAGGACCAGATTCCTGAAGAATATCACCCAATTGTTGAAGAGTATATTGAATCGAAACCAGGCTGGTCAGAAGCTTCGAGACAACTTGCGGAATTGGAATGGGAAAGGGATAATATCTATCTCTTATTTGCTGATATCAAGATATTGAAAGCGTCTTTGGCAACACGTACTCTTCGCCACTATGAAGATGAATTTCCTGATGTACTAACGGAAGCTGAAATTAGCTATCTGCATACATTAGACAAACGTAAAATCAAGGAAGCTAATGAAGAAGATCGGGAATTTTATGAACAGCACCGGCAAGAATTAGAATTGGAACGTTCTTTAAAATCGGACTGGGATAAATTTGTTTATGGAAAACCGATTGAATGTGATGATTTTTTTGTGGGTTTACTAGAGGCTATCGAACGATTATTTGAGCAGTCCGGGAATGCAAGTGGGAGCAAGTCCTTAGTGATTAGAACTACAAGAGGAAGCAGCAAAAAAAAGTGGCTCGAATTAAATGAAGATGTCGCCATGTACTTTTGCACCGCTTACCGAGGAATTGAAAAATTAACAAATCGATATGTCCAATGGGAAACTCATCGATTGTTTAAATATGATGAGTTAGTTGCCGACAAAACTGACCCTAGGAAAAATACTTCGACCTCCAGGAGTGCATTGCAAATTGGCTTTGATGTTGAACTCCAGTACGTTGATTTGTCCGGTAACCGACAAAAAAACGCGGTTCGCGTCGTTTGGCAGGGGAAATCTGCTGCGATCGGAATGGAGCTATATGACGATTTGAAACGTTTAGCTGCACATAGTTTTTCTTACACGAATGTCGGCAAAAACCCCATTAGCAAAAAAGGCAAGATTCAAAACATTTCACTCCATGACGTGGGGACTTTGCAAGCAGTTTATGGCCAAGATCGTGGATCATTGGTTGGTTCGTATGGCAAGTCTGAAGATATAAGTAAACTTTTTAAGAAAAATCTTAAGAAAGCTTTGTCTGAGGGAAGGGTTACTCCCAAAGGGTTTGAAGATATTGAAACAAAATGGGACGCTTTCTCCGCTCTTTATTCCAAAGCGATTATTGATTGGAAAAATGAAGGCATTTCAGCAGATTTGTTGTTAGATCAGTGCCATGCCTATGATCAGTTGCTCCGTAGTTTGCAACTTCATGCTCAAGGAGATGTTAACCGGATTGAATTGTGGCATCCTTTGATGAAAGTTGGGAATATTCAAGTAGCTGGCAAGAAGCCAACTTCTATTATTGCCCCCTGGCATCCGATGCGATTGGCAGCAAAGGCTATTAAGGCACGGCAAGTAAGCGGACTCATAAATCATATCCTTACCTCCCATGAAGTGGATTTCGGCGATTCGAAATTGTTTTTCTCTGATTTGCGAACCGAACTTAACCATCCATACTATCCAGAGGTTGCGGTTGGGTTTGAGGGGCAACAAGCGCATTTATTAACCGTTTCTGATACTGTCAACGAATACAGCTTGATGGAGTATCCGGTAAGGGAAGATGAAGGTCAGGAGACAAATGAAGATCCGCGTGACGCAAGCGCCAAAGTGTTATCCATTGTAAAAAGGTACTTGGATCTGCAGCCTCATGAACGAACCAACTTAAGTATCGTATTGTTCAATAGTGATTCGACCCGGCTGCCTGAAACGATTGTAGGGGCATTAACTTCTTTACATGATCGTGAAGATGAAGTTCGTTGTCAAGTTATTTTACGGCATCGTGATGCAGAGAAGCTGAACAATTTATACATGAAAATGATTGAAGGTGACGAGATTGGCCCAGATACGTTTGTAGCCAGCGAAGTTTCACGTGATTTCATGGCAAGGCTTCGGATTGAAGTCATGGCTGATGCGGCACCTCTTTCGGATACGACGGACGGAAAGCCGGCGGATATAGTGTTTTTACAAGATGTCATCTCTCGACAGGCAAAGTTGGTGTGGGAGCAGGAGCAAAATGTGAACTCCCCTAATTTACTGGAGCATTACCCGCCTCGATGGGCAAGAAGGCGTCCTTCAGCAAAAGACGATTTGAAGTCTACCGTTTATTTGACTTGTCCAAGTCAACCTGCAGTAGGCGTGACTTATTTGGCTACCGTGTACTCGATGATCAATAGTGCGGAGCCCAAAGAAGATGTGCTATATTTACCTGCGAGACAAATGACGTTTCAAAATGAGTATGTTCGCGGCATTTTTGACGAAGCTCATTCATTAGCCGAATGGGTTGTCAATTATGACGATTTACTTGAACGGAGGCAACTGAAAAACCAAGGAGTAAAGGTTATAAAGTATCAGCATAGCCGGACCCAAGGGCCGAATCTTATTGTCTCCTCTCGATCTAAACTGAACTTGCTTCAGGTTCTCGTGAAGAGAAGATTAGAGTCATTGAACTTGGGATTAGATGACGAATCATTATTTCAGCTGACAGAAAAGTTTATTGACGAAGCCAATGGCATTTCCGGGGATATTGTATTACGTGCTGCTAAACGAGGTGTATTTGCTGGAGAATTGATCGGTGTTGTTTTAAGTAAGCTATTGCTTCTTTCCGAGATGAATTCATCTTCAATCGGATGGTTTTTCTTAGATGACTATGCTTCTTGGTTAGGGCAAAAAGAAGAACAAATCGCTGACATTATGGCGTTATGTCCGAAAGTAAGAGATGGCCAACCCTACCTGCAAGTGCTACTTACCGAGGCAAAATATGTGGAAACAATTGGCGCTGCGGAAGCCAAGAAGAACTCGCAAAAACAACTTCGTGATACAATGGTCCGGATGGAGAAAGCAATATTTGGGAACCCCGGAAGGTTGGACAGAGATCTGTGGCTATCCCGCTTAGGCGATATGTTGAACGATGGTCTGGAATTTACACAGAACGCCGAATTAGTAATTGAGGAATGGCGTGACGGTATTCGTAATGGTTCAATTCCGATCGAGTTAAGAGGATACTCCCATATTTTCTTATATACTTCCTCGGATTCTGCTGCGGAAGGTGAACAATGGCCGATTCAAAATACAAACCATGCCTATCAGGAAGTATATTCTCGTGAGTTGGTGAGGGAACTTGTATTAGCCTATCATCGCGGGGAATCAGTCATCAACATTCGGGAACAAATTGGCGATCAGCGACCGTGGGAAGCTCATCATCCACAACTTCCTGCAAATAGAGTGAGTCTGACTGCATCTGAGGAGAACGTCGTTCCAACCGATCAGGTGCAAGTAGTGGTACAGGATGCATCACAGGAACACATTACAGCAGAAGTGGAGCGATCAGTTGACAATCGGGAGTCAATAGAAAGCTTCATTGACGATTTCGATGTTTCCTGGACTAGTCCAAGTTTATCTGAGTGGATTATGAACCACTTGTCAACACAGACCGAAAATGAAGAAACAGCGAAATGGGTAAATCAAACTGTAACGGTATTAAAAGCAGCATTAATCAGCTACAATCTTCAAGCAAAGGTATTGGATTATCGACTGACGCCGAATGCCGTTGTCATTAAACTTAAGGGCTCCGATCAGTTGCGTGTTGAAGATATTGAAAAGAAAAAATCCCAATTACTGACGACGCATGCACTGGACATCATTAATATCATGGCGCAGCCTGGTGAAATTGTTGTTTCGGTTGCGCGGCCAAATCGGGAAACGATTACGCTTGGTGACGTTTGGAAATACCGAAACATTCAGTCCAATTCAGGAATGAATATGAGTTTCATTGTTGGAATCAAAGAAGTTGATGGTAACATATTATACCTGAATCTTGGAGGTCCTTTTGAGGATTTAGAGCAACACGCTCCACATACATTAATAGCTGGTGCTACAGGGAGCGGTAAGTCAGTTTTGCTGCAAAATTTGATATTAGACATCTGTATAACGAATTCCCCGGATCTTGCGAAAATTTACTTGATCGATCCCAAATTCGGTGTTGACTATCAGCAACTGGAAGAGTTACCGCACTTGGTAGAAGGTATCATTATTGATCAACAGCGTGCGGTTAGTGTACTTGAGTTCCTTGTTGAGGAAATGGATCGAAGATATTTGGCTTTCCGCGAACAAAAAGTGAATAGCCTAAAAGATTATAATTCTAAAGTATCTTCTGAAGAGAAGCTCCCGCTGCTATTCCTAATTCATGATGAATTTGCGGAATGGATGCTTGTTGAGACTTATAAAGGTGCAGTTTCATCTATCGTTCAACGGTTGGGAGTTAAAGCAAGAGCAGCCGGTATCCATTTGATCTTCGCCGCACAACGACCTGATGCAAATGTTCTGCCTGTGCAATTACGTGACAACCTTGGTAATCGTCTTATACTTCGAGTTGAAAGTGTGGGAACATCTGAGATTGCACTTGGAGAAAAAGGGGCGGAAAAGTTACTCGGTAAAGGCCATCTTGTGGCAAGATTACAGGGCGAATCCAACCTGATTTATGGACAGGTTCCGTTTATATCGTGCGAAGAAATTGCAGAGGTAACTGAACTGCTCAAAAGAATCTGACTTTGGTTTTACCCAAATTGCTTATCAGCCCTTATATAGTAATTGGAAGGAATTTGTATGCGTCCGTCGAATTTTCTTGATGGACGTTTTTTTATTTGTGATTAAAAATAATATTATGGAAGTCGGGAGCATATGCGGGTCGAAGACGGCATTTACTTTTCTCCAAACTTAAAATACTACGATATCGATTTTAACCATCCGGATTCTCTGGTTGAAGCGTTTAGAGATAGAATCAAGCAGTATTACATTGAGCCGATAAAAAAGCTAAATGATGATCATGATGCTTTTGCCGCTGGTTTGATCTGTGTGACAACAATAGACGTTCTATCTAGACTGAAATATGATATCGACGAAGTGCGAAAAAGATATGTTGGATGGTTGATTTCGGAGATTCCGGATTTTGGCCTCCCCGGCCTGAAAAACAAAGAACAAAAGGTAGCTGACTTGTTTTATAGGCAATTCAGAAATGGACTGGTTCATGAGGGCCGCATAAAAGACGGTGGGCAGTTTTCTTATTTATTTGGTGATCTGATAACGTTAGAAGATAGTTTTATGGTTATTAATCCTCGGCAACTTGTAGAGAAAATAGAAATTGCTTTTGACAAATATATATTTGATGTTCTAAGCAAACCGGAGGAACTTCAAAAATTATTAAAGATAATTGAGCAGGATTTCGGCGCCGACATAGCGCAAGCGAAGAGATTTTGAGTTTAAATTGGTGGATCAACAATAACGAAACACGCAGTAAACATTAAAGGACTGATTTAGCGTGACCCATTCCAAATCATCGGATTTAAGCATGAACAGGGCGATTGACCGGCTAACAAACAAGGAAATATCAGCAAGAGAGGTTCATAATAATCCACATTTAAAGCAGGCCAATCGTTACATCTGTTTGGGGTGTGAGAAACTTCCTAATCATTTGTTATTGGAAACTGAAAGAAACAAAAAGCAAACCATACTTGAACATGTCGCTCATGATGAACACCCATTTTTCAGAAAAGGCAAGCTGCAGATGCATTACGAACGCTGCCGATTCCGAAATCCGGACTCCAATGTCATTTCGCTGGCGAAAGCGAATGGAATCAGCATTGACGATCGAACGAAAGTTCTCAAAATATTGACGAGCGCCAAATTGGTCAGAAAATCCGGGAACCCATTAGGATATTCCAGACGAGCATATACCAAATTCTTTACCCATCCGGCTCATCAGAAATTTTATTTTTTCTTATCAAGCCTTCTCAAAGATTATGAGATTACTACCTTTAAGAACAACGTTTCAGCGTTTTATGTAAAAACAGAAACCGAAAAAACGGTTAACCTTACCGATATTTTCGGATTTCAAGACGACATCGTTAAGCTGGTTGAGAAAAACTCATCCAGTTGTTTGGCGGTAGTGATTGGAACCGTAAAAAACATTACACATAAAGGTCATATTTTAATCGATTTTACGACCAGTAAAGTTGAAAGCAACCAGAATACAAAACCGTTTCGACTGTTCGTTCATCAAGACTACGCCAGCAAGGTCGGAGACGTCAGTCTTTTAGAAAACCAAAAGATCGCTTGTTACGGTTTCGCTGAAAAGAAGATTTTGCCCCATGGAACGTTTTATCAAATGGAGTTGTATTCCATCGCGCATCAAATCTTTTTCTTCGATAACCCTCCGACACGGGAACGAATTGGTTCTGTGGATGAACCGGATGACCCTCTTGATTATGCCTTACAGGAATGCGCGGGATTCACGTCAAGATTCTGGGGAACTGCGCGGGTGTCCGATCATGAAATAACAGAATTGCTTGTTCTTAACAATCAATCAGGTTTGGATCAACTTAAAGCTGCATTGGTACGGGAAGAGAGTAAACAAAGCAGGTACGAGGAATTCATTAGCAACTGGGACGCACTTAAGCTGAAAGTCGAAAACGTGAAACGGCAACTCGAACAGTTGCGAACTCACCTGCAAAGTGTAACGACGGCTCACGGAAATGAATCGGCCAAATTATCCTCCAAGTTCGGTTTTAACCGAAAAACGCTTAAGACCCTTGAGGATGATATGAATCGTACCCGACAGCGGATTGAAGAAACAGAACGAGCTCTAGAAGCAAAAGAAAATAAACTTCAGCAGAGTGCCGGATTGAAAAAGGAATGGGACGAGTGGAAGCAGTCTTTGCAAAAACGTAAACAGGACATCAAAAATGCGGAACGAAGTGCAGCGATAGAGATGCAACTCAAGCAGTTGTTAGGTTCGTTCGCACCCCTCATCTTCCGTGTTCCGCTTCAGCATCCGCGATGGAACTTGTTTCTGGGGCTTAATGCCAGAATAAAAAGCGAAACCAGCATTAACGTGAAAGCCATTTTTCAATTGTATGTTTCTCAAAATCAAGCGTGGTTTCCGGCAGATCATCCTTTTCAAGAACGGGTTATCGAACACCAAGTCAGCATAAATCAGCTTAACGAATCGCCAAGAGAAGCTATGAAAGGATTTTATGCTAAGATAGGCAACGCCATCATTGAGGGCATTAAACTTATGGGATGGCCTGTTTCCAAATGCGTATGTCCGAAGTGTCGCGGTTCCATGAAACTGAATTATCGATATACGAAGCATTATCTCGTTTGCTGGGATACGAAATGCAGAGGTGAATATGAATTAGAATGGTAATTCGAAAACCAGGGAGAGCGGGGATTTTCACCCCGCCTTTAATTCGCCTCAGCAGATCCGACGTGAAGCGGTAGCGAAGTAAGAGGTTCTTCCTAAAAAGTGAACTGGGTACCAAAGGGAACGCGGTGCCGGCCCCCTAAGCAATAAATTAACCTTGATACGATCGATAGAGCGCTCGACGTTCACGTACATTCCGGATGTTCGAAAATGTGGGGAAACCCAATTGTTTCCGCGTTTGCGGCCATTCACGAAATGAAGACCACAACAATGCTGGCGGACATGCACTTCCTCGAGTTCCTCAGGATCATTAAGCAATTCGAAGAAATGAAACGGGATCTGGTTTTTCTATTAAGCGAAAAGAGGGATTGGAGGAATAAAACAGTTTCATGCTATCATCGCACCCCAGACGGTAAATGAGCCATCGGAACAAAGCGCCGCGGCAGCAACTGTTAATGGAGAAGACAGACAACAGAGCGTGCCAGAAGAAGAAGAGGCCATGTCGGAACAGAAGGTCCGAATTTCCTACGTCACAGAAAGCTTATTTGGAGATGGCAAGGAGGAGGCTGCTGTGCCCCAAAATCCGGTGATTGCAATGACACGCAGGCAGCTATACGATGAAATCTGGGAAATGTCCGTGGCCGGAGAAGCCAAAAAATATGACCTTCCATATGCAACATCTGATGAAGCAGATAAAAGAAGCAGGCATTCCCATTCCTCCGTCCGGATATTGGACAAAGCTCAGTTTCAACAAACCGGTAACCAAACTGGAACTGCCGGAACCGGTGGATGAGATGATTTCCATTTACAGAACCGTACCGGTCGCTCATAAAAAGAACGATCAAATTATGTATGATAAGATGCCTTGTAAAGCAGACACTGGATCGGCCGTTGTAGACTTTTCACACACGCTCGAATCCCCTGGTTTGTCAGTAGAGGAACAGACGCCTTCCGTTCCGAGGCGAGAGAACGATGAAGCCGTCGAAGCTGTGCAAACGCTTGAAGAACCGGAAACATTCGAGCGATACGGACAAACCTATAATATTTATGACAGAGAAATTCTATACAAAGAAGTATGGGAGATCCCAGTGACCGAAGTGGCGAAGAGGTATAAAGTCTCGGATGTTACGATACACAAGGTCTGCAAATCCCTTGATATTCCTTCACCGCCAGCCGGATATTGGGCCAAGCTTCGCGTGGGCAAGCCTGTTGTAAAAACTCCTCTCCCTATGAGCAGTAAGCCCGCCAAAAAAACGGGCGTAAGAACCGGAACGGAGTATACACCACAGTTTGAAAAAGAAACGCTTGCATTTCTGAGTGAGGAAGAGAGGGATGTCGTTCTCTCTGTTGCAACGCAAATCAGGATACCTGACGAGAATGCGAAAATGCACCCGACAATCGTTGCTCATCGCAAGGCGGTCATGGAATGGAAGAAAAAACGTCGAGAACAAGAAGCAAAAGGCTGGAACCGGCGTGCTATGGATGAACCTCCCTTCCTTTGCGACACGGTATCCGAAGAAGCGTTGCCCCGGGTATTACATATGTGAAAGTCTTCTTTTTTTTGGATCTAAATAGGGCTTGCTGAACGATAAAAAATCCAGTAACGACAAGGGTTTGAGGCACTTTTCGTCGAATTCATATGCAAGGAAATCGTTGAAATACGATGAAAAACCGTGCACATGGAGGATGACGAACATGTACCAGCCGTACGCCCATGAGGAAAACCAGTTGTTGCTGCCGAGCGAGTTTTTCTTGCCTTTCGGCGGCCGTCTGAATCCGGACAATCGTTGGATCAAGCTCGCGCAGATGATCCCGTGGGCGCGGGTGGATCACAAATATGCAAAGTCCTTCAAGAAATCGTTCCGCGGTCAAAAGGCGGTCTCGATTCGGATGGCGCTCGGAGCTCTGATCATTCAGGAAAGACTGCAACAGTCCGATCGAGAGACGGTCGAGACGATCGTCGAGAATCCATATCTTCAATACTTCCTCGGCTTGGCGGGTTATCAGGATCGGCCGCCATTTCATCATTCACTCATGACTCATTTCCGTAAGCGCCTTGGCGAGAAGGTGATCACGGAAGTGAACGAATGGATCGCTGTAGAAGCAGCGAAAGCGGAAGAACGACGGGATGATGACGACGATGCGAAGCCCTCTTCTCCTGTCGCTCGGGGTGGTAAGCGCAAGCGATCGGAGCCGGACCCGAACCAAGGGACGCTGCTCCTTGATGCGACCTGTGCCCCCGCAGACATCGCGTATCCAACGGACATCGCGCTTTTGAACGAAGCTCGCGAGAAGCTCGAGACGATCATCGACACGTTACATGAGCCGCTTGTGGGACAACGTCCGAAACCGCGCACGTATCGAGAAAAGGCGCGCCGTGCGTACCTGTCTCTCGCTAAGCAACGCCGAATCGGCTACCGGGCGCTCCGTCGGGGAATCGGCAAACAGCTTGCCTTTATCAAGCGAGACCTTCGCATCATTGAAGAACTGGTGACGATCACGCCGCTTGCGGCGCTCAGCAGACGGCAATACAAGCAACTGCTTGTCATTCAGGAGTTGTATCGACAGCAACGACTGATGTATACGAAGCAAGTCCATCATGTGGAGGATCGCATCGTCAGCATTCATCAACCGCATATTCGTCCGATCGTTCGCGGGAAAGCAAAAGCGAAAGTCGAATTCGGGGCGAAAGTGTCCGTCAGCATGGTACAGGGTTTCGCCTTCTTAGAGCGCCGGCAATGGGACAACTTCAACGAAGGCGTCACCTTGATCGAATCGGTAGAGACGTACAAAGCTCGGTTCGGCGTGTACCCGAAAGAAGTGATGGCCGATCAAATCTACCGAAACCGGGAGAACCGGGCGTACTGCAAGGAACGTGGAATTCGACTCAGCGGACCTCCGCTCGGCCGACCTTCAAAACAAGTGGACACGGCCGAGATCAAACGAATCGCTAAACAGGATGCAGGCGAGCGCAATGCGATCGAGGGCAAGTTTGGCGAAGGAAAACGAAAATATGGATTGAATCGAATCCGGGCACGACTCGAGCAAACGAGCGGGACCGTCATCGCCCTGCAGTTCCTCGTGATGAACCTGGAGCGCCGCTTGCGGCTTCTTTTTGTCTTTATCTTCAACATGCTGCTGAATCGCAACGCCTACAGACGATTTGCTCTGTAATGTTTCGTTCAGCAAGCCCTAAATATACCCCTGTGGGTATATTGGCCGCAAAAGTGTACAAAACTGAAAGGAGATTGTCATGGATGTTGGATGGTTCGTTATGCTGCTGGCTATCGGATTTGCCGGTTCCCTGATTTCGGGCATGGTCGGTATCGGAGGTTCGATTATCAAGTATCCCATGCTGCTTTACATTCCTCCCGCGCTTGGGTTCACCGCTTTTACGGCGCAGGAGGTAAGCGCCGTCAGCGCGATTCAGGTGTTTTTCGCCACGCTGTCGGGCATGTTTGCCTTCCGCAAAGGCGGCTACATCAACAATACGCTTGTGGCTATTATGGGTTTTGCCATCGTAGCCGGCAGTTTCGTCGGCGGTTACGGTTCCAAATTTTTGCCGGATTCGGCCATTAACCTGACTTATGCGGTTTTGGCGCTCCTTGCCTCTATCATGATATTTCTTCCCAAAAAAGGGAATGAAGACATGGACTTTACCATGCTCGAATTCAACAAACCGCTGGCAGCCGTCTTTGCCGCGATAATCGGGATCGCGTCCGGAATCGTCGGAGCGGCGGGGGCTTTTATTACCGTGCCGGTCATGCTGGTTATCTTAAAGATTCCGACACGTGTGGCCATCGCATCGCGCTTGCCATTACCTTTATTTCCTCCATCGGTTCGACGGCGGGCAAATTGATGGGGGGGCATATGCTGCTGGTTCCTTCCATTGTCATGGTGATCGCAAGTACGATCGCCGCGCCGATCGGCGCGAAAATCAGCAAGAAATTAAACGCCAAGGCGCTGCAATGGGTATTGGCCGGTTTGATTGGCGCTACCGTTGTGAAAATCTGGATGGAATTGTTGACTTGAGGAGGTGATGACAAGATGCTGCGATACCGGAAGCAATTGCCGCATGAAATTGCAGAACGCCTGAAGCGAGGGGAACCCATCGATATTGTCGATGTCAGCGAACCGGACGAATGGCCGGCCGCATTCCGGAAGCCAAGCATATTTCCTTGGGGCAGCTTCCGGCACGGCTCCATGAGCTAGAGACCCCGGCAAAGACACGGTTCTGGTTTGCCGAAGGGTGTGAATATGGCCGGAGGCATGTCGGCGTGGACGGGGAAAGAGGCAATACGGAAAGTAACCAAATTAGCAATGAAAATACGGGAGGATGTTGTATTTATGTCTACAGTTAAGGTTGATCGCATTTTGGAATGCGTTGGTTTGGCATGTCCCATGCCGGTCGTTCGCACAAAAAAAACGATGGACGAAATGGAAACAGGAGGAGTATTGGAAGTTCGTGCGACGGATCAAGGCTCTGTGGCTGATCTGAAAGGATGGGCGAAACGAATCGGGCATCAGTACATCGGACTGAAAGAAGAAGCCGGTTTGTTCCGCCATTTCATCCGCAAAGTGGATGCGACTGAAACGAATATGGACACGAAATTTCCGCATACCGCCTTCAATGAAGAGCTGCAGATACGGCAGGAAGCCGGTAAAAAACCGAACATACTGGATGTCCGCGAACCGGCAGAGTTTGCTTTCGGTCGGATTCCAGGAGCGGTCTCCATCCCGCTTGGCGAGTTGGAGCGGCGGATGACAGAACTCGACTTGAACGGAGAATATTGGGTCGTTTGTCGTACCGGCAACAGGAGCGATATGGCTTGTCAAATGCTTGCGAAGAAAGGATTCAAGGTCATCAACGTCATTCCCGGGATGTCGGAGTGGAACGGGCCTCTGGAAGAAGACGATCTATGACACGCAAGTTACATGGAATTTTAACCAGCAAGGAGGAAGAATACGATGTCCAAAGTACAACGGATAACGGTTGAACAATTGAACGAAAAAATGAATGATGGCAAAGGCGTGTTCATTCTGGATGTCCGGAATGAAGAAGATTACCGGGAATGGAAGATCGAAGGGAAACAGGCGACGTCGATCAACGTTCCGTATTTTCATTTTCTTGAAGAAGACGAAAACCACTTCAAAGATTTGCCCCGGGATCGGGACATTGTTGTGGTTTGCGCCAAGGGCGGATCGTCGGAATTCATTGTCGACCTATTGAAGGAACGGGGATATCGCGGCTATTCCCTGCAGGAAGCCATGCTGGCCTGGAGCCAGTTTTACCATCCGACTGCCGTTGCGGAAGAAAACAGGATGCAACTGATCCAGATTAACCGGCTGTCGAAAGGATGTCTGTCTTACGTCATCGTATCCGACGGTAAAGCGATGATTGTCGATCCGAACCTCAACATCGACGTTTACCAGGAGATGTCCAGACAGCAGAGCTTTTCCATCGAGCATGTGGTGGATTCGCATTTGCATGCGGACCATATTTCCGGAGGACCGAGACTGGCGCAGGCGACAGGCGCGACGTATTACATTTCGTCCAGCGAGGCTAAAGGAACGGATTTGGCATACGAACCGCTCGAACATCACCGGGAAATCCGTTTTGGCAATGTGCAGGTCGATGTGCTCGCCATTCCGACTCCGGGGCATACGCCGGGTTCCACCTCGTTTCTGGTCAACGGAAACTATCTGCTTTCGGGGGACACGATCTTTGTCGGTGGACTCGGACGGCCGGATTTGGGCGGAAAAGCGAAGGAATGGGCACAGGACCTGTACGACACGGTGTTTGGCAAGCTGAACGATCTCGCCGATGATGTGCTAGTTCTTCCCGCGCATTACGCCGACATTCGGGAAATGAACGAGCGGGGCATTGTCGGCGCAACGCTCGGGGACATCCGAAATGATAACGAAATCATGCGGACACAGAATCGCGAAGTCTTTACCGAATATGTCGCAGGTGCCGTTACCAGCGAGAAGCCGCCGAATTTTGAAGAGATCATTGCGATCAACCGCGGCGAGCTTCAGGTCGATCCCGAAAAGGCGATCGATCTCGAAATCGGTCCGAATCGCTGCGCCGTGCACCATCATTCCAATTAACAGAGATGAGCATCCATCCATTCCGACTGGAGCGGTTCCGATCAGTAAGGATTCTAAATTTGAAAACATACGGTGCGGGGTATATAATTGGGGCAGGACAGATTGTGAGCCGATTTCAGTCAAGGGGGATTGAATGCGATGACCTACGATGACGATGTAAAAAAAAGATTGAGACGCATCGAGGGGCAAATCCGAGGCGTTTTGAAAATGATGGAAGAAGAGCAGCACTGTAAAGACGTTGTCGGTCAGATATCCGCCATTCGCAGCGCCGCAGATCGGGCGATTGCTTATATTGTGGCCGTCAATTTGGAAAAGTGCATTTTGGAAGAGAAAGAAGCCGGCAGGGATACGACGAGATTGGTGAAGGAAGCGATGGAACTGCTGGTAAAAAGTCGATAACTCACGTAAACGGTGATCCGTTTCTGGAACGGATCACCGAAAACGTTCCGAACGGAATCAGATTTAACCCGTAGAACCCGAATTTACTACGAACATCGCATTCCATATAATGGGATGCGATGTTTCTTTCAGCGTCGGACATGATAGTCAACTGTCTGCCGAATCCTTCGTTTTTTGAGACGCGTTAAAGCATCTTGGCAATGACTATCCCGAATAAACAACCGAAAGAGCATGGCTCAAATCGGATGTTGGTTATGAAAACGATCAGGAGGGTATGCAAGGAACACCGCGAAGTTGGTACGTTATATGGAGCAATCGGCGGAGAACGATCGATTCGCAAGCTGGTGGAGTCTTTCTATAAGGTAACGCGATCCGGATTTATCGCCATTGTTTCCGGACGGAGTCGAGAGTATCACGAATGGTATGTGCGTCCATACTTGGCGGTGGAACAACCGCAGGACGGGGAGCATCTTCACTTCTGGCGTTTCTGGATTTGTCGTATCCGTTGGGCTTCATCTTTGTTTCCTTGGCACAGATGGGGATGCCCTCGGGTGAGAATTTGGATTCCGCCGACTGCTTCCATTCCCTCATTTTTCAGCTGATCCGCCCCCTCATCGATTTTTTTCTGAAGTATTACTTTGGATATTATTGAGTCGCTCGTTTAAAGCAAAGTCACGATTCCCCAGAGACGAGGAAGAGCGCGAGATCGACTACTGTCGGCGTCGATGACGGAATTGTTTTGTATTTGAACGCTTGGTACTATTTTCTGCGCTGTGAATTTCGCGCTCATTTCTGAGATGGTGGACATCCTAAAGATGTTGTGTGCTGATTGAGAAGAAAGCGAAGGCTCCACTTAAGATGTCACTTCGTTCAAAGAAAATGCTCTGCTATAATGATGGTGATCTTATATTCGAGAGGAAAATACGCGATGTCTGACGACCAATTGAATTTAAAAATCATCAAGTTCATCAAAGAAACCAATCGCAAAGAAATTCAAGCCATTTTGGATGAGCTTCACCCTTATGATATCGCCAAGCTTTACAAGGATTTGCCCCGGAAACATCGTTACAAATTCCTGCTCTTTTTAACCATAGAACAACTGGCTTATTTGACCTCTGAGCTCGGGACGAAGGATCAGATCGATATCCTGCATCAGTTGGGCGTGGAAAACTCTTCCAAGGTCATGGATCTGATGGATAATGATGATTTGGCCAATTTGCTGCATGAGTTGGGTGCTGACAATATCGAGAATTTTTTGTCCCGCATGAAGCAAGAGGAATCGCAGGCCGTTCAAAATTTAATGAAGTACCCGCCGGAAACCGCGGGAAGAATCATGACCAATCGTTATGTCTGGATCCCCTTCCATTATACGGTTCAAGATGTTGTCGACAAGCTGAGATCTTTTGCAGAGATTGCGGAAACGATCAACTATCTTTATGTCATCGATGATCAAAAACGTCTGGTCGGTGTCATCTCCTACCGGGATCTGATTCTTGCGCGCTCTGATGAAAAAGTGGCGGATCTCATGTATTCGCGGGTTATTTCCGTACCCGCGACTATGGACCAGGAAGAAGTCGCCCGGGTGATAGAGCGGTACGATTTTCTGGCGGTGCCCGTTGTCGAGCATGACAACGTATTGGTCGGCATCATCACTGTCGATGATATCGTCGATGTCGTCATATCCGAGGCCAATGAAGACATCGAGAAATTGTCCGCGGCGGGCAAAGCGATCGATTTCGATACGAAAGCCTGGACGGCTGCTTTTCGACGTCTGCCATGGTTGATTTTGCTGTTAATCATCGGGCTGCTTTCCGGAAGCATCATCAGCGGATTTGAAGAAACACTGACCAAAGTCGTTGCACTGGCGTTTTTTATGCCCATGATCGCGGGGATGACCGGAAATACCGGAACCCAGTCCCTGGCTGTCGTAGTACGGGGATTAATCACACGCGAACTGGACAAGAAAACGGTTTTGCGCCTGATTCTCAGGGAGTTTGGGGTGGGGATCATTATCGGGTTCACTTGCGGCATATTAATCGCAGGCATTGCCTATGTTTGGCAAGGCAACCCCGTTCTCGGTCTGGTTGTGGGCTGCTCCTTGTTGGCCACACTGATTATCGGGACATTGGCCGGTACAGTCATTCCACTCCTGTTATATAAATTCAATGTAGATCCGGCAGTAGCTTCAGGTCCGTTAATTACAACGATTAATGACATCCTCTCCTTGCTGATTTATTTCGGAATCGCATCGGTCTTTATATCCTACTTGGTTTGAATACAGTTCAGCAGGCCGCCATATCATTTGTTAGAAATTGACTTCTTGCTATCTATCCTCATCTTCGCGTTTTTGCGGCACGAACTTGTACTCGCCCGTATCTTTGAAATGAATGTCAACTTTCAAATGACGAATTGCGTCATTATGAAGCACGAACGCATGGTTATCGGCGATACGTCGCCATGCACGTGAATTGGATCGATACAGCGAATCCCCCAAGTTCAACACGTCGGTATGGATGCGGATTCCTTCTTGAAAAGCATGGAGGATTTGACCTTCCAAAAGTTTAGTATATCGTTCCATCAACTCATTTTCCGTCATTTCTTCGCGCAGTTCGACAAGACTCGCGTCCAATGTAATGGTTATGTCAAAATAGGCTTTGTCCCATTTCTCCTGAGGTCGAATATGGATGCGCGGTTTCTCAAACACCATGACGGCGGAAATATCATCGTCGGACAGTAAAGCGACGGGATAGCTTTGCGTCTTTGGATTCACCCATTGCCAGCCCGTCAGATCGGTTCGACTGATCCAGCCGTTCCATCGTTTCGTTTGGAACAGATTCGCGCCATCAACTTCCAATAGCTTCATGCCATTACCGTCCTCTCTCCAGTTATCGGTCTTTAATGTCAATGACGGCAAATAACTTGACCTGGCCGTATCTTTTAATGAACGTATAAATTGATACAGGCGGACGGGGGAAATCGAGGAGCTTTGGCGATACTGATCTTTCGGTTCATGCAACAGGGTGTAAAGCGAAGAAAATTTGAAAAACGTTTGGGCTTTGAAGATATCTTCAATATTTTCTTTTGTGCTGAATATCCATGAATTGTACCGTATTTCTTTATCGCGATTCGTAAATTCCAGAAATTCCAGAAGTTTGTCCGCCTTCAATACATTTTCGGTAACAACGATCGTCGACACCTGTTCCCAAAATAACAGTTGTTGAGCCGTGGTTTGCAGTTTGTTGGCCGCATCCCATAAGCTTTTCCCTGCCGCATTCCCCACATATACGGTAGGTTTTTTTGTTTTTGGCTGCCCTTCCAATTTGGCTGCATCCGCAAATTCCAACATTTGAGCATAGAGAACAAACTCTCCATTCTTGTAGTCGGCTCCAACAGCCGTAACATAATGGACCGTTTGAATTTCCAATATCCCCCAGCATCCTGTCGTCAGAAGCAAGCTCGCTCCAGCAATAAAGCATAAAATCGTCTTCATGGCAAGCCCTCCCCGCCCTTCCTGGTTGAATCTTGCGTATTCACGGTGTTCGGACGCTTCCGCTGCCAAGCCCATGGAAGCTTGAACAGGGCGTGAGGCAAGTCCGCTCTGTCCAGCGGCGACAACGGAGATAAATAAGGCAATCCGAAAGACTGCACGGTGGAAAGGTAAGATAACAGCAATACCACTCCGCACAAGAAACCGTATATTCCGAAGGCGGCAGAAACAAAGAAAAGGCCAAATCGCAATATACTGACCGTAGCATTCAACGAATGATTCGGCACCATAGAGCCGAACACATGGGTAATCGCGCCGATAACCAGAACACTGGGCGACATAAACCCTGCCCGGATCGCGGCGTCGCCAATAATCAATCCTCCTACGACAGTCATCGTTTGTCCTAACGAAGCAGGCAACCGCGCTCCCGCCTCGCGAAAAGCTTCCAGGAAAATCAGCGTTAAAAACATTTCTTGAGCAACAGAGAATGGAAGGCCCACCCGCTGAATCGAAATGGTAGCCAACAGCAACACGGGTATTTGTTCAATGTGAAAGGACAGCAGGGCAGTCCACAGCGCAGGCAATAACAGAGCTATCAATAACCCGGCGAGTCTCAGCCCTCTGGCTACGGCAACGGTCAGTGCGGGGAAATGAATATCTTCGGCGGTTTTCAACAGAAGAAAGATGTCGGCCGGCGCAATCAGGGCGGCAGGCGATCCCTCCGTCAGAATTGCGCAGCGACCGCTAAGCAGCGAGGCCACGGCGAAATCGGGCCGTCCTGTATAGGCCATCACCGGAAATATGGATTTCGGAGACGAAATCATTTCTTGCAGTTGCCCGGCGCTGCATATCCCATCATATTCGATATCCTGCAATTTCGTCCTGAGATTGTCGACCAGCGCCGCGTTCGCGACATCTTGCAAATAAAGCAATGCGATACGGGTTTGCGTGCGCTCTCCCACCGTAAATTGTTCATAACATAAGGAGCCTGTCCTCATGCGCTTCCGAATTAAAGCGACATTGGTCGCAACCTCTTCCACAAAACCGTCTTTAGGACCTTTGACCGACGTTTCGATATTGGATTCATCCGGTTTTCGCTGAGGCGTCTTGGCCATATCCCATGTATAGACGCGCTGTTGGACAGGCATAAAAAGAATGAGTTTTCCATCCAGCACATGCTGCACGATTTGCCGCCTCAACATCAATCCGTTACCCGCTACCTTCTCCAACGGCAACTCTTCGTTCCAGGTCATGGCTTCGTCATTGAAACCTGTTATTCTAAAGAGCCGCCTTAAGCGCGGCAGAACAATGTCTTTCCATTCCTTTTGATCCGTCAACCCCTCGCAATAAAGTAGCAATACAGAGGACTTCGGATTCTGGCTTTGACTCTGGCAATAAAAATGCTTCACATCGGCGGAATGCCGAAATAAACCGATGATCTCCTGTTCTGTCAAGCCTGAGTCATTATTTGTGCAGGCATCATTGGAATATCCGATCCGCTGTTCCGCAGGCAACGAAGCAGATGGAGAAGAGCGCTTTTGGAACCATTGCGTCAAACAATTCTTCATGTTTGTCCTTTCATCCCCCATCTTGAAATCCATGTTTTTCCAGCGAACAGGAAGGTGAGTCCGATCACGAGGAGGAAAGTAAACGGGAAATACACCGTTTTTAGAAACTGCAAAAACCGCACGTCGCTTATGGGCGCTATTGATGCTAAGAGCATAGTTCCGGCCGCAAGCAGCAGAAACGGCCTTCTGTTTTTTGCATTCCACACATCCGCCATAATAAAGAGGGATAGTGAAAGACGAACGAACACTCCGGATATCCACTGATAGATTGCAAAAACATCCAAATGCTCTATGTACTTCCCTAGTTCGAGAACACGCCATTGTTCGAATGCCGGGTATCTCTGCAAAACAGCTTCCTCTATCCCAAAAATCGAAATTGCTCCCATTAAAGGGCCTATTGTCAGTCCGGCAAGCAAGAAAATCATGAGCAACACGTCGGCGAATGAAGGCCGGTGAGTCAGGCGATGCTGCAAAAAAAGAAGCAGCACAAGCTCAAAAAGTGCGCTCGCCGCAAACAGGCTGCCCCGCCAAACGGGAGCGAATCCGTCGGCAAGGAGGGGGAGAACAAGACTGTAGTCTTTATGCTTGAAGTTGAAGGCCGCAACAAAAAATCCGAGTAACACCACAAATGGCAGCAAAATACCCGAAACAATCGCTATGGAACGAAGACCCCCGGTTGCTAGAAAGAGACAGCATGCCAATGCGAGAAGAGCAAGCGCAAATCTGGGTGTATGCGGCATATAGGTCGAATGGGCCCATACAATGATATCAAAGAAGGAAACGAAACCTTGCAGCCATATATAGACGCTGACTGCTGCAAGGATAATAACAGACAAGCCTTTGCCGAAATGGCGCTGCAGCCAATCGCGAAACGGCTGTTGATCCTTGTGTTTCATGATATAGGTTAGGCACGCTGCCCAAACAGGAAGCAATGCCAATACCATCCCCACGGCGACTACAGCGTCTCTTCCCGCTGCGTCCAACAATACGGGAATTAAGATCACATGATTGAGAATGCCGACCGAAAGCAAAAGTATGGAGCAAACTTGAAATACAGAAATGTTATTTGGCATTTATTTTCTCACCTTCATGTGGTTAACAATTTCGTTTTCCGATTCGGGCGGGCATTATCGAAGCGAATGCCCGTTCGCTTCAATCGCCCATCTCAACCATCGCTTTTAAATTTTTTCCAAATGTTCGGCGAAATATACGTTAAGAGGGATACTAACTCCCGCTGAGTCGGGATCAAATCCACTATCGGCATCGTATTGTCAGGCATACTGAATAAGATTGGTGTTATTGGCAAACATTAATGCGAGCAGAGGAGGAAAGTTATTAAATCAAAAGAAGGCGGCGAAAAAATGGATCTCTTTACTGCAGAATTTTGGACGGCATTATTAGCGATTGTTATTATTGATTTGGTACTAGCTGGCGATAATGCGATTGTCATCGGCCTGTCTGCAAGGAATCTGCCCAAAGACCAACAGAAGAAAGTTATTTTTTGGGGAACTTTCGGGGCCATAGCGATTCGTTCGGCGCTAACTTTGATTGCCGTCTGGTTGCTGAAAATTCCTGGCCTCCTCCTGATTGGCGGAGTGCTTCTGATTTGGATCGCCTATAAACTTCTTGTGGAAGAGAAGAAACACGATGTAAAATCAGCTGGAAATTTGTGGTCTGCAATAAAAACAATTGTCATTGCAGATACGGTTATGGGAATGGATAATGTACTTGCCGTTGCGGGGGCAGCGCACGGTAACTTTGTCTTGGTAGTATTAGGATTACTGATCAGTGTCCCGATCATTATTTGGGGAAGTACCCTCATAATAAAGTGGGTTGATCGTTTCCCGATTATTGTTTACATCGGTTCGGGTGTATTGGCTTGGACTGCATCGAAGATGATTGTCGATGAGCCGCTTATAGAGGAATTTTTTGCAGCAAATCCATGGTTGCAGTGGGGGCTGAGTTTCGTTATTGTAGTTGGGGTTATATTGTTAGGGAGAACAAATTTGAAAAAACGAGAAAAAGCTCAGTGATGATGTTCTTTGATAAATGAGCGGAAAAACTGGCGATGCATTGGATTGTTGAATATGGCCGAATGCGGAAGCGACGATCCCGCTTTCGCGGAACCGTCGCATCACTGCGTTGGCATTCGTGTGCCTTCAACGTTACGCTTGCACAGCGGAAAACTTATATATGGTTGTCTGTCTGAAAGTTTGACCCGGCAGCAGTTCCGTACTTGGAAAAGGGCATGCCGTTTTTATTGGTTAACGTGTTGAATGGGCGGGGGAGGTTCTTCCCTGATTATGTTCTCCAGAGGAGCCGTATTTCCGAACACCGGTGCCGCGCCGTGAGGGCTTGCAGCCCAGCGAACCCCGTTTGCTATTACCCGCAATACATTTTGGTTATAGTATGTAGGATACTCCTGGTCTCCAGGCCGGAAGTAAAAAATTTTCCCGAGTCCTCGTTGGTACGCACACCCGCTGCGGAATACTTCCCCGCCTTGAAACCAACTGATAAATATGAGTTCTTCAGGAGCGGGTATATCAAAAAAATGTGTCGGAAACAGGCGGAGCATCCACGATGCCCTCCGTTTCGCCCGAAACGGCGGAAAAGTTGTGCTTCTCGGTCTTGCAGGCATATTGGACCGAATCGATTGGACGATGGTCTGGCTGAAAGAGTTGGATGTGAAAGGAAGCTTCGCCTACGGCGCAGAGGATTACAAGGGAAAAAGGATGAGGACATTAGAAATTGCCATCGAATTGATGAGATTGGGAAAGGTTGATCTCACCCCCTTGATTACTCATCGTTTTCCCCTCGAGAAGTATAAAGACGCATTCGCGATTGTTGCCAATAAAGGCAGGGCATCCTGCATCAAAGCGATTTTCGAACTTTAGCTTGCCCCAAAAGACGTGGATATTAAATAGGAGGAATGGATAATGGAGATTTTTACACTTTCGGGAACAGGCGCAAGCCGTCTTCAATCTCGGTTTGCAGAGGGAATAACAGAAACATTTAAATCGGAAGGTTATCGGTATGTGGAGGATACAACGGATAATATTCGGGTCGTTTTCAATTTCATCCAACCGGAAAATCCAAGACCGTTTCGCAGGAAAGCTCAGTCCACTTTTGTCGTTTCCATTTTGGAAGCTGTACATTCGAATGAGGAACCGGTTCTGAAGTCGGCATATCCTTATCTGATCCGCTCGTTGTCCAACCATCTTATATACATATGCCGCTGCGAAGATGACACCGACGTATATTGTATAACTCCCGAGCAGGGTTGTTACAAAATCGCTTTTCAACCGAATGACGAAAGTTCGTTCTTCCAAACGCTATATGAAAGACTTGCACCGCTCGCTTCTTCCCAACTCGTGATAGATAACGAGTTTCACAATGATTTGCCCGAGGAATTATGGGATGGCGACGGAATTACTAGAAAGCTGAGAGTAGCCGGGCAACAGCTGGATCAACTGAATTTGCTGCCGGCTCCTTTTCCGATTCAAGACTATTTAAGCGATCGGGATATGAAACATGTAAAGAGGCTTTACGGCATCGGAGGGTTAAGCTATGGAAATCTCAGCAGCCGGAAAGATCGACACGCGTTTTGGATGAGCGCCGCCGGTTGCAATAAGGCGGATATGAAAACAATCGGCAAAGACATACTTTTTGTCAAAGGGTACGACCCGTCATCCAAATCGATGCAAATAAGCGTACCTCCAAACGTTTCGCCCAACCGGGCATCCGTCGATGCGATCGAACATTGGTTGATTTATTCCGCACATCCGGAGATCGGCGCCATCGTTCATATTCACGCCTGGGTTGATGGAGTGAAGGCAACGGAAATAAATTATCCTTGCGGTACGATTCAACTTGCTCAAGCGGTAGCCAAATTGATCGATGAACAGGAGGAGCCTTCAAGAACGATTATCGGATTAAAAAATCACGGTATAACAATCACTGGGCCAGATTTGGAAGACATTTTCGAAAGAATCGACGGCCGGATTCTTCCCCAAATCCCGATGAAATGAGATCGGTACGGGACGATCTCTTCAGCGGACCAGCCGGGATTCATCGAACAAAATCGATTCGCTAATTCTTCAATACGATCGTCACCGATATACCATGTGGCGGTCGTACCGTTCTTGATTTCCGGCGTCGTTAAGGGATAAGCCGTGCAAGGACAACTGAATGGTAAATTATGCTAATGTTGTGAAAGGGATCAGGTCGCAGCCGCGCAATGGCAATAATGGCGCGTTTGTGACCTCGACGCTTTTGAGTTGCAAGTAGCGGTTTCGGATTTCGGGATGCTTTTCACTTTTGACTATTAGTCAAGATCAGGTTGATTTCATCTGAGTAGGACTCGGTAGCGCATCAGGCCGCGGAGCTGCCGGATCGGCAAGGGAGGCATAAAGCTTCCCGCGGCAAGGTCATGCTTGAACAAGTCGGCAATCCACTGTGCCTCTTTCTTATCTGTCTTTTTCCGCTGCTGGCCTTACGCATTTCGGATGGGCCAGCGTGATGTTGCAGGAAGTTTCCAGCACATTGAACACTTCCAGTATCTCAAGGTCGATTCCATGCAGACATCCTTGCAGTCATGCTCACAAAGCCACTGTGACAGCTCATTCAGTCCTTTGGTGAAGGTCGAAAAGCGATGGCGTTTGTAAGTGGTGCGTCGTATACATAATTAATCGTGTTTCTGATGAATCCATTTTCGTGTGAGATCTTGTGTGAGGCATTACCGTTTGGATCGGCGAGGGTATTCACAGTTACGATGATGCATATAATGCTTTGACGGCCGGTTACTTTTGAGGAGAGGAGGGAGCGCATGAAAAGAGCATTCACATTACGGTTTTCCCATAAGACGAACGATATAGAACCAGAGAAGAAGAAGGCGTTAATTGTCCAAGGAGGATGGGAAGGCCATTTTCCCAAAGAGATCTCCGGCATTCTTGCAGGCATCTTGAGGGAAGAAAACTTCGATGTGGAGATTTCCGATACCTTGGATGTTTTTCTGGATCGTGAAAAAATGAAACAAGTCGATCTGATTGTTCCGGTATGGACCCTCGGAACCCTCACAGAGAAGCAGTTGAATTCATTACTGTCCGCGGTGGAAAGCGGGACTGGAGTTGCAGGGCTTCATGGGGGCCTGGTCGATGCTTTTCACGGCGAAATCAGATATCAGCTGATGATCGGCGGGCAGTTTGTTTGGCATCCCAAGGAGAACGTTACTTACCGGGTGCACATCACGGATCCGAATCACCCTCTCGTGAAGGGCATTCCGGACTTTACCGTCACATCAGAGCAGTATTATATGCTTGTCGATCCGGCCAACGAAGTTCTGGCCACCACATATTTTGAAAAATCTCCGCCTGAAGTATGGAGACCGGTCGTAATGCCAACGGTGTGGATCAAACAATACGGCAAAGGCCGGGTGTACGCCAATGCATTGGGACACTCACCGAAAGAGGTAATGATACCCCAAATTTTCGAGATGATAAGACGAGGGATGATTTGGGCCGCGAAGTAGACGGATTACTTGCTCTAACAGGTAACTCATTTTATTTTTGGGGTAAACACATGTCGAAAGCATTCCTGGGACCGGTTGCGCTCGTCGGGTAAATAACTTGCTCCCGGTTCTCTTTTCCCTGGCATTATTATCTTTCAAGTTGTGATACTGGCAATACTGATATGGAACGCCGGGCAGGAGGCCTTCAAACGCCAAGCGGATCGAATGCTGACCATCGCTTACGATACCGGCAATGGGAGAACCGAGCTAGAGATTGGTTTGATTAACGTTTGTAATTCCGCCGCTGTCCCGCTCTTTACTTTAAGCCACATTTACAGTCATTGACGGACCATTCTAAAATAAAGTCGTTCAATCTCTTAGCTGTCTTGAACTGTATTATCCTCATGTAATATTAATTTAAGCAAGAACGGTGTCACCAATGTTGTCAGAATGACCACAATGACCAGTACAGTAAAGTATTTCTGCAGCAACAGTCCGCTTTCAAGACCGATAGTCGCAATAATTAATGCTACTTCTCCTCGTGACACCATCCCTGATCCAATCCCAAGTGCGGAGCGATTCGAAAACCCCGTGAGCTTTGCCCCAATACCTGACCCTGTTAATTTCGTTAAAATAGCTACGATGGTTATTATGACGATTAACCCCAATTGATCCCATAATCCTTGGAAAGACACGGAGAAACCAACACTTACAAAAAAGATGGGTACGAATATGGCATATGCGATTGGCTCTAACTTATGTTCCACCTCCTCTTTATAGGTTGTTTGTGATACAGCTAATCCAGCTACAAAAGCACCGATAATGCCTGCAACACCGAACTCTTCCGCTACAAATGCTAGGAAAAAACAGACGATTAACCCAGCACTGATAACGGACTCGAAAACACGAAGTGGGGCTAGCCATTTCATTATCCATTTTGCACCTCTCCAGATCATGAAGCCCGCAATGACAAAGAAAATGAATTTTTTCCCGATTACAAAAGCTAAATTGACTCCCTCTCCGCCAAAGATACTCATTACAAAGGCAAGTAGGATCACTACAATTACGTCATCTATTATGGCTGCACCTAAAATTGTGGTGGACTCCCGACTCTTGAGCATGTTGAGTTCCTTTAAGGATTGAACCGATATACTCACCGATGTTGCAGACAGTAGCAAGCCAAGAAAGATGGCATGCGAGGTCTCCATCCCGATGGCCGTACCAAGCAAGTAACCTCCAAAAAAGGGAAGGATAATCCCACCTAAGGCAACAGCCGTTGAAGATTTGAATGAACGCTTTAACTCATCAAAATCTGTTTCTAGGCCAGCGATAAACATCAGCAGCAGAACACCAATTTCACTCAGTTCGTCAATGATTTTTGAGTCTTCTACCCAGCCTAACATGGCAGGTCCGATTATGACACCAATGATCAATTTTCCAACCACAGCAGGCTGTCCTAAGCGGACGCAGAGATCGCCCGCTAGTTTTGTTGCGAGTAAAATAATAAGAATCGTTAAAAAGAACATTGTAACCTCCGAATTGTTATTAGATGATGATATTATTACCAACCGGACGGAAAGAACTCAACACAAGACCCGTCCGTCATCAAAAGAGCCGGTATGGGATGTTGCGTATTGCCAATAATTCAACACCAAGGCGTTCCACTCACACAGTAAAAAGCGACATAAAAGCACAGCCTGAATGATTATGATTAATTAAAGACTACGTTGTAGTGCTGATAACGAGCGTCTCCGCGCAATCAATCAAGGAAACAGCGGGAGGACAAATTAGGCCCACTCGCTTGAACAACAGGAGCAGGATACGCCCGTTCAGACCGTCCCGGCTTCAATCTCCAATCGTCGAGGTGGGAAACCGGGGCATAAAGGGTAAGGGCGTAAAATCATAATCTTCCCGAAACCGAAGTCATCCACGAGGTCCCCGGTGATCAGAACCATTGTCCCTGCTGCGGAAAGTCTTATGCCAACATTTTAGATTCGACAAACCGGTGCAAATTCCCTTGTCGTCCTTTTTCAAAAATCTTTGATTCAACTTAATATAGATAACTGCATAGAATAAAGGGGAAACAATGAGATCATGAGGAGAGGAATGAATATGTACTTTAAAACATACTGTTGCAATCCGTGGTATAATCCTATGCTTAACTGTATTTTGAGTTACAAATGGAATCCTCAATATTACTATAGGTACGACAACAATCCATATCCTTATTATGGAATCATTAAATTAATTGATTATGGAGCAAGACCATTTGTAGTGAATATTGACCAAACAACGAAGCAAAATAATAATTACCGCACCGCTTTATGGACAGGGAAATACTTCCAAGTTACTTTAATGAGTATTCCTGTTGGGGATGACATCGGGTTAGAAGTTCATCCGACGACCGATCAATTCATACGTATTGAAGAAGGCCAGGAGCTCGTTCAAATGGGCGATAGCAAAGACAAATTGGATTTTCAAGAAATGGCCTATGGTGACTATGCAATTATAATACCTGCAGGAAAATGGCATAATGTAACCAATATGGGCAATAAGCCGCTTAAAATTTACGTCATCTATGCGCCTCCAGAGCATCCATTCGGTACAGTTCATGAAACAAAAGCAATTGCCATGTCTGCTGAAGGACATCCAACAATTACTAAGTGAATCGAGTGAAATGATGTTATTTCCTCACAAAGGCATTGAGCGGGCACGATAGCTGAATTATTAACTTGAGTCTTGCAAATTAAACATAAAAAACTAAAAAATTACAGACCTGTAGCCTAATCTGTTCGTCGTTCCCGGAACAAACGCCGACGCAGTATGGGCACGGATTTGCGGCTTGGACGGCCTGCTTAAATGTGTAGCTGCTTACCCTATAATTCCGGTGATTAAGGATTACACACATCGCAATATGCAGGCGACGATTTTGTAACGCCATCCCCGCGAGGTGCTGCGTACTTGTAATCACAATCGGCACAACCATACACTTCTTGTACAATTTGTTTTGTTTTGAAGCCGCACTCTTCGCAAGGCAACCCAAGAACATAGTCTACGATTCCCCATCCGGGACATGAGCAGGCCGGACAAAGAGAAGCTAACCGGCAAGCCATTTTTTCTGCAAGTTCGCTTATGACCTTCATTCGTGCGGGATTCATATGCGCTCTCATATCCGTTTGCACAAGAGCCAGGCCGTCAGTTGATGCAGAAGCGCAACGCATTATTGCCTGCTGTAACTCATTCGTATTCTTTATCCCCTTAAACGTTAGACCGGCTATTAAACCGGAATTCGGCCTGACAATTAACGCATGTGAGGGAAAGAGGGCTTTTTCCAAGAAGTCCTCCAGATCATTCCATGTTGAAACAGTTTTGGAACCATAATTGGTTTCCGTACTTATCTTTTGTTCTACGATCTCAATTCCACGTTCGTCGTCAACCCACAAGAGCATTTCATGATCTTGAGCAACAAAAGGAAGATAGACATACGGCCCAAAACTGCCTTCACTGGCAAGACCATACTTGAAGCCAAGGTGTTCCATCCCAATTCTTGCCTTTTTTCTCAATGTCTCTAACGGTGTTCCTTTACGTTCAATTTCACCGGTGAATGTTCCCAGATCATCGGTATTTATTTCTTCTGGAATTTGGATAGAAACTTGTAAGATTTTATGGAACGAAGGACTAATCGCCAGGTTTTTCCCATGCATAGTCGCCAAAGCCGCTTTACAACCGAAATACGGATGAATAACGCCATGTCGTTTTTTGCACATATTTTTACCGCCCCCAATCACCTGTCGAGCATTAGCTTACCGGACGGAAATAACCTTTTATAATGTTCAACAGGCTCCGTCCGAACTTGACTATTCGGTTATAGATACAAAATCGTTCGCTTGCCGATTGTAGATGAGGCCGTATACGGAAATCCTCTTCGGGATTAGCGGGTGCTCTTTAAGCATCTGAACGCCATTTACAATGTTCTTCTCTGCGGTCTTGCCGCCGCCTTCCAACCAGTTAATCAGGCCCGTATTTTTTTCCAGCGGTTAAAGTATTTTCGATCAAATAATCAATAGTCCTGACAATATCATCTGAAATTCCCTCTTTCTTGACTGATTCAAGAAAGAGGCGGTAATCCATTGCGTTTTCCGTGCAATCTTTTTCACCAATAATATAAATTTTATCTACATTATTCTTATAAACTGCAATGATGATATTACGAAGCAAGCAGCCGTACGGTTGAGAAATGACCGTTCCGAAGCTTTTCAATACGATCAGATGTTCAGGGCTAACATTAATGAATTCCGACAATTGGCCTTCAACATGGAAGCTTACATTCGTTATTGCCAATACTTTCTTTTCCTGCGAAGCGGGATGTATAAATGAAACCTTATTCATGTTCAACGCGTTGTTATGCATGATCAACCTCTTCCTTTCGTCGATTTATAGTTTATTTATGCTTATCCGGTTTCGGGAACACTAAAGCGTCCATTGAGCGATTTGATAATACAACGGGATTCCCAGGATCAGATTGAACGGGAATGTAATGCCCAAAGAAAGTCCCAGATAGATGGAAGGATTCGCTTCCGGTACGGAACTTCTTAATGCTGCCGGAGCGGCGATATAGGAAGAACTTCCCGCCATCACCCCAAGCAATGTCGCGCTTCCAAGGGACAGTCCCGCGAGTCCTCCGACGATAACTCCTGCGCTGCCGCACAGCAGGGGCATCAATATGGCAAACAGCAAGAGCTTAAATCCATGTCTTCTGATCTCAGGCAAACGCTGTCCGGCGACCAAACCCATATTTAACAAGAAAAGCATTAAAACACCGCTGTATAATTCTATAAATAACGGTTTTACCACCGGCAGTCCATCCTCGCCGATGATAACCCCTATCGCCAGACTTCCCATTAACAGCAGCACACTTTTTCCGACCAGGCTTTCCTTTAATACTTTCCTGTCCAACATGGCGCCTAACGAGGATACGAATCCATCCATTATACCCAACCTGTACGGTGTTTTGATCGATTGAGTATTGTTTTCGATCGCTTTCAAAAGTAACAAGGAAACCAGGATGGCCGGACTCTCCAGCAAAACCACCATTGCATTCATGAATCCGTCATACTGAATTTCATGACCATCGAGAAAAGAAACGGCCGCTCCATACGTAACAATACTTACCGAACCATAGGTGGCTGCCAATGCAATGGAATTTTTCAAGTCCAATTTCATCATGCGAAGGATAGCCAAAGTCAAAACTGGAATAAAGACGCCCAAAAACAATGTGCCTAATAACGGCCGAATAATCGCCGTTACGGAATAATGGGAAAGCTCTATTCCTCCTTTCATGCCAATGGCAATTAAAAGATAGATGCTGAGGGCCTCGCTCAAGCCGGATGGAAATTTCAAATCGGATTTGAAAATCGCGGCAACAAGACCCAGAATAAAAAACAGCACAACAGGCGACAGCAAATTTTGCATTATAATATCAGTCATTACACACGTCTCCCTACAATAAAAAAGCCGGCAATGTTTAGAAATGAATGATGAATGAGAAGTCATCACGCATTTCAATCCATTACCGGCTTATCTTCAACTAATCCAAAGATTTTTTGAAAATCTGCCCTTGCCCCTTATCCGCAACATTTTTTTTCTAAGTTATCATCAAGTATAAACACCATCACTCTTTCACCTGTACGGGTGCTTATGTCGGTATGAAAACTGGAGACGTTCGCTCCGGTCAGTTCCTTAATAAGTTTACCCAAGTTGTCTCTTCCGGATTCCACCAGATCGGCACGAATGCGTTTTATATTCAGCGCGCCTTCCGGGGATTCGGAAACGGTTTGTTCTGCGGGAGATAATATTCCTTTCATCAAGACAATAATCATGTTGCGAAGAATATCGGTTTTTACAGTCACAGAACCGCGGCCCAGGTATTCTTTTTCCCACTGCGTTAAACTCCTGCTGATTTTGTCCTCCAGTTCTCCTTTGGATATTGAAACAGGCATTTAAAATCCCTCCTTCGAAAAAAAATCGGTACTTTCAAATGGGGGGCCCCCAGATGAAATATACCGATTTATCCTAACCCTTATTTTGACGAAAACTTTGCTCCTTCATACTGCCATTTTCCCATAACAGTATGCTAAAACAATACCCATCAAAATTAAATTAAAGATCATTCGAGTTTATGTTAAAGAAATTATACTTAAGTCTGATTCACTTTGTCAATGAGCCGCAGCCTCCTTGGAAATAATTATACGGCAAAGGCGCTTTAATTTATGCGCGGTTAGTTTCGGGACGCTTTTCGGCTGACTCCTCTTTGGAGAGAAACCACCCGCCAAGGGCGATGAGAACCAGCACGGCATAAAAGATGATTTTCCACTCAGGCGATTTGGCGAAGCCTGCAGGCAGAACGGACAGCGCGGGATGAGACAGCGTATACACCGTAAGCTTTACGCCTACCCAGCCGACAATAAGGAAGGCCGCGATTTCCAGGCCTGGCTTGCGCTGCAGAAGCTTTACAAAGAACGTGGCCGCAAAACGCATAATGACGAGTCCGATAAACCCTCCTGTAAAAATAACGAGGAAATGTCCTCCGTCCATTCCGCCGAGCTTCGGCAGGTTTGTCGCGGGCAGCGTTACAGCCAACGCTACGGCTGCCAGAATCGAATCCACCGCAAAGGCGATATCGGCAAGCTCCACTTTAAAAACGGTAGCCCAAAAGCCGGCCGGTTTTTTCTCCGGCTTACCCGAAGCCGCCTCTTTTTCCTTAGACTTTTTTACAACAAGTTTTCTGAAGATATGATTTAGAGCAATAAACAGCAGATACAGCGCTCCCAGCGCCTGCACCTGCCAAACGGAGACGAGGAACGAGATGGCGAACAAGGAAGCGAAGCGAAACACAAACGCCCCGGCCAATCCGTAAAACAAAGCTTTTTTTCTTGCTTTCTCCGGCAAATGCTTGACCATAATCGCCAACACCAAAGCGTTATCCGCAGCCAACAGCCCCTCGATCGCAATCAGAATCAGCAGCACCCATCCGTATTCCAGCAGCAACGCAGCATCCATTGACATGGTCCTCCTCCGTAAGGTAAACATGCTTATATGAAAAAACCTCTACCGTCAGGTAAAGGTTATTTAGAGGATTCCACTAAAAAGACCTTTACCAAATATGGCAAAGGTCTTGCTAACAACTTGCGTTGTCAACAAAGCCGGAGGCGTACGGCCTCGAATTGACGACTTTGCTGTTACAGCTACTCCCCTTTGAGGAATTATTCATTTGAGATTTATCATACAGGAAAACGCACAGATTGGCAATACCAAGTAAAATCTCATTTGAACCTCAGTGGGAACCTCATTTGTAGACGGGTAAAATAAGAGTGAGGACGGTTCTTTCGTTCATTAGACCACCTTGCCAAATTCAAAAAACAACCTGTTATAATGTTCACTCTATCCTTTGTGGTTCTTAACATGGTGAGTCTGGTGCATTGGGCGGAGAAGGCCGGCTGGTGAACGAGCAAAGCATAAATTGGTTCCGCGTCATGTGCGGCATCCAATAGTATGGAACTGACCGTGCCCAAGGTGAAGCGTCGCGAAAATTCAAGTGTACTGATTACGAAGCTGACGGCATCGTGGCGTGAGGCGGGCTGAAGTCGTGGATACAACGGCAGATCATACGGACTGTTTGCTTCAAAGGCGGGTTCCGCTTCGGTGTATACGATCGTTTCATTGCAAGCCGTTATTAGGAAGGAATACTTTGTTTTTCAGCATGACATGCAATTTCGCATTGAGGCTGCCGCCGGTTTGTTCGGGCAAATGTTCCTGGTGTCGCCGACTGCAACGCTCCGCAAGGTGCTTATGAATTTGATTGAGTTCCCCCGGTTCTTGCCCGGTCCGGGAACGGGTAGAGGAATATACTTTGGCCACAAAATACATAAATCAGGGAACTGATCAGCGGGAAAGCGAGCAGGATCACGAGCCGATTGACGGCTATATAAGGACGCGGTATGCCAAACAGTTCTAATCATCGATTGAGCTTCAGCAGTTCGGATCAAATGTAAGTCATTCCCCTTGGCTGCGTTTTTGTGTGCGCCAGTTGAGCCTAATTGAAGGCGAAACCGGCTCGGCTTGGCTCTGAATGTTTATAAGTCAATAAGCCCATGGCTGCGAACCAGAAAAGTACTTCAACAGCCAGGAGTCGGCTGGCAATGCCGGCGATGCCATGTCCTTCTCCTGCGGCAATGGGATCGAAGTTTAAGAAAAACAGGATGACGAGTATAAGCGTTAACGGACTTCCTACGATCAATCCGCTTCCAAGCTTGCGCAACCGAGGAATGCCGCGAAAATACAAGCCGGTGATAAGGAAACTAAGAATCGTCGAACCTGTGCTCAGAAGAAAGCCGATGGAGTGTAGAAAAGTTGATTCAAGATCAAAAATTCCACAAACGACTAGTCCGATCGGTGAAAGTATCAACAAGGCCATACTTGCACGACGAGCGGATAATCTGCCATCCTCGCCTATATTCGAGAAGATCCCGATGATCCCGACGAAGAGCAGTATTCCACATATGATGAATGCGGAATTCATAATGATTGCGGTAGAACCCATCCCCAAACCGCTTATCGGCTGTGTGACGGAAGAATACGGCTCGATTCTGATGTCATAAATCGTATATCCCTTGCTAATAAAGCCAAGAATGAACCAGGTCAGCGTGAATAGGATTGGGCTGACAACGGCGAATAACGGTAATATTCTGACTGCTTTCATAGTAAGCCTCCTTAAATTTTTACTTTAGCGGAAAAATTTGCGCAATTCTTGTTCAACTCTGTGCGGCTGCCCTCTATGAACTGCATTTCCCGTACCTTCGTGTCCCATTCTGTTGAATTCAACACGGCTGCTGTTAGGTAAAGTTTTCTCTAAAGCATGAAGAGCATATTTCATATATGACGGACTGCGATCGCCTCCCAGCAAGAGGATTTCGGTTTGCAAAGTACGGAATTCCTCCAGTTTGTCACTTGTCTCTACTACTAATTCTCCATCATAATGCAATGTCGGCGCGAGCATCTTAATCGTAATGTCATCGACGGCAGCTTTCTTTTCTTCATTGGCGATCATCATTTTTGTAAGGAATTCAAGTATCCGTCGGGGCAATCGGCGGAAGAACGAAGGTCCCATCTGTGCCCCTAACATGCTGGTGACAAGTGCGGCGGCTATCTTTTCTTGCTTTATTTCTTCTCTGTAACGCTTCAACCAATCATGCGATACGGAGCCGTTAAGGCATAACGGCGGGTCGAAAACTGCCGCTTTGCGTATGGCAGATAACCGGAGTGCTGCATGCAGCGCGATCAGCCCGCCCAAGCTGATTCCAAAAATATAATGTGCGCCTGTATGGGTCAGAAGCGCATCAAGATCTTCAATCTCGGTTTGCAAGCTGTAATGTTCGCCGTACGGTCCGCTGAGTCCCCGCCCGCGGCGGTTGGGCAGGCAGACCGTATAAGTGTCAGCCAGAGCCAGCGCAATATCCAAATGGCTGCCGGCAGATTCCATGATACCATGCAGCAGTACAAGACCTGGTCCGCGTCCTAATTGGTAATAGCTAATGGAAGTGCCATCATTGGAAGTGATATAACCGATGGTTCCATGATCTAGAATCGTTGTCATTCTTCTGATGCTCATGGATAATGCCCTCTTTCCCTTAATCTAACGCCGTTAGTTTTATCTAACATTGTTAGTTTATAACGCGCATGTTACAATTGTCAAGAGAAGGGGGAGCTGATTTTGAGGAAGAAGAAACCATCCGAACGTAAAACGAACAAACTCGACCAATCCCTCATTGTGCATGCCGCAATCGATATCATTCAGGAAGAAGGCATCGACAAGTTAACGATGAGGAGATTGGCGCAAAAATTAAATATTAAAGGGGCATCCCTATATTGGCATGTACAAGATAAGAATGAATTATTGTCCTTAGCGGCGGAGGAGATATGCCAAAGAATTCAATTCCCTGATGAACGGCTTCCCTGGGAGGAACAACTGCTTGAGTTTGGCAGGAGATGCCGCAATACTTATTTGCAAATACGCAATTCCGTTCATGTTCTTGTTGCAACACCGCCAATCACTCCATATCGGATGCACCTCATCCATAAAATTAACCGTTTGTTTGAATTGGCCGGATTTAAGAAGGAAGATGTATTTTCCGCGGGATGGATGCTGAATAATTATATTTGTTCGTTTATTTTAGACGAATACAGGCTCGCTGATATGGAAAGCGATGTTGGTGTTCCGGATTTGGAGCGAGAGTTTTACTTCGGTATTGATGTGCTCATCAAAGGGTTTCGATATAAGTTGCAAGAAGGAAGGACAAAACTTTAGTTCGATTCATGAAGCTGCTCTAGTTTGCTTAGTACACTTTCTGAACCTATAAAAACCGATCCGCCTTTTTTGACTGTTTCTCGTATAAGAAGAATAAGGCTGTCCTTCTCCATTCGCGCATGGGTCAACCAAGCCTGGGCATGCACGGTTTCGGGCTCATGCTTGGCTCCCCAAGCCGATAATTCGAGCAAGATCGGTATTACATCCAATCCGGCTTCCGTCAATTGGTATATGTCTTTTCTCTTGTCGGAAGGATGAGGTTTCTTGGTGATGATACCCATTGTTTCAAGACGGGATAGGCGATTAGCCAGTATGTTCCGGGCGATTGCTTCGTCAGAGACAAGGAATTCTCCGAACGTTTTTTTGCCGGCAAATACGATGTCTCGAATGATTAGAAGCGACCATGAATCACCTAACACATCTAGAGAGAAAGATATAGGACAGTCCGACCGCCTGGTTGGTTTGTCAAAAATCATCCGCAAAACCCCTTGACTTTAGCAGTTACTTGTAACTATACTTAATTCAGTTTCAAATTGCAACTGAATTTTAAGGAGGTTGAATTGTATGAAATTTTTGTTTGTTTATCGTGGCGGCGACGTTCCTGAGGATCAGACTGATCAAAATGTTCATGACTTATGGCGTTGGCTTGACGATCTTAAAGCACAGGGTTATGAAGCAGTGCGTTTTGCGGGAACCGGACGCAAATCCGTTTCCATGTCTGCGGTCGATGATTATTCTGATGACATATTTGGAGTTTCGATAATTGAAGCAGATTCGCTGGAAGAAGCGATCTCGTTAACGACTAATTGGCCGGAATTGCCATATGGAGGCAAGATCGATATTTTAGAAGCGTTAAATGAAGGGTGAATGAAATGTCCGACCGGTTTATTTTGAACTTGTTTGCCGACCTTAGAAAGCAAATTCTCAATATCATGACAGGCTTGCCGGAAAATAAATTAAGCTTGGTGCCTGAAGGATTCAATAATAACCTGCATTGGCAGATCGGGCATGTGCTTACGATTACGAACGACCTGATATTTGTGTTATCCGGGGCCGGATCCAGAATTCCATCAAGCTATGGTACATTTTTCGCAACAGGAACAAGTCCCTCAAATTGGTCGGAGCAGCCGCCTGAAGTACATATTCTTGAAAAGAAACTGGAAGAGCAGATGTTGGTAATATGCGAAATGTATGACGGCAATTTGGCAGAACCTGTAACCGCAAAGGATAATTTTCTTCAAGCCCGTGTGATTGGCGAGCTATTTTATGTATTGATTGCTCATGAAAGTACGCATCTGGGAATGATAACCGCGATGGCAAAGGTGCTTCATGCAAACCCAGAATAATTGACGGTGGTAATTGTTTTATATAATAGTGAAAAACGGGAAGGAGATTGCGGCAGCATCGAAGATTTGATATTACTCTAGGAGTCTGTCCGACGAAACAGGAATTTGACCCTGCCGTCGCGAATTCATAGGTAAA
>NZ_JBHLWN010000072.1:0-8951 GCF_042432825.1 Paenibacillus chartarius | reverse complement strand
GCTTCTGCCTCATTCACCCCTCATTCAGACTCAGAACACCTGCTTAATTCCGAGCCTCTATCGATACTGTTAGTATACCGCAATACGCTGGAGCTAGTAATGCAGATATGCAACGATTTCCCGGGAAATGTCGAAATGTCTGTCGCATCTTCAACGCAAACAAGCGGCCGGGAACGAGTCCCGCCCGCTTGCGAAGTGGCCTTCCGGCCTATACCCAGAACATCCTCAATATGATGACGAGAAGGATGTACAGCACCAAAATTGTGCCTGTCGACGTCCAGAAAACGCCGAAGCCTACACCTGCTTCTGCAACAGCCGCCATGGAAAATCCGCTCCTTTCGCAAAGGCAATGGTCATTTGACACTATTATCTTATGCGGGGAGCGGAGGTTCGTCTGTGCGAATACCCAAGCCGAAACGATTGGACGTTTGCCCTCTTTGGTGCAGGGAGCCGATCACGCAGGCTCCGGACGAAGGAAGGTTCGGAGCGGCAGCATGACAAGTGCCAGCATCAAGACGAAGAAGGCGATGAAATAAGGCGATATCATGTCGCGGGTATGACCGGCGATCAGCGGTCCCAAGAAAGCGCCGATCGAATAGGCGATGGACAGCAAGGAGAACACACGGCCGTACCGTTTGCTGCTCGTGATTGCCGCTAACAGGGAAGCAATAGCCGGATACACGACGCCCTTGGCCATACCGAGCATGAACAACGACAGATGGAGCGGGATCGGCCAGCCTACGGCCATGCCGAAAAATACGAGCGCAAGCGCCAAAGAGCCGAACACCGTTCTGGAAAACGGGGAAACGCGATTTAGAAACATCAGGCTCAGCGTCACTAACGCACCGAGGCTGACAAGGGAAAACAGTACGCCGGAAGTGAGAATCGAGCCCATCGACTGCTTGAGCAAGGGCAGCTCGAAAAACAAAATGCCCTGCGAGCATGATAACGCTAACGGTATGGAGTAAAACAACCAGGGGATGGAAGGCATGCCATCCGGCCGGACGCCTGTCTCCCCGGCACCGTCATCCGTCCGGTCCGGGAGCGAGTGCGCCCCTTCGCCGGATATCATCCCCTTATCGTTCGTCTGGCTGCTGCGGTGCTCTCTTACCCCGAAGATCGCGAGCACTCCCGTAATAATCAGCCCCCAGCCAAGTACGGTAAACGCTGTCGTAAAGCCGAGCTTGGAGACGAGATATGCTCCCGCGGCGGGCGATACGACGGAGGCGAGCGTATGGACCATGCCGTTGCCGGCCATCAGCTTTCCCTGCTGGATGCGGTCGCGCGCGATACGGGCGAGCAGCGACATACAAGCCGGGGATAAGAAAGCGAGCACGAAGCCGCTGATCGAACGGACGAATAGCAACTGCCACGGATCCGTCACCATCGATTGAAAAATAAGGACGATCCCTGCTACAATCAGGCTGCCGATAATAAACGCTTTGCTGCCGTACTTGTCTACGCCGTAACCGGCAATCAGATTGCCCGGCAAATGCGTGATCGAATACACGCCTAGAATGAGTCCAATGAACGATGGGGTGGCCCCGAGAGACAAGGCGAACGGTGATAAAATCGGATATTGCGCGTGCAGATCGAAGATCGCCACAAACATGAACAAATAGAGCCAGATCGCCGTTTTCACCGGCCCACTTCCTTTCCGCATGACGAGCAGAGGCTCGCGATTTTCTCTATCTTCAAATCTACGCGGCTTGTCTTACGGATAGTACGAGTCCGGCAAAAAGACACAAATTCGCGGCGGCATTTCGAAAATTATGAACAGAAACGAGGCGCATCGCCCAATGGATCGGATCGAAATCATTATCATTGCGGTCATCGTCGTTACCGTTATTTTCCGGTTGCGCCATACGTTCCGCAGGTCGACAATGAATCGTAGCCGCGAAAGCGATATTCAGCGGAAGCTGGAGCAGCTGCGGAAAAAAAGAGATGAACAATAATGCTTCGCTATAGTAAAATGTGGAAAGACTTATAACATACTTTTGTAACCATACGAACGAAGGGGTGCTGCACGAATGGATCAATGGGTGGCGTTTGCACAAGAACAATGGTATTTGCTTGCCGGAGCACTGGTTGTATTATTCATCGTTGTCAGAGTCGTCAAGACGGTCGTGAAATGGGTGATCGTTCTCGCTTTGCTGGCGGGACTTGCGGTATACGGCGTCAATTACACGGACCAGCTGGCGTCGATCGGAGCCTCTGTCGGGCAGAAGGTAGCGGAAGAAGTGCAGGCGCAAGCGGTGAAGGCGTTTCAAGACGAGGCGAAGGAAGCGAAGTTTACCGCGAACAAGGACGGCTCGTTTGCGATTACGACAAAAAGCCTGAAGGTGGAAGGCAAGGCGGGCTCGGATCAAGTGACGGTAACATTCATGGGCCAATCGTTCCAAATGAGCGCATCGAGCGCCGTGAACGCCTTCATCGAGCAGGCGAAAGCGAATTCGCAATAACGTTCTGCCTGTTGAACACGAGGTCACAGTGCAGCTGCGCATAGGGGGATGAACATGACGATGTTAACGACGATGAATTTCATATCCGTTGTTTTAGCCGTTGTGGTCATCGTGTCTATGGTGCAGGGTGCCGCACGCGGCGCTTCGGGCTCCATGCGGCACCTTCTGCTTTCCGTTATGGAAGGCGCCGTGACGCTTGTCAGTTTGTTTGCGGCGTGGAAAGGGGCGGAGCTGCTCTCCCCGGTTGCAGAAGGCTGGCTTACGGCGAGGCAGATCGAAATTCCGGCGGAGCCGATGAGCTTCTTCCGGCAGCTGTATGTTACGCTGGCGACATCGATGCGGGACTTTCCGCTGCTTCGTTTCGGCATCATTTTCTTGCTTGCCTATGTCGTCGTTAAACAGCTGCTTTATCGTATCGTAGACGGGATTACAGGACGAGCGCTGGCTGCAGCGGCTGCGGGGAGAGACGGCGCTCCGTCGTTCATCAGCGCTGCAGCCGGAGGTGCGATCGGCTCGATCACGGGCCTGGGGCGGGCGATTATGCTGATCGCGGTGCTGTTCATCGTGACCACGTTATTTCCGCATTCGCCTGCTGCCTCCTATATCGAAGGGTCGCAGCTGTATCAGAAAGGAGCGAAGGAAGTCGTCGCTCCGTTCACCGGCGACCTGATCGCAAGCAAGCTGCCCGTATTTACGCGAGCGGTAGAGCGGGAGTTCGCGAACATCTTGCAGCGCAAATACGAGGTCATCGACGCGAACGTCCCGACCGACATTACGGCGGCGGCCAAGGAAGTGACGGCGGCAGGCAAGACCGACGAGGAGAAGGCCAGGCTGCTGTACAAGTGGGTCGGCTCCCGGATTCAGTACGATTGGGACAAAGTGCGGGATTACGAGGAGAAGGGGATCTGGCACGAGCAGACGCCGGAGGATACGTTCACCACTCGCAAAGGCGTATGCATCGACTATTCCCGATTGTATGCGGTCATGGCCCGCGCCGCCGGGCTCGATGTCAAAGTCGTAACCGGCCTCGGCTACGACGGGCAGGGGGGCTACGGCCCGCACGCGTGGAACGAAGTGTATTTGAAGGAGAAGAACGCCTGGATTCCGCTCGATTCGACATGGTACAGCAGCGGCGGCAACTGGTTCAACCCGCCGAGCTTCGCCCAAACGCATATCCGGGACGGCGCCTAGCCGCCCCTCAGCCGCTGGAGAGCTTTACCTCCCGCGGCTTTTCTTTTGTCTGCGGCTTCCGTATGGTAAACTAAACAAAGAACGGGAATAGGAGAATGAGTTTCATGCAGACGCTGTTGAAGAAGCCTTTATCTCACTATAAAATGATATATTTCGACGTCGGCGACACGCTTCTGACCATTCCGGCGGCGCAAGTCATCATGCATCAGTTTCTGCTCGCGCGTTCTTTGGAGCGGGATCCGGAGCAGCTGGAGCGTCAGTTCATAAGCTCGTTCCGGCTGTTCTACTACGACCGTCCCGCCGAGCGGGTGGAGCAGGTAACGCCGGAAACCGACCGCGCTTTTTGGGTTAACGTATACGATCACATCCTGCGCAGCCTCGACCTGCACCGCGAGTTAAACGACGATGACGTGCATCGCTGCTGCCACGAGCTCTATGACATTTTCACGGCCTCAAGCTCTTACGCACTGTTCGACGACGTCAAGGAGTGCATGGAGGAGCTGCACCGGCGAGGAATGCGGCTCGGCATCGTATCGAACTTTGCGCCGACGCTGAAGTCGATTCTCGAGGATAAGGGAATTTTGCACCTGTTCGATCCGGTCATTGTGTCGACGGAGGTTGGACTGGAGAAGCCGGATCCTGCGATATTCCGATTGGCGCTGGAGCAGTGCGGGCTGCCTGCCGGGGATGTGTTATACGTTGGCGACCACGACCGCAACGATATTTGGGCGCCGGCTCAGGTGGGCATCGATGCGGTGAAAATATTGCGGTACGACTTTCATAGCGGAGAAGGCATCCGTACGCTGCGGGAGCTCATACAATAACGATGAATAAGGGTAAGGAGGGGCGTGCGTTGTGCGCAGAGTAGTTACGGAAGATTCGGCGAAGCGGGAAGCCGAGGAACGGCGTCATTTTTCATTTCGGATTAACGGATTTTTCTTTGTGATCTTTGTGTTGTTTTCCGTCCTGATCGTTCGGCTTGCCGTCCTGCAATTCGTCGAGGGCAAGGAGCTGATCGCGAAGGAAAATGAAACGAACAACGCGGATACGCCGATCGCTCCGATTCGCGGCAATATATATGATGTGAACGGGTATCCGTTAGCGTATACGACTTCCGTACAGTCTTTGTATTTCCGGGTTGAGGTAGGCCAGAAGAAAGAAGAAATTGTGGCGCTGGCCAGGAAGCTTGCGGACATTTTCAAGACGTTCGGCGACCCGGCGAAGCAGCAGCCGACTGCGGAGGAAATCGTTCTGAAGATGGACGTCGGCTACGATATTAACCTGAACGATGTACGGGATCCGAGCTATTATAACATCCCTCGTAAAATCAAGTCGCAACTGAACGAGAAAGAAATTGCGTACATTGCGGAGCACCGCGACGAGCTGCCCTGGATCGAGGTGACGGAAGAGAGCATCCGCCGTTACTCCAATGAGCCGGTCATCGCTGCGCAGCTGGTCGGGTACTTGAGGCCGTTCAATACGGCGCGGGGATCGAACGGGCTGGAGTTTTACAAGAACAAGAGCAACACGGAAGGGTATCTCGATTCGGAGAGCGTCGGCTTCGACGGCATCGAGCAGATGTACCAAACCGAGCTGAGGGGCAAGAACGGGAAGAAGACGTATCCTGTCGACGTTCTCGGCCGCATTACGGGCCGGGTCACCTTGACGCCGCCGGAGAAAGGCAACAATCTGCACCTGACGATTCATAAGGATGTGCAGCTGCAGACGCAGCAGGCGATCGAAGATCAGCTCAATTGGCTGCATTCCGCCGAAGCCCGCAGCAATCCTTATGCCAGGTACGGGCAAAATGCGAAGGCGGGCTACGCCGTGGCAATGGAGGTCGACACCGGCCGGGTCGTTGCGATGGCCAGTTATCCAGACTATGATCCGAATATTTGGATCAACGGCTTCACGACGGAGGAGTACAAGACGTATTTGCAGTTCCGGGTCAATAACGGAACGATTACGGCGGCCTCGCCGGAGTATCATACGGACGAGGAGCTGCGGAAGCACCCGAATTCGATTGTATTTATGGGCTCGACGATTAAGCCGTTGTCGGTGCTGATCGGGCTAAACGAAGGGCTGTTCGGGCTGTTTGAGGAGTATTACGACACCGGCAAGTACTCGTTCGGTAAAGCAGGCAGTCAAAGTACGATTTCCAACTCCGACAATCACGCCTACGGCTCGATTAACGGGGCGGAGGCCATCCGGTATTCGTCGAATACGTTCATGTCCGAGATGATCGGGAACCGGCTGTATTTCAACAAGAAAGACGGCTTGAATATCTTTGCGAACTATTTGCGTAAATTCGGCATCGGGGTGACGACAGGCAGCGGATTGCCGCGCGAATACGGCGGCGACAGGCAGCTGGAGTTTTTTGCGAACGCGAAGACGGATAGTCCGCAGTCGGCGCTCATTTACGCATCCTGGGGCCAGAACGAGAAAATTACGACGTTACAGCTGGCGCAATATGGAGTGGCGCTCGCCAACAAAGGAAAGCGGATCAAGCCGCTGTTCGTCGACAAAATTACGACGTATGACGGGCAGCTGATCAAGAAGCCGGAAACCGAAGTGCTCGACGAGACGAAATTCCCGGACTCATACTGGCAGCAAATTTATAAAGGAATGTCGGAAGTCGGGGTGCAGGGCTTTGACGGATTCCCGTACGCATTCGGGCGGAAGACGGGAACTTCGACGCAGGATGCTAGCGGCGGAAGAGTCGAGAATGCGGTGTTTGTCGCCTTCGCGCCGCTCGACAAGCCGAAACTGGCGGTTGCCGTCATCGTTCCCGAAGGCGGCTTCGGATCATGGGGGGCAGCGCCGATCGCCCGTAAAATATTCGATGCGTACGACCAGTATATCGGACTCAACGGGGTGCCGAAGGGAGCGCCGGCTGGCGCGGCGGCGGCCGGAGCGGCAGTGCCTGCAGGGTCAACTGCGCCGGCAGCGCCGAACCGGCAGTAATGATGCGAAACGCCTGATTCGTAACGAATCGGGCGTTTTTCGCATTGCCGGAGGCCAGCTTGCTTAGTAAAAAACGGGGGGCGTGGTGCAGCGGACAGATAAGCTGTGAGAAAGCGCGATGGCACGGCGGGGAGTGCTTCAGCGGACGAATTGGCCGTTATAGAAGACGCCAGACGCCGCGGAACATGCTGCAGCGGCCGAGAAGGACGTTAGAAGACGCTTCGGCGGTACACGTTATGTGCAGATGCATTCTCTAACGGGTATTTTCAGAAACCGGTCTGTCTATGGTATACTTAGATGTCAATGCCTGCCGGGGGCAACCGGGATTCGGCGGGCTATAGCAGGGAGGAACGATCATCATGTGCGGAATTGCCGGCGTATTATATTTTGACCCGCGGGAGCCGTCTCAGGACATGCTGCAGCGGATGACGGACGTCATCTTGCATAGAGGACCGAACGATTCCGGCTTCCTCAGGGAGCCGCACGTCGGGCTGGGGTTCCGGCGGCTGTCGATCATCGATATCGCGGAGGGGCACCAGCCGCTGGCGAACGAGGATGAGTCGGTCTGGATTACGTTTAACGGAGAAATTTACAATTATAAGGCGCTGCGCGCCATGCTGGCCGATCGCGGCCATCAGTTCCGAACGCATTCCGATACGGAAGTCATCGTGCATTTATACGAGGAGTTCGGAGAGGACTGCGTGAAGCAGCTGCGCGGCATGTTCGGTTTCGTCATTTGGGACCGCCGCCGCCGCATCTTGTTCGGTGCACGGGATCATTTCGGCATCAAGCCTTTTTATTACCGGCATACGCCGGAGAGCTTCATCTACGGCTCCGAAATCAAGAGCATTCTGGCGGCGGACGGCGTGGAGCGCAAGCTGCACACCGACAGTCTGCTCAATTACTTGACCTTTCAATACGTTCCCGAGCCGAACACGATGTTCCAAGGCATCGCCAAGCTGCCGCCGGCGCATACGGTCACCGTGGAGCCGGATACCGGGCGCGTCGCGATCAAGCGCTACTGGGATCCGACGTTCGAGCCGGTTGACCGGCCTTTCGGCGAATATGTGGAGCAAATCCGCGAGACGCTGCGGGATTCCGTCCAGCATCATATGGTGAGCGACGTCCAGCGCGGCTGCTTCCTGTCCAGCGGCATCGACTCCACGGCGATTGCGACACATATGCGCCAGATCGAGCCGATCCGCACGTTCTCGGTCGGCTTCGAAGGACCGAACAACGAGACGGGCATCGCCCGTCAGACAGCGCAAGCGCTCGGCACGGAGCACTACGATAAAATCATCACGCAGCGCGATTTTTTCGACACACTGCCGACCGCCGTATGGCACCAGGACGAACCGGTGGCCGATCCTTCGGCGATTGCGCTGTATCATGTTGCGGGGCTGGCGGCCGAGCACATTACGGTAGTGCTGTCCGGCGAAGGCGCCGACGAGCTGTTCGGCGGCTACCGCATTTACCGCGAGCCGGGAGCGCTCGGCCCGATCCAGCGGCTGCCCCAGCCGCTGCAGGCGCTGCTGCGTCGGCTCGCGCTGCTCATGCCGGGCGGCGTGCCGGGGCGCAACTACGTGCTGCGAGGAACGACTCCGCTCGAGCAGCGCTTCCTCGGCAACGCCAAAATTTTCAGCGAGGATATGAAGGCCGAGCTCGTCAAGCTGGGACGTGAAGCGCTGCAGAGCTACAAGAAACCGTTTGACATCGCCGGAGATTATTATGCCAAGACGAAGCACCTCGATCCGGTGACGCGGATGCAGTACATCGATATGAACCTGTGGCTGCCGGGCGATATTCTCATGAAGGCCGACAAGATGACGATGGCGCATTCGCTCGAGCTGCGCGTGCCGTTCCTGGACAAGGAGCTGTTCGAAGTGGCGCGCCGCATTCCGGCCAAATACCGGATTGCCGACGGGACGACGAAGCATATTTTCCGCAAGGCGATGGAAGGCATTATTCCGGATTTCATCTTGAACCGGCCGAAGCTCGGCTTCCCGGTGCCGCTACGCGACTGGCTGCAGGGCAGCGCCGGCGGAGATGTGCTGGATACGATCCGCAGCGGCGGCATCGACAGCTACATTGACATCGCCCGCGTCGAGCGAATGATGGCGGCGCATCGCAGCGGGCAAGGCGACTACGCGCGCAGGCTGTGGACGCTGTACATTTTCGCGCTATGGCATCGGACCTACTTGCAGGAACAGCCGCAAACCCGCATGCAGTCGGCATACGCCGCTACATAGATATAGGCTAGGCTCAAACCGCGGAAGGAGCTATTCCTGTAATGAATTAATTTGCGGTTTGAAAAGAAAAAGCGCCTCCTGTATG
>NZ_JBHLWN010000071.1:0-168928 GCF_042432825.1 Paenibacillus chartarius | reverse complement strand
CTTCTGCCTCATTCACCCCTCATTCAGACTCAGAACACCTGCTTAATTCCGAGCCTCTATTTTGCCTGACACGTCTGCAGCATGCGGGCGAAACCTTCATCGGTCACAGCAAGGAGCACGCGTTCGTCTTTGCCGATGGAGGAGCCGAGCTCCGCACGGCTGCCGAACTCGAGCAGCGGAACTTGGTAGGAGCCGCATTTGTCCCGGTATTTTTTCTGCATGTTGCCTGATGCATCCGTGGCCATTATAACGAGCTTGGCGTTACCGGAACGAACGGCCTTAAGTACGGTCTCGTCTCCGGTAACGAGCTTACCGGCGCGCATCGCCAATCCTAAATAATTAAAAAATTTATGATTCATCGCTGCTCTCAACTTTCCCGGCGATAAACTCGTCCTCAACTTTAATGAAGTCCTGTTCCAGCTGGTCGTAAATGTCCGGCGCTACCGTAACGCTCAAAGCTCGGTCGAGCGCCCTGCTCTTCTTGGCCAGCTTAAAGCAGGAAGCTTTGCCGCACAGGTAGGCGCCGCGCCCCGCTTTCTTCCCCTTGAGGTCGATCGAAATGTCCCCCTCCGGCGAGCGAACGACGCGAATCAGCTCGCGCTTCGACATCATTTGCTGGCAGGCCACGCATTTGCGCAGCGGAATTTTGCGTTGTCTCACGGCTCCTCCCCTCCCTTCCTACGTCTCGTATTAATCGATGCTGACGGAATCTTGATGCATCTCTTCGCCGAACGTCTTCGGACGTCCGAACTCCTGCTCCGCCTGCGTCTCGCTCTTGATATCGATCTTCCAGCCGGTCAGCTTGGCCGCCAGTCTGGCGTTCTGTCCTTTAATGCCGATCGCCAGCGACAGCTGGTAGTCCGGCACGATAACGCGCGCCAGCTTATCTGCTTCATGCACTTCGACTTCAATGACCTTGGACGGGCTGAGCGCGTTGGCGACGTACTCGTCGACCTGCTCCACCCAGCGGACGATGTCGATTTTCTCGCCCTTCAGTTCATTGACGATCGTCTGCACGCGCACGCCTTTCGGGCCGACGCAGGAGCCGACCGGATCGACTTCCTCGTTACGCGAATAGACGGCGATCTTGGAACGGAACCCGGCTTCGCGGGCTACCGAACGGATCTCGACGACACCGTCGTAAATTTCCGGGACTTCCAGCTCGAACAGGCGTTTCAGCAGCCCCGGGTGAGTTCGGGAAAGCACGATTTGCGGTCCTTTGGTCGTATTTTCCACTTTCGTAATATACGCTTTTACCCGGTCGCCTTGCTTGAATTTGTCGTTCGGCATCAGCTCGGTCAGCGGCAGCACCGCCTCGACCTTGCCGAGATCGACGTACAGGTTGCGCAGGTCTTGACGCTGCACGATACCTGTTACGATATCTTCTTCCTTGTCGACGAACGCATTGTAAATGAGGCCCCGCTCCGCTTCGCGAATGCGTTGGGTCACAACTTGTTTGGCCGTCTGTGCAGCAATGCGCCCGAAATCCCGCGGCGTCACTTCAATCTCGACAATGTCGCCGAGCTGATAGTTACCGTTGATCTCGCGCGCTGCATGAAGCGAAATTTCCATTCTCGGATCCAGCACATCATCCACGACCGTCTTGCGGGCATACACTTTTATAAGTCCGGTTTGCCGGTTAATATCGACACGCACGTTCTGTGCGGTGTTGAAATTGCGTTTATAGCTGGAGATCATAGCTGCCTCGATGGCGTCGATCAGCAGTTCCTTCGAGATGCCTTTCTCCCGCTCGATTTCCGACAGGGCTTCAATAAAATCGGTGTTCATTTGAACTGGGTTCCCCCTCTCATGAAATTGACCTTGGATTAAAATACGATGGCAAGACGGGCGCTCGCGACTTTCGCCAGCGGAACGGCAGTCGATTTCTTCCCTTTGCTGTGGAGAACCGTTAACGTGTCACCGTCAAAAGCTTCAAGCGTACCTTCGAATTCCTTCTTCCCGTCGATCGGCTCGTAGGTCGTTACGAACACGTTCTGACCAACCGCCCTAACATAGTCCTGCGGCTTCTTCAGCGGCCGCTCGGCACCCGGCGATGAAACCTCCAGGAAGTAAGCGTCCGGAATCGGATCCTTCTCATCGAGCTTAGCGCTCAAATATTCGCTGACACGGCCGCAATCATCGATGTCGATGCCGCCCTCCTTGTCGACATAGACACGGAGAAACCAGTTGCTGCCTTCCTTCACATATTCGATATCGACCAGCTCGATGTGATGCTCGTCGAGATATCCCTTCAGCATGTCTTCCACGATTGGTTTAATGGTTGCGGTATTCATCGCCGTTCTTTTTCCCTCGCAGTCCGAAACTTCCGTATTCAAAAGAGTAAGAGTGGGTTTCCCCACTCTCATTGATCAGAAGCAGATATCTTCATTATTACCAAGATAGATTATACCATAAACGTTAAAGTGATGACAAGACGTGGAATTTTTAAAAAATAAATCGGTCGGTGCGTGCTGTTAGGGGCGCCAAAGGCTGCGATTGCGGATCGGCCTGTGGGGGCTGCGGCTTCGTTACAGCCGGGTTCCGCCAATTACTGCTTAACAGTTGGAACCCGCCTGTAAAGGCGCGCGCTTCGCTCACCGCCCCCACAGGCCATCCTCCACCTTCGCGACGGCTCCGGCTGCATATGCAGCGGCGGTTACACGGGGTATCATCTTTTCTTATCCCCGCGGAATATACAAAGCCCCGCCGGAATCGGCGGGGTTGATAAAATTAAAATAAGGACAGTTGGTTTGACTCCGGCAGGCCGCGGAAGCAGCCCATTTGGGTCAGCAATTCGATGATTGTTTTCGACGCTTTGGAGCGGTTCTGGAAGTCCTCAATAGAAAGGAAGTCCCCGTCCTCCTTGGCTGCGGCGATGTTCTTGGCGGCGTTCTCGCCGATGCCGGCCAGCGCCGAGAACGGCGGAATGAGCGATGTCCCGTCGACAATGAACTTCGTCGCATGCGAACGGTACAGGTCAAGCGGTTTGAAGGTGAAGCCGCGCGCCGTCATTTCGAGCGCCATCTCGAGAATCGAGATCATCGCCCGCTCCTTCGGCGGCGCCTGGAAGCCCTTCTCTTCGATCTCGATCAGCCGCGCCAAGATGGCATCATAGCCTTGGCACATGAGCTCGAGCTCGAAGTCAGCCGCACGTACGGAGAAATATGTCGCATAAAACTCAATCGGGTAATAAACCTTGAAGAACGCGGTCCGCACAGCTGACGTAACGTAAGCGGCGGCGTGCGCGCGCGGGAACATGTATTCAATTTTCTCGCACGAATCGATATACCAAGCCGGGATATTGTGCTCCTTCATCGTCTGCTTCCATTCGTCGGTAAGACCTTTACCCTTACGTACGCTTTCCGTAATTTTGAAGGCGAGCGCCTTATCGAGTCCGCCCTTGTAGATAAGGTAGAGCATAATGTCGTCACGGCAGCCGATAACGGTCTTAATCGTACAAATGTTTTTGCGGATGAGCTCCTGAGCGTTGCCGAGCCAAACCCCCGTTCCGTGCGATAGACCGGAAATTTGCAGCAGGTCGGCGAAGGTCGACGGGCGCGTCTCTTCCAGCATTTGCCGGACGAACTTCGTTCCCATCTCGGGCACCCCGTACGTCGCCACCGGCGTCCTGATCTGCTCCGGCGTTACGCCGAGCGCATCCGTCGAATTGAATACGCTCATCACCTTCGGGTCGTTCATCTTGATCTTTGTCGGGTCGACGCCGGTCAAATCCTGCAGCATTCGCATCATTGTCGGATCGTCGTGCCCCAGAATATCAAGCTTGAGAAGGTTCTCGTCAAAGGCGTGATAGTCAAAGTGTGTCGTCTTCCATTCGGCGCTCGTATCGTCGGCCGGGTACTGCACCGGCGTAATCTCTTCGACATCGAGGTAGTCCGGAACGACAACGATACCGCCCGGGTGCTGACCGGTTGACCGTTTCACGCCGGTGCAGCCTTGGGCAAGCCGGTTCAGCTCGGCTCCCCGCCACTTTTTGTCGACGGCCTTGTCCTCCTCATACTTCTTAACGAAGCCGTAAGCCGTCTTTTCGGCGACCGTACCGATCGTCCCGGCGCGGAACACATTCCGCTCACCGAACAGCACCTTCGTATAGTTGTGCGCTTCGGGCTGATATTCTCCGGAGAAGTTCAAGTCGATATCCGGTACCTTTTCCCCGGTGAAGCCCATGAACGTTTCCGCCGGAATATCTTGACCGTCGCCAAGCATCATTGCACCGCACTTAGGACACTCTTTGTCCGGCAGGTCGAAGCCCGAGCCGATCGAACCGTCGGTGAAAAATTCGTTATGCTGACAGCTTAAGCACAAGTAGTGCGGCGGCAGCGGATTCACCTCGGAGATGCCGAGCATGTTCGCTACGAACAATGAGCCTACGGATCCCCGCGAGCCGACGATATAGCCGTCCGCGTTCGATTTCTTCACAAGACGCTCGGAAATCAGGACGTTCGCCGAGAAGCCGTTGTTGATAATCGGCGTCAGCTCCCGCTGCAGCCGCTCGACGATCAGCTCCGGCAGCGGATCGCCGTACAGCTGCTTCGCCCTGGTGTAGCATTTGTTCTCTATCTCTTCCTCGGCGCCCTCGATAATCGGCGAGAACAGCTTCTTCGGGAACAGCTGCAGCTCCTCGAATTCATCGGCCAGCGCGCTCGTGTTGGCCACGACCACCTCGTGGGCGAGCTCGGGTCCGAGGAATTGAAATTCCTCCAGCATTTCTTTCGTCGTCCGCAGGTGCGCATCCGGCTTCTTCATATCCTTGAGCGGCGAGAAACCCGTTATGCCGTGAATCGTTATGTCGCGGAATATCTTTTGCCTTGGGTGCAAGTAATGCACATTCCCCGTAGCGATAACCGGCTTGCCGAGCTTGCGTCCGATGTCGACGATTACCTTAACGGCCTCTTCCAGCTCCCGTCGGGAGCCGACCAAGCCCTTATCCACCAGATGCATGTTATAGCTCACCGGTTGAATTTCGAGCACATCGTAAAATTCCGCAACCTGCTCCGCTTCTTCCCGCGATTTGTTCAGCACAGCCTCGAAGAACTCGCCCTTCTCGCAGCCGGAGATAACAAGCAGCCCTTCTCGCAGCTCCACCAGCTTGCTGCGGGGGATCGTGGCTACGCGGTTGAAATATTCCGTATGCGAGATGGAAACCAGCTTATACAAGTTTTTCTTTCCGACAGCATTTTTCGCGTAAATGCAGCAATGGAACGGACGTTGGTTCGACAAATCTTTGCCGACGTTATCGTTCAGCCGCGCAAGATTCGTGAAGTCTCGGTCGACGCTCTCGTTGATCAGATGGAACAGCACATGGCCGAGCGCAATCGAGTCGTCAATCGCCCGGTGGTGATTGTCCAAGCTTACTTTGAATTTGTCGGCGAGCGTGTTCAGACGATGGTTTTTCATCCCCGGGAATAGGAGACGCGCCAGCTCGAGCGTATCAAGCACAGGATTCGGCAGCTCCGGTAAACCGAGCCGCTTCAAGTTCGCTTGAATGAAGCCCATATCGAACCTGGCGTTATGAGCGACCAGGATGGCATCGCCCACGAAGTCCACGAATTCCGGAAGCTTGTCCGCAAGCTCGGGAGCGTCTTTCACCATATCGTCCGTAATGTTCGTCAGCTGCTGGATATTGTAAGGAATGCGCTCATGCGGATTAATGAACGTTGCAAACCGGCCGGTTTCCTGGCCGTTCTTCATCCGCACGCCGGCGATCTCGATGATCTTGTTGTTCATGACCGATAAACCGGTCGTCTCAATGTCAAAAATGACATATTCGGCTTCCTTCAGCTCTTCGTCCCGCGCATTCATCACAATCGGAACCGCATCATTGACGACATTCGCTTCCAGTCCGTAAATCACTTTAATGCCGGCCTTCTTCGCCGCCTTGTTCGCTTCCGGATACGCCTGCACCGCACTGTGATCCGTAATGGCTATCGCCTTATGGCCCCATTTGGCCGCCGTCTTAATATATTCGTCGACAGACGTGATGGCATCCATCGTACTCATCGACGTATGCAGGTGAAATTCGACACGTTTTTCCGCCGCATCGTCGACGCGATCCTTAGGCGGCAGCACCTCGGTCAAATCGTTCGGAATCATGACGAGCTCCGGCACCTGCATGAAACGGTCGTATTCCACCTTGCCTCGCACGCGCACCCATTTGCCGTTCGCCAGCAGGCTGAGAATCTTCACATCCTCCTTCGTCTTGGCGAACATCTTGAGCTGCAGCGAATCGGTGAAATCCGTGAGGGAGAACGTAAACAGCGTCGAGCCGTTGCGCAGCTCCTTGGATTCAAGACCGAAGATCGTCCCCTGGATCGTGATCTTCTTCTCTTCTTCCTTGATTTGCTCGATCGGCACCGGCGGTTCCTTGATTTCGTAGCCGACAAAGAGCTTCAGCTCGCCTTCCGGCAGCTCGATCTCTTCCTCCGCAGGCGCAGCCAATAACATCTCCTGCGAATAGCTGCGCCCTTCCTCTTCGATTTGCTTCTGGAACTTCTCGAACTGCTCTTCCTTGTCGCCGGCCTCGTTCAACGCATAACGGACTTGAAGCTCAACGTGAAAATATTCCTGGAAAAACCGGCGCACCCAATCGTCAATCTGCTTCTTGCGCGCCATCTCGATGCCCATTTCGTTAAGCAGACGCAGCGTCACCATAGACCCTGCCGTTTCGATTGTAGATCGGGTCAGCCAGCCGTTAATCGTCGGCTGCTCGCGCTGAATCCATTCGAGGAACATGCTCCAATATTGCTCCACCACAGCCCCCGGATCCACGTCGGCAAACCGGATCTTGAAGCGAATTCGGGCGATATGAGCGAATTTCTCTTGAATGATGCGGCAAAACGTACGGTACGCATCCTGAGGTACCAGCACGGTATTAACGAGCGAGAATTGCCAGTCCCGATTTTTCCGGCTGACAATGACCTGGTCAATATAAGCATCTGCGAAAAAGGACCGTGCCAAATCGTTCGGCACGTCCGCTTGAAGCAGGAGCTGCTCGAAGCGGCTGCGCTTCTCCGCCAAATTGCTCATCGTCGTTTTTCCTCCCCTGTGAAAAAGAAAAGGCAAAGACACAAGCACTCTTTGCCGTCATATCGTCAATCGTTGCGCAAATTAATACGAGCGTCCCCACACGACCGTATGCTTGGCCGCTTCGCCGCATACAAAACAGGTTTCCTTGCGGACGGCCGGTTCGAAAGGGATGTTGCGGCTCGTCCCTTTCGTTTGTTCCTTGACATGCTCCTCGCAGGCAGCGGAACCGCACCAGCCGGCCAGACCGAAGCCGCCTTTGTTCTCGAGCAGCGTCCGGAATTCGTCCAGCGTGTCGATCGGAGTAATGTGCTCATGCAGGAACGTCTTCGCCTTCTCATACATATCGGTATGGATTTGCTCGAGCAGCGCCTGCACCTCGCTTACGAAGTCCGCCTGGGCAACCGTCTTCTTCTCGCCGGTTACGCGGGAAACGAGAACGACTTGTCCGGCCTCCATATCGCGCGGTCCGAGCTCGACGCGAATCGGAACGCCGCGCATCTCATGCTCGTTGAACTTCCAGCCCGGGCTCTGGTCGCGGTCGTCGACGCGTACGCGGACCCCCGCTTTCTTCAGCTCCGCGAACAGCTCATCGATGCGACCGACGACTTGCTCCCGCGTCTTCGGCGGTCCGATCGGAATCATGATCACCTGCGTCGGCGCCACCTTCGGCGGCATTACAAGTCCGCGGTCGTCGCCGTGCACCATGATCAGCGCGCCGATCAGCCGGGTACTCACGCCCCATGATGTTGTATGCGCGAACTCGTGCTTATTTTCACGGTTCAAATATTTAATATCGAAGGCAACGGCGAAGTTCGTTCCCATGTAGTGGGACGTACCCGCCTGCACGGCTTTCCCGTCCTTCATCATCGCTTCGATGGAATACGTGTCGACGGCACCGGCAAACTTCTCCGAAGGCGTCTTCTGCCCTTTAATAACCGGGATCGCCAAAACATTTTCGACGAAATCCGTGTACACATCGAGCATCTGCAGCGTCTCGCGGCGGGCGTCGGCTTCGTCTTCGTGGGCGGTATGCCCCTCTTGCCACAGGAACTCGCTTGTCCGCAGGAACGGCAGCGTACGCTTCTCCCAGCGCACCACGTTCGCCCATTGGTTGATGAGCAGCGGCAGGTCGCGGTAGGAATTGATCCATTCCGCGTACATATGGCCGATCATCGTCTCCGACGTCGGACGGATGGCGAGCCGCTCCTCCAGCTTCTCGCCGCCTGCTTCAGTTACCCAAGGCAGCTCCGGGTTGAAGCCCTCGACGTGCTCTTTTTCCTTCTGAAAGAAACTCTCCGGAATGAAGAGCGGGAAATAGGCGTTGCGGTGACCCGTTTCTTTGAACCGGCGGTCGAGCTCGCGCTGGCAATTTTCCCAAATTTCATAGCCGTCCGGCTTGAACACGATACAGCCGCGTACCGGCGAATAACTCATCAGGTCCGCTTTCTTAATGACATCCAAATACCATTTGGAAAAATCTTCGGCCTGCGGTGTAATTTCTTTGACTGCTTGCTTCTCGTTCGACATGTGATCCTCCTACGACGACAACTGCGGACATGCTGATAGTAAGGGCCGTCCCAACTCTGTCTTCGATTGTAACACGAAATTAACCTTTTATTAAGCTTAAAATATCATTGTACGTAACTGCAACCATCAGGAGCATCAGCATGGCAAATCCGATAAAATGCACCATGCTTTCGCGATTCGGATCGATCGGCTTGCCGCGGATCGCCTCGATGCCGAGGAAGACGAGACGGCTTCCGTCCAGCGCCGGGAACGGCAGCAGGTTGAACAGCCCCAAATACAAGCTGAACAGCGCCGCCCAGAACAAATACGAAGGCGTGCCCTGCGACGCCATCTCTCCGGTTACCTGCACGATTTTCACCGGACCGCCGAGATCGTCCAGCTTGAATTGCCCCATCACCATTTTGCGGAACCCATCCAAAATGCCTACCGTCGATTCCGATAAATATGTCCACGAATTTTTCGCGATTTCCCCGGCCGATGCCGACCGCTTATCGGAACCGAGCAGCACGCCGGCCTGCGGCACTTCCTGTCCGTTATCCAGCTTTTTCAGCTCCGGCGTAACTTCAATGCGCTTCTCCTGACCGTCACGCTGAACAACCCAAACAAGAGTCTTGCCTTTGGAATCGACAATCATATCGCGCAGCTTGACCGTGCTGTCGCCAATCGGCTGATTATCGACCGATAAAATGATATCCCCCGCCTTGAGCCCGGCTTTCTCAGCGGCCGAATCTTTCGACACTCCATCCAGCTTGACGTTGATCGGAATCCCGGAAATAATGACCAGGACAACGAACAATACGACCGCAAGCAGGAAGTTCATTACCGGCCCCATGACAATCGCTAGCGCCCGCTGGCCGACCGTCTTCGAACCGAACTGGCGGTCCAGAGGAGCGATTTGCACTTCTCTTCCTTTGGAAACCATCATTGCTTGCGGGTGAACGGCTAGCTTCGTCGGTTCACCATCGACAACGAGTCGAACGTTCAGCTGACGCTCGAGATCGGCATGCTCGACCGTTCCGATGATCGCCCCGGAGCGCATTTCGATTTGATCGGTAAAAATATGCGTCACTTTGTCTTTGTCCAGCTTCAGCGCCACCGTTTGGCCAGGCTGCAGCTGAATGACCTCCGGATCCTCTCCCGCCATTCGCACAAAGCCGCCGATCGGCAGCAGCCGAAGGGTGTACCGGGTTTCACCGCGTCTATACGAGAACAGCTTCGGACCGAAGCCGATCGCAAACTCTCTGACGAGAATGCCCGCCCGCTTGGCAAAATAAAAATGGCCCCATTCGTGGATCGAGACCAGCACGAAAAAGAGCAGTATGATTTTCAGGATCGTCTCGATGGTCATCTCTCATCCTCCTGATCGTTCCCGGAAGCGGCAACGAAATCTCGTATATCTTTACTAAGCTTACCATCTTTGGACAGGTTCATACAAGCAAACGGAACCCGCTCGGTTCAGTATACGGGACAACCGGATGAAATAGACGCGGTGACACAGCAAAGCCGGGAAGCGCTCCCGGCAGAGCCGCCTCCCGGCTGTCGTTATAAGAGTTACGATTGAGAAGCTTCGCCGCGAGCCCAGGCGTCCGCTTCAAGGATCGCTTCAAGCCCCGGATTGAAAATCGCGGCATGCCGCTCTAGCGCCCTCTCCACCAGCTCCTCGATTTGGAGAAAGGAGATTTCGCCGCGCAGGAACCGGGCAACCGCCGCTTCGTTGGCGGCGTTGAATACCGTCGGAGCCGTGCCGCCGATCCGGCCGGCCTCGTATGCGTACCGCATCATCCGGTAACGTTCCTGATCCATCTCGCGAAAATGCAGCTTGCCCAGCTCGGCTAAGTTCAGTGAACCGACGGGCGTCGGAAGACGGTCCGGGTACGTAAGCGCATATTGGATCGGCACGCGCATATCGGGCAGCCCCATCTGTGCGATGATCGAGCTGTCCTCGAATTCGACGAACGAATGAATGATGCTCTCCGGATGGATAAGCACGTCAATCCGATCGTAAGGCAGCTCATACAGCCAGTGGGCCTCCATCACTTCGAGTCCCTTATTCGCCATCGTTGCCGAATCGATCGTAATTTTGGCGCCCATCGACCAGTTCGGATGCTTCAGCGCTTGTTCGACAGTTACGCCGTCCAGCTCGGCCCGAGTTTTGTCCCGGAACGACCCTCCGGAAGCCGTCAGCGTAATACGCCGGATCCGCTCCCGCGGCTCCCCGTTCAAACATTGGAAAATCGCCGAATGCTCGCTGTCCACCGGCAAAATCGACAGCCCCCGCTCTTTGGCGAGCGACATCACGAGGTGTCCGGCGGACACAAGCGTCTCTTTGTTTGCCAGCGCGATATGTTTGCCCGCCTCCAGCGCGGCCAGCGTCGGCTGCAAGCCTTGGCTGCCCACCACGGCGGTAACGACCGAATCGGCGTCGGACGCAGCCGCCGATTCCACGAGGCCTTCCGCACCGTACACGATGCGCGGACTGTACGGCAGCGTCGCCTTCAGCTGCTCGGCAAGCTCGCGCGTTGCCACTGAAACCAGCTTCGGACGGAATTGCCGCACTTGCTCGGCAAGCAGTTCCACATTGTATCCGCCTGCAAGTGCGGTTACTTGGAACCGCTCGGGATAGTGGGAGATGACGTCCAGTGTCTGCGTACCGATCGACCCGGTTGAACCGAGAATCGCTATCCGTTTGGTCATGTTGGCATTCGCCCCTTTATGTAAGCACAAACCTTTATAACTGAAGCAATCCCGTCACGTGCAGGAACGGAAACACGATCAGCCAGCTGTCAACCCGATCCAGCACACCGCCGTGCCCTGGCAAGATCGCTCCTGTATCTTTAATCCCTTTCACACGCTTGTAAGCGGATTGCATCAGATCGCCCAGCTGACCGACAATCCCGATCACCAGTCCGATCTGAACCGCATGGAATACTGTCACCAGATCGGGGCGGATCCCCGCAAACAGCAGGGCTGCTGCGATTGATGCGACTACGCCGGCAACGGCTCCTTCCACCGATTTCTTTGGAGAGATAGCCGGCCACAACGGATGTTTACCCAGCTTGGAACCGACAAAATACGCCGCCGAATCGGTGATCCAAATGCAGCCGTATACAAGCAGGGTCCAAAACAACCCCTGTTCATGCAAGCGCGTTTCAATCATGTAATGAAAGCCAAAGCCTAAATAAACGACGCCGAAAAAGACGAGCGCCGCTTGGTCGATAGTAATGCGATTTTTAGTCCACACAGTCAACGCCAGCAGGCCGAACAACAGCAGCCAGAGCACGGATTCTCCTCGATACGGGAACGAAAGCCAATCGAACAGGCTCCATGGTGCCGCTATGACCGCTGCGGCTGCAAGTCCGAACAGTGACGTCAGCGAATTACGGCCCAGTCCGATCATGCGCACATATTCCAAGTATCCGACAATTGAAAGTAGCATGATAAGTGCTGCATACCAATAGCCTCCGATAACGATCAGCGCGACAAACACCGCGCCGGCGATCGCACCGGTCATAATTCGCTGCTTCAACGTATGTTCCTCCGCTCGATGATAAAGTATTGCAGCGTTACACTCCGCCATACCGGCGTGCCCGACGCTGATACTCGGCGATCGCTTGATGGAAATGCTCCTCGGTAAATTCCGGCCAATAATCATCCGTAAACCAAAGTTCCGTATAGGCAAGCTGCCAAAGCATAAAATTGCTTATCCGCAGTTCCCCGCTCGTTCGGATCAGCAGATCCGGATCCGGCAGATCGGATGTCAGCATATACTTCGCAAACCGGTCCTCGTTCACATCATCGGCGCGAAGTATTCCGTCCTGCACATCTTGCAGGATTTGCTTGACACCGGCAATAATCTCTTTGCGGCCGCCGTAATTCAGAGCAAAATTCAAAATCAGTCCGGTATTGTTCTTCGTTCGCTCAATTGCACCCTGAACAGCCTCAAGCGTGTGGGCGGGCAAGCCGTCTCGCAGCCCCGTCATCCGAACCTGCACGTTGTTTGCGTCCAATTCGTCAATTTCCAGCGGAAAAAATTCCTGAGGCAGCTTCATCAGGAAGTCGACTTCGTCTTTGGGGCGTCCCCAGTTCTCGGTGGAAAATGCGTACATCGTCAACACCTTCACGCCGAGGTCGTTCGCGGCCATGACGATCTTCTTTACATTCTTCATGCCGGAATGATGACCTGCTACGCGGGGCAAACCACGTTTGCGGGCCCAACGACCGTTGCCGTCCATAATGACGGCAACGTGCTCGGGAATATTTTCGGGGTCTAGAGGCGGCAGTTCCGTTCTCTCATCGCGACCCAGCCACTTGCGGAATGGGTTGATCATCGATTACACTTCCATGATCTCTTTTTCTTTAGCTGCAAGAATCTTGTCGACTTCGGCGATAAATTTATCCGTCGACTTTTGAATATCGTCCTGGTGGCGGCGAACCTCGTCCTCGGACAGCCCCGCCGTCTTCTCCATTTTCTTAATGTCGTCGTTGGCGTCGCGGCGGATGTTGCGAACGGCAACCTTCGCTTCCTCGCCGTACTTTTTCGTCATCTTGACCAGCTCGGCACGCCGCTCTTCCGTGAGAGCAGGCAGCACGATTCGGATCGAAACGCCGTCGTTGGCCGGGTTCAACCCGAGATCCGACTTCAAGATCGCCTTCTCGATCGCTCCGATCGAAGACTTGTCCCATGGCTGAATCATCAGCGTACGGGAGTCCGGCGTATTGATGTTCGCGAGCTGATTGACCGGCGTCATAGCGCCGTAATATTCCACTTGAACACGGTCAAGCAAAGCCGGCGAAGCGCGGCCCGCACGAAGCGCGGTCAAATCGCGGCGAAGCGCGTCCAACGCCTTATTCATACGCTCTTCGGCGTTCTTCTTAACGGATTGCGGCATGTTTAGACACTCCCTTTGACGATGGTACCAATTTTTTCTCCGAGGACGACACGTTTGATATTGCCATTCTCGGTGATGGAGAACACAATAAGCGGGATGTTATTGTCCATGCAAAGCGAGGAAGCCGTTGCATCCATAACGCCGAGATTTTGGTTCAGAACGTCCAAATACGTCAGCGTTTCATATTTGACGGCATCCTTATGCTTGAACGGATCGGCCGAATATACGCCGTCCACTTTGTTTTTGGCCATGAGAATGACTTCCGCTTCGATCTCGGCTGCTCTCAGTGCCGCTGTCGTATCGGTAGAGAAGTACGGATTGCCCGTTCCGGCAGCAAAAATAACGACGCGGCCCTTCTCCAGATGTCTCATCGCTCTGCGTCGAATATAAGGCTCGGCTACCTGCTGCATGGAAATCGATGACTGTACCCGGGTCGGAACACCGATCGTTTCCAAAGCATCTTGCAGCGCAAGCGAGTTCATCACGGTAGCCAGCATGCCCATGTAATCCGCGGTAGCCCGGTCAATCCCTTTGGCACTCCCTGCGATTCCCCGCCAAATATTGCCTCCGCCGACAACGATCGCAACTTCGACCTTCAGATCGACAACTTCCTTCACTTGAGAAGCGATGGAACTGATCATTTCCGAATCAATGCCGTATCCCATTTGGCCGGCGAGAGCTTCCCCGCTAAGTTTGAGCACGACGCGATTATAGATTGGCTTCTCCAATGAAGGATTCCTCCCATACTTATACTTAAAAAAAAGGAACACGGGCGTGTTCCGATGAGTGATGCCTATGTAAGAAGCTGCGCCGAAATTCGGCTTACAGCTTGGCTTGCGCCATTACTTCTTCAACGAAGTTGTCTTGCTTCTTCTCGAGACCTTCGCCCAGTTCGAAACGAACAAAGCGGCGGATCGAGATGTTCTCGCCGATTGCGGCAATTTTCTCGTTCAGCAGCGTGCTGATTGTTTTGTCTTGGTCTTTCACGAAAGCTTGCTCCATCAGACATACGTCCTCGTAGAACTTGCTCATGCGGCCTTCAACCATCTTGTCAACGATGTGGGCTGGCTTGCCTTCGTTAAGTGCTTGGTTACGGAGAATCTCCTTCTCCTTCTCAAGAGCTTCGGAAGGAACTTCTTCACGACGAACGTATTGAGGGCTTGCTGCTGCAATCTGCATAGCGATGTCGCGTACGAATTCGCGGAATTGCTCCGTCTTCGCAACGAAATCCGTTTCGCAGTTGACTTCGACGAGAACGCCGATCCGGCCGGCGCCATGTATGTACGATTCTACGAGACCTTCCGTTGCAATACGGCCAGCTTTGTTCGCTGCAGCGGCCAAGCCCTTCTCGCGGAGCAGCTCGGCTGCCTTAGTCAGGTCGCCACCAGCTTCTTCGAGCGCTTTCTTGCAATCGAGCATACCTGCGCCTGTCTTCTCGCGCAATTCTTTTACTGCACTAGCGGAAATAGCCATGGGAAAGGAACCTCCTGAGTTCTTTCGATTCGCATTATTATTTTATGGAAAAGGGCGGTGATAGGCTTGCGCCTTCAACCACCCTTCTCCGCTTGCACTATTTAGTTCGATTACGCTGTTGTTTGCTCGCCTTGGTGAGCTTCAACAACCGCATCGGCGATTTTTGCTGTCAGCAGTTTAACTGCGCGAATCGCATCGTCGTTGCCTGGAATCACGTAGTCGATTTCGTCCGGGTCGCAGTTCGTATCAACGATACCAACGATCGGAATACCGAGCTTGCGTGCTTCGGCTACTGCAATGCGCTCTTTGCGAGGGTCGATGATAAACAGGGCGTCTGGCAGACGCTTCATGTTCTTGATACCGCCCAAGAATTTCTCGAGACGCTCTTGCTCCTTGCGAAGGATGATAACTTCCTTCTTCGGAAGAACGTCGAACGTGCCGTCTTCTTCCCAACGAGCAAGCTCGTGCAGACGGTCGATCCGCTTCTGGATCGTGCTGAAGTTCGTCAGCGTACCGCCGAGCCAACGCTGGTTGATGAAGTACATGCCGCAGCGCTCAGCTTCTTCTTTAACGGAATCTTGAGCTTGCTTCTTCGTACCTACGAACAAGATCGTGCCGTTGTCAGCCGCAAGGGAGCGAACGAAGTTGTACGCCTCTTCGACTTTCTTGACCGTCTTCTGCAAGTCGATAATATAAATGCCGTTTCTTTCGGTGAAGATGTATTTGTCCATCTTAGGGTTCCAACGACGGGTTTGGTGACCGAAGTGTACCCCAGCTTCGAGAAGCTGTTTCATGGAAATTACTGCCATCCTCACGCACCTCCTCAAATGGTTTTTTGTCGTGCCAGCCTCCGCCAGTCGCATCTTCGGATGAAACTCCCGGCGGGAGCACCGTCATCCGAATTGACCTGGCGTGTGTTTTTGTAAACACCTGCAACACCGACAATTACTATACCACAAAGTCGGATCGCTATGCAACCGCCGCTTTGTTTATGCCGGTTGCACAGATTGTTTTTTTATCCTGTAGCCTGCTGCGCCGGCCTCGGATAATAACAATTGAACCGGGCATAAACGAGAGATGGCTTTCGGCCGGCGAGGCGGAGCGGAGGATGGCCTATGGGGTGGAGAGCGACAGCGTGCGCTTTTGAACTCAGGCTTCTACCTTTCAAGGAAGTTCAGTGAAACCTGAGTTTAAGGAAGCCGGAACCCCCTTAGGCCATTCCGCAGCGCGACCCATAGGCCAATAACTAAGCGAAGCTGACAATATCCCTCACCTTATCACATCTCCCCCAGAACAAATAACCGAACCCAGCCTCACGGCATCGGTTCGGTCTCATTGTTTGGAAGTAAGAACGCCGATAACGGCTTGCGGGTCAGGGTTCCCTACAAACTCGTGATAGCCGCTCTGTATTTTATCCGTAATTTTCTGATCGGTCAGCATTTTCTCGAATGCGAACCGGTCGGCAACGACACCGCTCCGGTACAGCAATTCGGCAACCTGGGTTGCGATAAGACCGGAAGAAATATATACGGATACCTTTTTCTCCACCGCGGCGGGCTGGGGGGCCGGAGCTTGAGGCTGCGCTTTGAGAGCCTCCTGAACTTTAGCGTCGAGCTCCGCCTGCGTATACATCTTCTCATTCTTGTCGTACACGTTGAAATAGCGGCTGGCCAGCTCCTTGACCTGCTGCTGGCTCATTTCATCCGCCTGAGGCATTTCGGTAGTGCCGGGCGCAGCCGACGCCGAACCGGGCTCTTTGGCAACAATCATAATTTGCAGTAAAAGAGCGCCGACGATAAGACCGATGCCGATGCCCATAATCAAAGTTCGATTCTTAAACATGCGCGCTCTCCTCCTGTTTGGCCAGCTGGATGATGAGCTGCACTTCGCCTTTATTCATTTGAAGCTTCTTCGCAATGTATTCAATGGATTTGCTCTCGCCATACAGCTTGAACAGCTCCGCGTATCGATCCTTAATATTCATTAGTAAAGGATCGCGCGAAGTTTCGTCAATCGTCTCATCGTTTGACGGAGAACGTACATTCCCATCGGATACGGATATCCCTTCCCCCGGCATGACTTGATCCGTCAAAGCAGGCAGCTCCTGCCGCGGCAATGACACGTCCTCCTTGAACTGCGCTTCCTGTGCGGACTGAATGTGAGGCTGCGGGGACGCTTCCCGGGGCTTGCTCAGCTCTTCGATCAGACGTTGATTTTGCTTCTCCAGCTGCTCCAGCCTGCCTGACAGCTTCGCCAGGTGCCCTTCGTAATCGCGCTTCGTCTCCGAGAACAGCTCCAGCAGCGCTTCATTCTGCTCCTCCATATCGGAAGCAAACATTTCCATGGACTGCTCCAGCTCTTTCATCATCGTCCCGGAGGGAGCTTCCTTCTCTCTGCGCGGGATCAACTGAGCATAGACCAAACAGACGAGTCCCAGCAGAACGACATACATCCACGGCTGTAATGTCACGCTTCTTCACCTCACAATTACATCGACACATCCAACCTGTGACCTTTGAACGGATGGAGCGGCGCCTTCATTTCGCCTGGAACGTTTTCCTTTCGCTGCCGCGGCTTCGAATCCCGATGGCTGCCGCCTTGCCCCGCATCATGATCACCGGCCTGGATGTGCGCCTCAGGGCTTTCCTCCAAACGGCCTGCCCTCTCCCGTTCGCGGTCGGCGTGCTTGAGAGCCTGGTTACCAAGCTGGGACTGATCAACCTCGGGCTTATGCTGCACTTGATGCTGCCGAAGACCAGCTTCGTCATTCCGGTGAATCGCCATTTGCAAATCGATCGACTTTAAGCTCACGGCTGTACACTCCTTCCTGACATGTTCGGAACATTCCCGTCATTACATGTAAGGAATCATGGCGATATCGCCTTCCGATAAGCAGAAAACGACACGGGAAATGGCGTCCTTCACGAACTTCGTATACCTTCCGATAACAATCTTCGTGCCGCCATAGACGTTAGCAATCACTTCGACGCGCGCACGCTCCGTTTCTTCCAACGACTTCTCAATTTCGAGAATGCGCTCGCGCATATGATTCTCTTCTTCGACAGCTTGCTTCTTCGTATGGTTCAGCTTCAGACGAAGTGCCAGCTTTTCCGAGTTCAATTGTCCGGCTGCCGCCATTTGATCCAGCAAAGTCAAAGCCTTCTCGGTCTTATCCAGATTCTCCGTATGGCCCTTAAGCTGCTGCCGCAGTGAAATCAATTCGTTGCGAAGCTCCGGTACGACGCCGACCTCTATTACGGTTACAGTAGACATCGAATTCCCGACCGTTCTTGTCGTCACTTTCTCTCCGGCCTGCACCGTCCCGCCGACAATCAATCCTTTCGGACCATTGCAAATAACGGCACGAGCGGCGCGCGTCGTAGAGTGCATAATACTCTGTGATACAAAGACGTCTTCGCCGGCTTCAACGAGTGCGTCCTGAATGAAAGAGCTTTTGAGCGACTTGCCGGCCCGCACCTTCGCTTTATTTTGCCCAACGATGCCTGCCTGAATTTCAATCGATCCACCCGCTTCAAGCTCAGCCGCTTCCACGCCGCCGGTAATTCGAATATCTCCCGCCGCTTTGATCTTGAACCCCGGTTGAACGTTGCCGCGGATCACGACACTGCCGACGAAATCAATGTTGCCGACACGGAAATCGACGTCACCGTTCACTTCATATATGGGAAAAACGTTGATTTTGTCACGGTCCGTCTTGGAAATCATGCCGTCGATTGCAGCATACATAGCCGTTTGCTCTAAATCGACCACAACGTTCTTACCGATCTTGAAACGGGCTTCCTTCCCGTCCTTTGCCGGGATCGTTTCGCCTGTAACCGCTAGGCCGCTTTTCCCCGGCTTGGGCGGCATCCGCTCGCAAATCATCTGCCCCTTCTTGACATTATGAAGAGAAATGAGTTCTTTATAATCGACAGTACCGTCTTCGAGCTCTAACGGTCTCTTTTCATGCTCGTCCAGCTCGAACAAAAACCGCAGATAACCGTTTTCTCCATTCACCGGCGGGTTGCCATAAGCGATTTCATTCATTTGCATAAAATGCGATTTCGGATCTGCAGCGATCTGAGAGAGCTTCTCTCGATTCAAGCCATGAACAATGCCGCTAGCGGCAGCCAGCTGTTCCAATTCTGCAGCAGTAATCGTGAAGTCATCCTCGGTTTGGGTAAACTGCAAATAGCCTGTCAGCTTATCGTCCGATACCGTGAAGGAAATATAATATTCCAGCGGCATGGCGCGTTCGCCCATAAGTCTCCCCCCTCGATCAAATGGTCACGTTTCCTGAAACAACTGTGTCTTCATACGCCCCAGTGCTCCGCGCAGACGCAAAATGGCCTTGGAGTGCAGCTGAGAAATGCGGGATGGCGACAAGTTCATCACTTCGGCGATTTCGCTTAGCGACAAATCTTCATAATAAAACAACGATACGACGATGCGTTCTTTTTCCGTTAAACGTTCAATAGCTTTAGCGAGCGATTCTCTGAGGAAAAATTCCCCAACCTTGTATTCCGGATTTTTGGCCTTGTCATCAATAAGAAGAGACAGCCTCGTCTCCGCTTCTTCCTCCCGGATCGGCTCATCGATCGAACAGACGGTAGTAATGGCAATGTCCTGAAGCATTTGCTGAAATTCGCCTTCGCTGATTTGCAAATATTCGCTGATTTCGGCATCGGTTACCGAACGCAAATATTGCTGTTCCAGCTTTTGGTAAGCATCTTCGATTTTCTTGGCCTTCTCCCGTACGGAACGCGGTACCCAGTCCCCTTGACGCAGACCGTCGATAATCGCCCCGCGGATACGCCAAGAGGCGTAAGTCTCAAACTGCAAGCCGCGCTGATAATCGAATTTGTCCGTTGCGTCAATTAACCCCATTACGCCGTAGCTCGCCAAATCTTCGCGGGAGACGGTTTTGGGAAGACCGATCGCCATCCGTCCGGAAACGTAATCGACGAGCGGCAAGTAGGCTTCAATCAGTGCTTGCTTGGCTTCCAGCTTTCCTTGCTCTCTCCACTGCTGCCAAAGCTCCATATGTGCAAGATTCGCTGGCTTCTGTTCGATCATGAGTCCGTTTCACCGTCCTTACTCTTCTGACATGCGGCGAAGTGCGTTCGCCAACTCCTCGGGGTTCAATTCCGGTGCCTGTGAAACAAGCTTCGGCGGCTTAAGCGGTGCAAATCCGGCGTCGTCGCCAAATCCATCGGAATGGCTTGCTTTCGGTTTCAGCAAATCATTCAGCGAATGGTCATCCGGCGTCGCCAAATTGATATTCGATCCGGTACCGGCATCTTCAGCGGCTTCGGCCGCTTCGGGCGACTCTGCATAAACCGATGTTCCCGGCCCATTCAATATGAGGTGCAGGACAAATCGAAATAAAAAAATAATGGCGAACACAAGAACAAAGCTGTAAAAGCTGTTGAGCAGCGTCGTCACGAATATGTTTCTCGTAATCGAAGCAATAAAAGTCAGAACGAAGGCGACCGCTCCGCCGTATAGATTCCAACGAATCGTACCGGTCATGGCTTACATCTCCTTAACACCATGCTGTACGCTTCGAATGAGAAGTATGCCGGTAACGCAATCGAATTCGATCGTTCTTCCATAGTTCCCACCTGTATCCTCGGCGATCAGCGGTATGCCGAATTTCTTAATTTGTTCCTTACAAGATTCTACATTTCTTGGGCCTATTCTCATGGTATCATGATTGGCGGCAAAAGCAAACATTTGAGCGCCGCCGGCCATTTTCGCTTCCATCCTCGCGACGACAGCACCCAGCTTTTGCATTTGGGCAACCAGCTCGGGAATCGCCGTATCCGCATACTTGGCAATATTCAGCGAGCCTTCCTTGGCAATATCAGAAGTGGGCAGCATTACATGCGCCATTCCCGCTACTTTGGTTCTTGCATCATAGAGTGTCAATCCTACGCATGAGCCCAGTCCCGTCGTTTTCAACACACCTGCTGATTGAGCGACATTAAGGTCGGCCATTCCGACTTTGATGATGGAATCCTGCATCATGGAGTGTCTACCCCTAATGCGGCGAAGATTTTGTCGAACGACTCCGGATCGGGAATTAGGAAAAAGTGTCCTTCCACTTCTTGATTCCCTTCTAGAAATTTCGTATCGATCAACAGTGCATTATCCCCCATCTGCCCGAATTGCAGCAGCCCGAAGCTGAGGATTGCACCCGCCATATCAATTGCCAGCGACGGGACGGTAGGCGACAAATGCAAATGCGTAAAATCGGCTAACGACGAAAGATACGATCCAGCCAAAATATTCCCGATTTCGTTCAAAGCGGACAGCTCCAGCTCGGTATATTCGCCGTCTTCGGACACCGTCTCGAGACCGACTAAGTTTTTCAGAAGCTTCTTGGCGGATTCCATCCTCAGGATGAAAAACATGTTGCCCGGCGCCTCGCCTTCCACTCGCAGAAAGATGGCAAGTACGACTTGCTCGGCTCCACCCACGCTGTTCGATATTTCTTCAAAAGGAAGGAGCCGTACTTTCGGCACTTGCATATCCACCGGTTTGTTCAGCAGAGTGGAGAGAGCCGTTGCCGCATGTCCCGCCCCGATATTGCCGACTTCCTTCAAGACGTCCATCTGAAAATCCTGAAACCGACTGAAAGCGTCCATCTTCGAACCTCTATTCTTCTATTTCGCTTAATTGATTGATCTCTTGTTTGTTAAGCACTTGATCCAAGTTCAGCAATACGAGCAGCCGGTCATCGCCGATCCGGGCGATCCCGCGCAAGTATTTGGCTTTAATGCCACCAACGACCTCAGGAGGATGGTCGATCTGGCTCTCGTCCAAATCGATGACGTCGTTGGCCGCGTCCACAATCAGTCCGACCTCGTATTCGCCGGCCGAAACGATAATAATGCGCGTATTGTCCGTGTATTCATCCACGGTTAGTCCAAATCGGCTGCGCAGATCGATAATCGGGATGACGACACCGCGCAGGTTGATGACGCCTTTGATGAATTCAGGCGATTTCGGCACGCGGGTTAAAGGCTGCATGCGCTCGATCGTCTTGACTTTCTCCACTTCAACACCATACTCTTCCGTCCCTAGAGCAAAGACGATCACTTTCTTTTCTTCGGACATGGAATATCCCTCCTATGAATGGATCGTTATTTAATCAATGCGTTCGTATCGACAATCAGGGCGACTTGTCCGTCACCGAGAATCGTAGCACCGGATATAGCAAACAAATTCGTCAAATACTTGCCAAGTGTCTTCAGCACGATCTCTTGCTGACCGATAAATTCGTCAACCATGAGTGCAGCCATCTTATCGCCTTTGCGGATGACGACTATCTCGGTTTCCGTCTCGCCGTCTTCGCTGTAGTCTTTCACCTCGAACACTTCGCTGAGCGAAATGACCGGGATAACCGATCCCCGGTATTCGATGACACGGCTGCCGTGGATATTGCGGACCTTGGCAGGATCGATTGCCGACGTTTCCACGATGGAAGACAACGGAATCGCATATTTCTCGCTGCCGAGACGAATAAGCATCGCTGAAATGATCGAAAGCGTAAGAGGAAGCTGTACGGAAAACTTGGAGCCGAAGCCCGGTCTCGATTCCACCTGCACCGTGCCGCCGAGCGATTCGATTTTTGTTTTCACGACGTCTAGTCCTACGCCTCGGCCGGAAATGTCCGAAATTTTGTCGGCAGTCGAGAATCCGGAAGCGAACAGCAGCTGATCGACTTCGAAATCGGACATGCGTCCGGCTTGCTCGACCGTTAAGATGCCGTTTTTTACGGCACGCTCCAGAACTTTCGGGCGGTTGATGCCGGCACCGTCGTCTTCCACCTCGATAAACACGTGATTGCCGCTATGGAAGGCGCGAAGATGAACGGTACCCGTATCGCTTTTCCCTGCCGCCTGCCGCTTTTCGATCGATTCAATACCGTGATCGACCGAGTTGCGGAGAAGGTGAACGAGCGGATCGCCGATTTCATCGATAACGGTACGGTCCAGCTCCGTTTCCGCCCCGCTGATAACCAGATCGACTTTTTTGCCGAGCGTCTTCGCTACATCCCGTACCATGCGCGGGAAGCGGTTGAAGACGGAGTCGACCGGCACCATGCGAAGCTTCAATACGATGTTTTGCAAATCGCTGCTAACCCGCGACATATGCTCAACCGTCTCGGTCAAATCGCTGCGGTGAACCTCGCTTGCCAGCTGCTCGAGACGAACGCGGTCAATAAGAAGCTCGCTGAACAAATTCATCAGGGCGTCCAGACGTTCGATGTCGACGCGGATCGTACGCCCTGCTACCGGTGCGCCGCCCGAAGGCCCAGCTTTTTTCGTTTCCGCAGCGGGTGCTGCAGGCGCCGCGGCAGCAGCCGCCGTCTCCTGCTGTGCAGCGAGGGCTTCCGGAATCGCTTCCTCCGCAGGAGCCTTACGAGCTCCTTTGATCATCTCCGAAAGCGAATCTTTATCAACCTCGATGACGGACGCGGATTCGATTTCGGACACGTTTAAAATCTCTTTTTGCAGTGTTTCACGGTCTATTTGGGAAATATAATAAACGGAGAAGCTTCGTTCGAACTTCTCTTGTTCGATATCTTGAACCGACGGCGTCGATTTGACGACTTCGCCGTTACGGTCGAGTACATCAAACACCATGTAGGCTCTAGCTGCTTTTAAAACGCAATCTTCCCTGACTGCGACCTCTATGTAAAATACCATATGGCCCGAATCGATCGACTGCTGCAGCACGGAATATTGAAACTCGTCCACTTCTATTCCGGAAGCTGCCAAAGCTGATGCCGGCGGTGCTGCAGCTGCATCGGCCGCCTGTTTCTTATAATCGCCCGTGACAATCGATTTGAGCGAAGCCACGATGTCCGTGACGTCCGCTTGTCCGGTACCGCCTTGAATAATGTCTTCAACCATCGTCTCGAGGGCATCCAAGCTCTTGAATACACAATCAAAAATAAATGGATCCATATCCAGCTTGTTATTCCGGACAAGATCGAGAACATTCTCCATCTCGTGAGTGAGCTTCGCCAAATCTTCAAAGCCCATCGTGGCGGACATGCCTTTGAGCGTGTGTGCGGAGCGGAATATGTTGTGTACAATGCTGATATCTGTCGGATTGCCTTCCAGTGCCAGCAAATTCTCGTTCATTGCTTGTAAATGATCTTTCGATTCGTCAATAAACATTGACAAATATTGACTTAATTCCATCACGTACACCTCCATAAGTCGTATCGGTACGATTGCGATGTGTGAAACGGCAAAGCGTTAGGATGAAGCAGAATGAACGGACTGGACAATTTTTCGGGCAATTTCGGGCTGTTTCACAACATCCGTAACTCCCTGCAGTTCAACCGCGGCCCTCGGCATACCGTAAACGACGCATGTTTCCTCCGCCTCGGCAATGGTGATGACGGCACCGCTTTTCCGTAAAGCCAGCATGCCTTTGGCGCCGTCGCTGCCCATACCGGTCATGATCACGGCATGCCGCTTTAATTCTTTCATCGGTACGAGAGATTCGAACATAACGTCCACGGACGGCCGGTGACCTGAGCGCGGTTCGTCCTTCGTCAGCTTGATGCGGTATCCTCCGCCCTGCTCACGCCTCGCCATCATATGCCAGCCGCCCGGCGCCACATAAACGGTTCCTGTCTCCAGCAGCTGATCATCCTCGGCCTCGACGACTTTAAGCTGAGATACGTCGTTAAGCCGTTGGGCCAAAGATTTGGTGAAACTCGGCGGCATATGCTGAACGATCAGCACTGGAGCAGGCAAATCGCCCGGCAGCTGGGAAATCACTTGATGAAGCGCCCTGGGTCCTCCCGTAGACGTTCCGATCGCTATCAGCTGATCGAATTTGGACGATCTCGGTTTACCGGCATTTGCTTTATTGACGCTTTCTGCGGCAGACAGCACGCCAGGCTTATTTACGGCCGTCCCCCGGGATACCAACGGGGGGGCGCTGCCGGCGAAAGGCTGGGCAATGCTCCTCATCGTAACCTTTACAGCTGCCAGCAACTTCTCGTGAAGCTGCTGCTTCACCTTATATAAATCGAGGGAAATCGAACCGGAAGGCTTTCGAATGAAATCGAACGCACCGAACTCTAAAGCTTTAATCGTTTCGGCCGCCCCTTCCTCGGTGAGAGAGCTCAGCATCACGACCGGCGTCGGCGCTTCCTTCATAATTTTCTGCAGCGCTTCAAGTCCGTTCATGATCGGCATCTCAACGTCGAGCGTGACCGCATGAGGCTTGAGCAGCTTCACTTGCTCGACGGCCTCTTTGCCGTTCTTAGCGGTCCCGACGACTTCCAGCTCGGGGTGTTCGGAGACAATATCGGAAACAATTTTTCGCATGAATACAGAGTCGTCAACGACTAATATACGATACCCCATCGCTGCCCTCCCCCCTTCCATCCGTAATAGTGCGGTTCTATGTTGTAAGTAAGATTATTTCATCAGACGGATCATGCGAGACAAGAACCCTTTGACACCGCTTTGCTGCTCCGGCTCTGGCGCCGGAAGCCCATGGTCGAACCGGTTGACCAGCTCCTGCAAATCTTTGGATGCCGGGCAATTCGGGAATGCGACCGAGAACGGCACCTGCTTCTTGACAGCCTTCGACACGAGCGGGTCGTCGCTGACATAGCCCAGCGTCGGAATATCAAGCTGCAGAAACTGCTTGGCCACAAGGCTGATTTTATTTGCAGTGTGCTTGCCCTCATTCGGATCGGTGACCCTGTTGACAACCAGCTGGAATTTTACATTGTATTCCATTGCATGCACCATCTTGATGATCGCATAGGCGTCCGTAATGGACGTCGGCTCCGGCGTCGTCACGACGATAGTCTCCTGCGCCGCGAGAATAAATTTTAACGTCTCCTTCGACAACCCGGCACCTGTATCGAAGATCAGAAAATCGGCATAGCCGTTCAATTGGCCAATCTGCTCGGAGAAATAATCTAATTCTTCTTCGGATAACCGGATCAAATCCTGAAACCCGGAGCCGCCGGCTATGAATTCCAGCTCGCCTGGACCCTTTTGCACGATTTCCCAGATCGTTTTTTCTTTCTTCAGCAGATGATACAAGTTGTACTTCGGTGAAACGCCCATAAGCACGTCAATGTTGGCTAGTCCGATGTCGGCGTCGAACACGAGAACCTTGTATCCCTTCGCTTGCAGCGATAAGGCAAAATTTAATGTGAAATTGGATTTGCCTACTCCACCCTTGCCGCTTGTCACCGTAATAATTCGGGTCGTACGGCCGGATTGCTGCGATTGAACCAATTTGCGAAGGGCCTGCGCCTGGTCATTCATCTGGCAGCTCCTCCATAATGAGATCGATGATCGCTTGCTCATCTACCACACTGATGTCATCCGGTACATTCTGGCCGTTCGCTGCATAAGACAGCTGCAGGCCGAAATCGTGGACGAGATTCACGACGGCACCGAACGAATCGGTTTCATCCATCTTGGTAAACAACACTTTATCCAGCTTAAATTTGGTGAAATTGCCCGTAATAGCTTTCATATCTTTGTATTTCGTCGTCATGCTGAGGACCAGAAACGTCTCGGAGTCCCCTTGGGAGCGCAGCAGCGCATTTAGCTCGGACACGTACATTTCGTTGCGAAAATTACGGCCGGCCGTGTCCATGAAAATAAGATCGCAATCCTTAAGAGCGTCGAACGCCTTTAGCAGATCCTGCGGTGAAAACACAACCTCAAGCGGCACGTTCAAAATGTTGGCATACGTCTTCAACTGTTCGACCGCTGAAATCCGGTATGTGTCCGAAGTAATAAAACCTACCTTTCGGCGATGCTTCAGCACCTGCTCCGCGGCAAGCTTGGCGATCGTCGTCGTCTTGCCTACTCCCGTAGGACCGACAAAATGTGCGATCTTCGTCTCCGGCGCAATCGACTTGCGTCCGTTTGATTTCAGGATATCGGCGATCTGAAGCCGGATCGAACGCGATGCGAACGATTCCGTGAACGGTTCGGCGAGCTCTTCCGCCTCCACTTTAGCCCGATCGATCCAAGTATCGATCAAAGCCGGGTCCACTTCATGGTCGATGAGCCTTTGACGAATAGCAGGAACCAGATTGGCGTTCGATTCGCCCCCGTTCTGTAATGCGAGCTTGTTCATCATTTCCCGCATTTGACGAAGCTCTTCGAACAGCAGATCTTCCCTGCTCTTGACAGGAGCCGGCTTCGGCGGTGTGTAAACTCCGGCTTGAGATGCCGCGGCAGTCGATTCCGGAGGCAGCTCTTTGCGAACAGGAGCATGCTCCCGGATTTTCAATGACTGCTGAACGGGTGGCAATACATCCGGAACTTCCGGAAATTCGAGTTGATCATGCTCTAGCATTGCGACAGGGGCTGCCCTAGCCGCAGCAGCTTGGGGCTGGGCCTTGGCGGGAGCCGGCTTCGGAGCCGCCGGTTTCGGCGACGTTCCGCCCGCCGCTGCGGTGCCGTCGACTGCCGCAATCACTTCAATCTTTTTCTTGCCGAACATGCCGAGGAATCCGCCGGAACGAATTTCCTTCGTGTTAAGAATAACGGCATCTTTCCCGAGGTCGGTGCGAATTTTTTGCAGTGCATCTGGCATCGAATCGACGACATACCGTTTCACTCTCATAAGTTCACAACTCCCAAGCTTTGAATTTCAATATTCGGTTCAAGCTCGCTGTAAGACAGCACGGGAATATCCTGCATGGTACGTTCCAGCAGCTGCCGGAAGTACATGCGAATCGTCGGCGAAGTAAGGATGATCGGCTGCTGGCCCGATTGGATCATGCGGCTCACTTGATCGTTGAGTCGATGGAAGACGATCTGCGACGTCGACGGATCGAGCGCCAAATACGTACCTTGATCGGACTGCTGCACCGATTCGGCGATTTTTTTCTCGAGCGAAGGACCGACCGTAATGACTTTGAGCGAATCGGTGCCGGTCGAGTACTGCTGGGTAATTTGCCTGGATAACGACTGTCTGACGTATTCCGTCAGCACGTCGGTATCCTTCGTATAGGAAGCGTAATCGGCAAGCGTCTCCAGAATCGTAACCAAATCCCGTACCGATATTTTCTCCCTAAGCAGCTTGGCCAACACCTTCTGCAAGTCCCCGATCGTCATCATGCTCGGAATCAAATCGTCGACAAGCGCCGGATAGGCTTCCTTGACATTCTCGACCAGCGCTTTCGTCTCTTGGCGTCCGAGCAGCTCATGCGCGTGCTTCTTGACGATTTCCGTCAAGTGCGTTGCCACGACGGACGGCGGATCGACGACGGTGTAGCCCGACAATTCGGCCCGCTCCTTCGTCGCTTCGTCAATCCATAACGCAGGCAGTCCGAATGCCGGCTCCTTCGTTTCGATGCCCGAAATGGAATCGTCTTCGTAGCCTGGGCTCATCGCCAAATAGTGATTAAGCAGCAGTTCGCCGCGCGCCACGGTGTTTCCTTTAATTTTGATTACATATTCGTTAGGTTTTAATTGAATGTTGTCGCGAATGCGGATTACCGGAACGACGATCCCCAGCTCAAGCGCACATTGACGCCGAATCAAAATGATCCGGTCGAGCAAGTCGCCGCCCTGCTGCGTGTCGGCCAACGGAATCAAGCCGTAGCCGAACTCGAACTCAATCGGATCCACCTGCAAGAGACCCAGCACGCTTTCCGGCGAACGCACTTCCTCGATCTGCTGCTCCTCGACGAGCTGTTCCTGCTGCTCCTGCTTGAGCTCCAGGTTTTTCTGCATCTTGATTGCTGCGAAAACGAGAACCGCTGCAACCGGAAAGGTCGTATACCAATGGATAGGGGTGAATATCCCCAGAAACACTAACGTACCGGCTACGATATACAATAGCTTCGGCTGAGCGAATAGCTGCGCCGTGATGTCATGACCCAAATTGCCTTCCGAAGAAGCCCTCGTCACGATGATACCTGCCGCCGTGGAGATCAGCAGGGCCGGGATTTGGCTGACGAGACCGTCACCGATCGTAAGGATCGCGTAATTTTCGAGTGCTTGGGATGCGTCCATGCCCTTCATCGCCATTCCGATGATGAAGCCGCCGATCAAGTTAATGAAGAGGATGATAATGCCGGCAATGGCATCGCCTTTGACGAATTTGGACGCACCGTCCATCGCTCCGTAAAAATCCGCTTCCCGCTCGATCTTCTGGCGGCGTTCGCGTGCTTGCTGTTCGTTGATCATCCCGGCGTTCAAGTCCGCGTCGATACTCATCTGCTTGCCCGGCATCGCATCGAGCGTGAAGCGGGCAGCAACTTCGGCAACGCGCTCAGAACCTTTGGTAATGACGATAAATTGCACCAAGACCAAAATCAGAAATACAACGAAGCCGACGACAATATTGCCCTCGGCGACGAAGGATCCGAAAGTTCTGACCACGTTGCCGGCTTCTGCGTTGGCAAGAATGTTTCTCGTCGTTGAAACGTTCAAAGCGAGGCGGAATATGGTCGTGATGAGCAGCATCGATGGAAATATGGAAAACTGAAGCGCATCGACGGTGTTCATGCCAACCAACAAAATGATAATCGCAATCGTAATATTAATAATCAGCAAAAAATCAAGCAGCGGCAGAGGAATCGGCACGACCATCATAAGCACAATTCCAATGACACCAATAAGAACGACCAGATCCCGTATCTTCATCGCGCCTTCCTCCCTTCCCTCCGCTGTATACGCATATCGTTACCGCTGGCGCTTCGCCCTCGTCGTGACTCGCCCTTTCATCTTGTACACATAAGCAAGCACTTCGGCGACCGCCTGAAACAAGTCGGCCGGTATCGAATGTCCGATTTCGACTTGACTATATAACGCTCTGGCGAGCGGCTTGTTTTCCATCGTCATAACGCCATGCTCTTTGGCTACTTCACGGATTTTTAACGCCAAGTAATCCGTACCTTTCGCAATGACGGTAGGCGCCTCCATCTTTCCGGCGTCATATTTCAAGGCGACGGCGTAGTGAGTCGGGTTCGTGATGATGACGTCCGCTTTCGGCACTTCCTGCATCATCCGCTGAATAGCAAGCCGGCGCTGCTTTTCCTTAATTTTCCCTTTAATGAGCGGGTTGCCTTCCGTGTTTTTGTACTCATCCTTGATATCCTGCTTGCTCATCTTTAAACTCTTCTCATGTTCATAACGCTTATAGAAAAAATCCAGAATTCCGAGAAAGACGAGCGTAATACCGATTTTGACCCCTAAGCTGAACACGAGACCGGCAATATAAGCGTAAGATCCGGAAACTGGGTAACGGGCGAGCTCGATGAGCTTCGCCTTCTCATCCCACAGGGTCATGTAAATAACAACCCCAACAATGATCATCTTCAGCATAGATTTGACGAATTCGACGACGATTGTCATAGAAAACATCCGTTTAAAGCCTTGAATCGGATTGATTTTGTCAAACTTGACCTTGAGCGGTTCCAGCGTAAACAGAAAGCCAACTTGGAAATATTCTCCAGCTAATGCAATGATGAACGCGACACCGACCACCGGCAGCAGCAGCCATACGCACTGCAGAGTCAGGTCCAAAAACAACGTTTTCACATTTTGTTCCGTTATGGCCATCGTAAGCTTATGCTGCAGCAAGTTTGACACAAGCAGCGTCAACTGGCTTTGGAACGTCGTCCCGTAAACGCCAAACAACAGAAACGTAAACAATAGAATGAACGCCCCGACGATCTCTTGACTTTTCGCCACTTGACCTTTTCCCCGGGCTTCACCGCGCTTCTTGGGAGTCGCCTTCTCCGTCCGCTCCCCGGCAAACATTTGAAGATCAAGCGAATAGCGGTACGGACGAGACATCTGCGACCCTCCTTTATCCGGTTTTGCCGATGAGCCCGAGCATCTGCTTCATTGTCTCAAACATCTGCATGAACAGATCATGGAATAGACTGATGAAACCCGGAAACAAAATCGTCAGCACGACCAAGCCGATTATTATTTTCAACGGCACCCCGATGACGAATATGTTAAATTGCGGGGATACCCTTGTGAGCAGCCCAAGGCCAATGTCGGTCAGTAACATCGCGGCCAGCACTGGAAGCGCGAGCTGGAAAGCGATCGTAAACACCGTAGCAAATGTTCGTACAAGGAAGTCGGAAAGACTGCCGTTTGCCAACTGGCCAAACAGCCCGTTGTCGAGCGGAATCCAACGGTAGCTGTCCATTATCGCCTGTAAAAAATAATGATGACCGTTAAAAGTAAGAAACAGCATGATGGCGATCATAAACTTGAAGTTGCCGAGTAGAGGACTGGATACTCCGGTCATCGGATCGATGATATTCGCCATGCTAAAGCCGATCTGCATATCCATGTAGAATCCGGCAATTTGAACGGCATTGAAAAATAACGTTGCGACAAAGCCGAGCAAAATACCGACCATAATCTCACGGATTATGAGAAGAAAAAAAAGTCCGTCCATTTGCACCGGCGATTGGGATCCGACGACAGTAAACGTGATCAGCGTAACAGCCGCTGCGAGCCCTACTTTAAACGAATTCGGGATCGTTCGGAACGAAAATACCGGTGCAACGACAAAAAATGAGGTAATCCGACATAATATTAAAATGACGGTAGGAACGAATGCCAATACTTGTTCCATTCGCTCTCATTCCTAACCGATAAATTTGTATAAATTGTCGAATACGTTATACGTAAAATCCACTAGCGTTGTAAGAATCCACGGTCCAAATACCAGCAATCCAAGCAGGACCGCCACAATTTTCGGTACAAAGGCGAGCGTCTGCTCCTGAATTTGCGTTGTTGCTTGGAAGATCGAGACGATCAGACCGACAACGAGACCAAGGAGCAGCATCGGCGCGCTTGCCTTCAGCACCGTATATACGGCTTCGCCGGCAATGCGGATGACGAATTCTGAGCCCACGTTGTCACCTCCGGATTCGTGCTGGGCTACGTATTAAAGCTGAGCAACAACGATTTCACTACAAGGTACCAGCCGTCTACCAAGATGAACAGCAAAATTTTGAATGGAAGCGAAATCATCATGGGCGGCAGCATCATCATACCCATTGCCATCAAGGTACTGGAAATAATCATATCAATGACCAGGAACGGAATGAATATCATGAAGCCCATTTGCATCGCCGTCTTTAGCTCACTGATGGCGAATGCCGGAACGAGCGCCGTTAACGGAGTATCCTCATAGCCTTTCGGCGTCGGCGCCTTGGCGTAATCCAGGAACAGCTTCAAGTCTTTCGGCCTCGTATGTGCCCACATAAATTTCTTAAGCGGCAGTGCGGCTTTCTGAAGCGCCTCCGTTTGAGCCACTTGACCTTGCAAATATGGCTGAACTGCAGTTTGATTGATTTCGGAAATTGTCGGCGACATGATAAAGAATGTCATAAACAGTGCAAGTCCGATAATGACTTGGTTGGGAGGCATCTGCTGCGTGCCGAGCGATGTTCGAACAAAGCCCAACACGATCACGATTCTTGTAAAGCATGTCATTAAAATAAGGATCGATGGCGCCAGACTAAGAACGGTGAGCATTAGCAGGATCGTAACCGTATTGGACGCTCCTGCGGTGCCTTCCGCAGAACCTACGGTTACATTAATACCCGGAATCGGATCAGCCGCCCATGTGGTCGTCGCACCGAAGAATAGGAAGCCGATCGTCAGCAGAGCAGTCAACAATACGCGATACTTATTCATCATGGATCGACCGATCGCTGTTCTTGTGCTGTTCGAGAAGCTCCTGCGTTCTCTTCTTCGTACTCGAGATTTGCTGCAGCTTTTCTTGAAACACATGACCGAACGACGAGCTCGGCAGCTCCTCCTCTTCTACCGGCTTCTCGCGTTGTCGGAGTCGCTTGAGCCAATTTCCTACCGATATAAATTGCGGCGAAACGGTGGTCCCTCCGCCTGTAAACTGCTCCGTCAGTTCGGCAACGACCTCCGGATCATCGATCTTATCCAGAAGCTGGATGTTCTCACCGACGCCGACAATATAAAGCGACGTTCCAATGGCGACCATCTGAATCGACTTGTTTGGGCCTAACGGAACACCGCCCAGCGAACGCAATGGCCGACCGATACCTACGGCCTGATTTCGTTTGGCAAGCAACCGGATAGCAATAAAAAACAATCCGATCAGAATGGCTAGAACGAACATCACTTTGAGCACCATGTAGAACGATTGCAGACCTGTTCCCAAATCGGGAGTTGCTTCCAGCTCACTCCCGTCGGCGCCGTTCGCTGTGGCACCGACGTAAGTTGTCAGGATGAGCGAGGTTGTAAAGGTCATCAGAAGGGCTGGCAGCATTTTCTTCGGTAGCTTCGACAACTTCCCACATCCCTTCTGCTGATATTAAGCGTTTGAAGCCGTGAGCGAACGATTACCCTAATGTTTTCTTAATAGCCTCGATAACGCGGTCCGCTTGGAACGGTTTCACGATAAAGTCTTTAGCGCCTGCTTGAATAGCATCGATAACCATCGCTTGCTGGCCCATAGCGGAGCACATGATGACTTTCGCGTTCGGATCGAGCTTTTTAATTTCTTTCAGCGCATGAATGCCGTCCATCTCGGGCATCGTAATATCCATCGTAATTAAATCGGGGTGCAGCTCTTTAAACTTCTCAATCGCCTGCAGCCCGTCATTCGCTTCTCCGACAACTTCAAAACCGTTTTTAGTCAAAATATCGCGAATCATCATTCGCATAAACGCAGCGTCGTCCACAATTAGAATCCGTTTAGCCATATCCTAACAGTCCTCCCGAAGGTAGTATTATTGTAACTTCTGAATTCGTTCCCATTGGTTTACGATGTCGGTGACTCGAACCCCGAAGTTTTCGTCGATAACGACGACTTCGCCTTTAGCGATCAGCTTGTTATTCACGAGGATGTCGACCGGCTCGCCCGCAAGCTTGTCCAGTTCGATAATTGAACCTTGGGAGAGCTCTAAGATGTCCTTGATCACCTTATGCGTTCTACCTAATTCTACAGTGACCTTAAGAGGAATATCCAATAGCAAATTCAGGTTCGTATCTTCAGCTTGACTTAGCGGATTGCCATTCAAATTACTGAACTGTACCGGCTGAACGTTTACGTTGCGGTTCGTCGGCGCTCCGTAAGTGGCCGGATGCTGCTGCATAGGCGGCTGTTGGTACATCGGCGGCTGCTGATACACGGGCTGCTGGTACATCGGCTGTTGGTACATCGGCTGCTGATACATATGCTGATCCATCGGCATTCCTGCAGGAGGCTGCGACATCGGGGCCGCATACGGCTCCTGATAAGCAGGTGCAGATGGCGGTGCCGACGGCGGCGGCGTATGCTGAACCGGCGGAGCTGCCGGTGGCTCATTATACGACGATGGTTCTGGGGCCGATGCACCGCCGAGCAAAATAGACACCATCTCTTTCGCAAAAGAGACCGGCAGCAGCTGCATAATCGTCGAGTCAATCAAGTCACCAATCGTAAGTCGGAACGATACCTTAATAAATACGTCTTCATCCGGCAAATTTCCTTCTCCGGCCGACAGATTCATAATATCGATTCCGGGTGGAGAAATATTGACGAATCGATTGAAAATTGTCGACATCGACGTAGCCGACGACCCCATCATTTGATTCATCGCTTCCTGGACAGCGCTGATATGAATTTCCGTCAGCTCATTCCCCATCTGACCGGTGCCGTCTCCACCCATCATCAGATCAGCAATAACCTGAGCATCGCGGGTTTGAATAACGAGCAGGTTAATACCGTCAAAGCCGTCGACATAATCGACATGGACGGCTACGTGCGGGTGAGGAAACTCGCCGACCAGCTCCGGCCGGGCAATAACGGATACTTTAGGTGTCGTAATATCAACTTTCTTGCCGAGCAGTGTGGAGAGTGCCGTTGCCGCACTTCCGAAGGTAATATTGCCAATCTCACCAAGAGCATCCTGCTCAAGTGAAGACAAATAGTCCTCAATGCGAGGAGAGCCTGTTCCCCCGTCATAGGAACTGTCATCGGAAGATTGCCGCAATAGCGCGTCGATCTCTTCCTGTGACAAGTAATCCTTATTACTCGTCATTCTCTTCCTCTCCTTCGGTTACAATATCAGTAATCTGAACTGCTACTTTCCCGCGTATCGTTCCCGGAGAACCGATAAATTTCAGCTTCTCGCCGACTTTAATTTGCAGCGGTTCGTCAACCGGTTTATTGAGCGAGATAACGTCTCCCGACATAAGACCGAGAAATTCGCGCACGTTAATTTGCGACGTTCCAAGCTCGGCAATGATCGGCAGCTTCGCTTTCGTCAGGCGCGCTTGGAGTACTTCTTCTTCCTCTGGCGCTCTCGTTTTCTTCTGGGATACGAACCAATGGTGGCCCGACAGCCGCTGCATAATCGGTTCGATAACCACATGCGGTATACAAAGATTGACCATGCCTGTCGTGTCACCGATCTTCGTACTGAGCGAAATCAGCGCTATCGTTTCGTTTGGCGAAACAATTTGCATGAACTGCGGATTCGTCTCTAACGCCTCCAAGCGAGGAGACAAATCTATGATCGTCTTCCATGCTTCCTGCAGCGTATCCAGCGCCCTGCTGAAGATTCGTTCCATGACGATGGTTTCAATTTCCGTTAATGCGTTAATTTTGTTCGGGGAAGTGCCCGCACCGCCCAGAAGCCGGTCCAGCATTGCAAAGGCAACGTTCGGATGAACCTCCAGTACCATACGGCCTTCCAAGGGCTCCGCTTCAAAGATGTTCAATATCGTCATTTTCGGAATGGAACGAATGAACTCGTCATAGGGCAGCTGCTCGACCTGTACCACATTAATTTGTACGAACGTACGAAGCTGAGCGGAAAAATATGTCGTCAGGAATCGAGCGAAGTTCTCATGAATACGAGTCAAGCTCCGGATATGATCCTTCGAGAATCGTACAGCACGCTTGAAGTCGTAGGCTCTGACCTTCTTTTGCGTTTCTTCTTTTTTTAGTTCCTCGGCATCCATTTCACCGGAGGACAGCGCCGCCAGAAGGGCGTCAATCTCGTTCTGCGAAAGAACATCCACCATGTCAAGTCACCCCCTTCAAAGCCGCGATCAATGTATGCAGTACGTGTGCCATTATTGCAAGACAAAATCTGTAATCATAATTTCTTTGATCTTACCTTCATGCAAATATGGGTTTAAGATATTCATCAACGCCGCCGACAAGCTGTCAAGACCTTTGCTTCCGCTGACTTGCTCCGGTGTCAGGTCGCTAAGCGATTTAATAATGGCGCCCTTGACCTTGGAGTCCTGCAGCGCTTCGAACTCGGCCTTCGCCTTCTTGTTCTCCAGCTCAAAAGCAAAGCTGACTTTAATGAAGCGGCTGTTATTTGCGAGGTTAGTGAGAATATCTTTCAGCACGACAGTATTTTCTTTTCTTTCTTCGGCTGAAAGCTGCTTGGCAGGCTTCACCTTCTCCGCGGACGTCTGTGCAGCAGAACCGGATTCCGCCGTCCCCGAATTGCTGACAAGCGGATACAAGAAAAATGCGGCCGCAAGAATCAGCGTGATGGCGATAAGCATGCCGATAACCATGATGAAAATTTTATTTTTAAACACTTACGACCCCTCCGGTCCGTTGGACTTTAACGTTGCGTTCACGGCGCCTATGGTCTGAAGAAAGCTCAGAACGAGCGTAACGACGGTTTCGGCCTTCTCGAGAACGGTAATCTTCTTACCTGTAGTGAGCGTAATCATGGTGTCAGGCGTTTCTTCAATCGATTCGATCAATAAGGCATTTACGGTAATCGGCTTACCGTTCAAACGAGTAACGGTGATCATGTCTCCCTCCAGATTTCACTGGGGGGAGACATGCTCCCCCGCTAGAATCAAGCTATCAATTATCGTTTCAGGTTAACTACTTCTTCAAGGATGCTATCGGAAGTCGTAATGATCCGGGAGTTCGCCTGGAACCCACGCTGCGTAACGATCATTTCGGTAAATTCGCTTGTTAAGTCAACATTGGACATTTCCAATTGTCCGGCGATGATCGCTCCTGTGCCTCGTGCTGGATCGTTAGCCAGTGCTTCTCCGATGTCCTCCGCTTCCACATCCGAGTTCGGCGTCGCACGATATAAGTTGCCTCCTACTTTTTCAAGACCGTTAGGGTTCGATACTTTCGTGACGGCAATCTGCCAATCCGAAGGACCGGTTACACCGTTAACTGTAGTCATGATCGTACCGTCTTGAGCGATGGTGAAGGCCGTTACTTCAGCTTCTAAAGTAATCGGTTCTCCGCCTACAGACGTTACCCTAAGTCCTTCTGCATTCACCAGGTTACGATTCGCATCCAGTGTGAAATTTCCGGAACGAGTCAAGTACTGTGCGCCTGTAGCATCCTGCACGACGAAAAATCCATCTCCGGCAATTCGAAGGTCTGTTGCAACGTTCGTTGTCATCGCACTGCCTTGGGTATGTACCGTGTCGACCGCGCTAATCGTCGAGCCAAGACCGATTTGCTTTGCATTCACACCGCCGCTGTCGGCGCCATTCGGTGCTGTTACGCCCGATACCGTCTGGCTCAAAATGTCCTGAAACATAACACGCCCGGACTTGAAGCCGATCGTATTTACGTTAGCGATATTGTTACCGATTACGTCAAGTTTCGTTTGAAAGCCGCGCATACCGGATACGCCGGAATATAGGGATCTTAACATAAGTGTTCAAATACCTCCGAATTTACTCATATTGGTCATTAGGCTGCATCCATCGATCCGCAGCCATCGGGTTTCCTCATAGGTCCAACCCGCCGAAATGAATTACGAAATAATTACCGCACTATCGATTTGAGTAAATACATGCTCTTGCATGGAAGCTCCGTCCAGTGCCGTAACGACCGTCCGGTTCGGGATATTCACGATTAGCGCCGTGCCGTCCAGCAGCATCAGCGAATCTTTCGCCCCTTTGGAAGCGGCTTTGTCTATAGCCGATCCGAGCTTCGTGAGTTGATCGTTGTTCAGCTGAATCCCTCGCTGCTTAAGCCTCACTTCGGCATGATGACTGAAGCGAACGATGTGGCTCTGAAGAATGTCCTGAAACGTTGCTTTACCCGTCTGCACACCTGATGGAGAGCCTGCGGACGCGGGTCGTTGTTTGGGCTGTACGGGAGCGACCGCATTCGGATACAGATGCCCTACTTGTATTCGCTCCATTACTCTGCAGCTTCGGTCAAAGCAACTTGCGTCACTTGATCGAGACCTACGTTCTCCCCTTCCACAGCAGCATATTGCTTGCCGTCCTTCAAAATAATCGAATCGACCTGACCGGATTTGATCTCGCCGTTATCGGCTTCATCCGTGCTGATCCAGCTGATCGTCTTGCCGATTAACGAAGATGCATAGCCGAGCATTTGCGGCAATTGAGCCAGCGTGGATGCGACGTTCGTCATTTGCTCCAAAGAGCTGAATTGCGCCATCTGAGCGATGAAATCCTTGTCCTGCATCGGCTGCATCGGGTCTTGATTTTTTAGCTGCGTAATCAAAATTTTGAGAAAATCGTCCTTGCCCAAACTGCTTTGGCCTGCTTTACTGGCGGGCGTCGTGCTAGTTGCCGTTGTGGTTTTGGTAGGATCTCCGACAGGCGGCGTATAAACGGATGCCATGCGTTCACCTCCTTATAATTACGCTGTTTCGTCGAACGAAGAGCCGGAAGACTTCAATTTTTCTTGACGATGTTCCGCTAAAGTACGCAGGTCATTGGTCAATTCACCGTCAACGGTATCCGTCTCGTTTACGCGCTCGCGCTGATTGCGGGCAAATGGCTGACCATTACCGCCTTGCTGATGGGATTGCTGGAACATACCCGAAGCAGCGGCTTGCTGCGACACTTCCAGACGCTCGACTTGCAAGCCCTGGTTTTGCAGCGCTTGTCTTAACTGCGGGAGCTGGCTCTCAAGCAATTGTCTTCCGGCAGCGTTATCGGCCATAAACTGGGCTACGAGCTGGCCATTCGATTGAAGCGTAATCTTCACATCGACTTGACCAAGATGCTCCGGATGAAGAATCAATCTGGCTTCCTTCATCATTTCATTCATCGACAGCTTCATGTTCGACACCATGAAACCGCTCATATCTCGAACGAACGTATGCGCTGGAATCGTAGCTTGTGCCATCTTAGGCGCAGCTTCTGCCTGTTGAATCGTCTTCAATAAATCCTGTAGCGGTACAACTGGCGTTTGCGATGCCATCGAATCCTGTCCGCCTGCTTCGGAGCCGCTTTCTTTAGCTCCTTGTCCGGTTTGGATTTGCTGAACCACTGCAGCTACAGCACTGCTGCGGGCTGCCAGTACCTCCAGCTTTGACTTCGTTTGTTGAATCGCGCTGTCCGAAGCCTGAGCGGCATCTACGCTGAATGTTTCGTTACCGGAGAGCTTCAACGAGTCGATCCCCGTTCCCGAACGCATTCCGCCGGCCTCACCTTTACGCACTTGCGTTTCAAGAGCTTGCACCGTCACTTCTTCGGCAACGGCAGGTGCTTCTTGCCCAGCGACTGCCGACAACAACGGTTCAACGGTTTGACGAAGCTCATTCATCAAGTGACGTACGATCGGATTGTTCGGCGATTGCCCGACAAGTGCGGCGAAATGCAGCAGCGTTTCTTGTGCGGACAGCTGGTCCTGTGCAGGCTGGATGCCAGACGCCACCTGGGCGGCTCCCGTTACGGAAGTTTGGCTCGACTGGCTCAGTACCGGAATCAATGCGGCCGCTTGTGCCAGCCAGTTCTGCATTTCCGGATCTTTCAGCAACGCATCGGTCAGCTCCGAATTCTTATTTAACGCTTGAACCAGCAATTCGGGGAGGCTTTGCTCATCCTGTCCATCGTTCTTTGAGGAGACCGCAGCCGATCCGCGCAACGGAGCAATGAGTTGCTGCAGCATTTGAAGCAATCCCATTAACGAAGATAGTTGAGTGTCGGTCGTCGTGCCTTCTGCCGAATCGTCAACCGCTTGTTGATTCGCCATAATGACCGAAAAATCCAGTTCGCCGGAACCGCCGGCTTTGCCGGACGCTGCACCTGTAGATCCTGAGCTAGTCGAAGCTGCAGCTGGAGTTGGGACTGATACATTCGTTATTTCCATTTTCTTTCTCACCTCCCTTCAAGCAAAATGAGTTTTCCCGAGTCAGTTAGCGGATGCAGCCAGTCTGGACGAAATCGTTGCCGCCATTTCCTTGTTGGCATCGGAAATCGCCGTCAGCACTTTCGAGCGGGCAGCCGTATCCATCGAGCTAAGAATCGAAATTACACGGTCAGGGCTCGTTCCTTGCAGCTGAATCAAAACGTCAGCCGCACTCTTCGGCGTCATGTTCCCAAACGTTTGACCGATGTCGCTCTTGGTCAGCTGCGGAGTCGCCGCAGTTGTCGTCCCCCCGCCTTGAATAGCGAGCCGGCTTTGCAGGGCGGCAATCTCGCGATCTTTTACCGGCACGACATCCTTTAAAGCGATCGAGGCTTCAGCAGCCAGCTTCGGATTCATCTTGGCCAGAATTGCTCCCTGATTATCAGGTTTCATCATGCTAAGCACCAACACCTGCTCTTTAGGTGCCAAGTTTTCAATAATTGGCGCCGCTTTCCCTGCATCCATCTTGCTGTAGATCGAAGCAAGCTGCTGCACCTGCTTCGTGTACTCCTCATCCGTTTGCGTTTTTGTATTCAGCTGCTCCGTCAAATCCGTAATTTTCGTCTGCAAGTCTTTGATCGACTGATCCTTTTGTGCGTTCACTTCAGTCGCCTTGCTCAAAGAACTTTCCAGGTCGGCGATTTTCGCATTGAGCGCGGCGATCTGGTCATTGCTCGCTTTCACCGAGGCATCCGAGCTTGTCTTTGACGAGGCACTCCCTTCCCCATTGGCCTTGTCAACCGGGTCCGGAACCAAAGAGCCAATAACCGGTATGCTGTTCGCCGTACGGAGCACCGTGTTTTTCACGTTTGTATCAAAAATTGAAAACAGCACCCCGAGCAGCACGGACGTGAACACGCATGGGATCAAAAACCAAATCAAAAACCGTTCCATCGCACCGTATGACGACGAGTTCTCCGCATCAGGGCTTGCCATCTTCCATTCCTCCTACGTAGCCGCTTCATCTTACACTTGGGGAGACGAGCGAAGGTATCGGACCGAAGCCATCTCGTCCAACGCCTCTTGCTCTTTCTTGAGCGTGAGGGCCGTGTGCAGGCGAAATGCTTTATCGCGCGCTTTCGTCCATACTTTCTCATCCACCATCCGGTCCGTCAGCAGCTGCTGTTTCTGTTCGACATGCTGCTTCGCTTGCCGAACGTCGACATGCTTCTTCTCGATTTGCCGATGCAAATGATTCACATAATGCTGCATGCCTTGCATATGAGAAATCGTCGTCACCCGCTCGGTCGTTCCCGCAAGCTCCTGCTGCAGACGCTGCTTCTCCGCTTCGAGCGTATCCAGCATCGTCTGTTCGGTGCGAAGCACGCCGATCGCCTCCGATAAGACCCATTCGGCCTGAGTACGTTCGTTATTTTTCAAATCAACGATTTGCTGGAACGCGTACCGGAATTTCATGCCCCTTATTCACCTCGGTAAAAATCGGCAATCAGCCGTTGCTGCGTTTCCTCGAACGATAGCTTCTCGTCCGTCCTCTGCTTCGTGAAATCCCATATCGATTGAATGTACTGCAAGGACATATCAATTTCGGGGTTTGATCCGCGCTGATACGCCCCAATGTTAATCAAATCTTCCGAACTTTTATAGATGGCGAGCAGCCTTTTTAAATAATCGGCCGCTTCCTGCTGTTCTCTCGGAACGATTTCTTTCATCACACGGCTGACGCTGGACAAAATATCAATGGCAGGATAATGCCCCTTATTCGCCAAATCCCGGTTCAAGACGATGTGACCGTCGAGAATGCCTCGAACCGCATCCGCGATCGGTTCGTTCATATCGTCACCGTCGACCAAAACGGTATAGAACGCCGTAATCGAGCCTTTCGCCCCGGTCCCCGACCGCTCCAGCAGCTTCGGCAGCGTCGCGAATACCGATGGCGTGTAACCGCGGGTTGCCGGTGGCTCCCCGACGGCTAGACCGACTTCCCGCTGCGCCATAGCGAATCGGGTGACGGAGTCCATCATCAGCATGACGTTAAGACCCCGTTCCCGAAAATATTCGGCGATGCTGGTTGCGATAAGCGCACCCTTGATGCGGATGAGCGCCGGCTGGTCCGACGTAGCGACGACGACAACCGAACGCGCAAGGCCTTCCGGTCCAAGATCACGTTCGATGAAATCGAGCACTTCGCGTCCCCGCTCGCCGATCAGTCCGATCACATTCACATCGGCCGACGTATTGCGCGCGATCATCCCCATCAGCGTACTTTTGCCGACCCCCGAACCTGCAAAAATGCCGACCCGCTGCCCCTTGCCTATAGACAACAGGCCGTCAATGGCGCGAACACCGACAGATATCGGTTCGCTTACCCGCAGCCGCTGCAGCGGATTGCCTGGCGTATTCATCGTCGGATAATGCGTCATGCGCGACGGCAGGAACGAACCATCCAGCGGCTGCCCAAGTCCGTCCAGCACTTTGCCAAGCAGCTCGTGCCCGACCTGCACCGTAAGCGGACGGCCCGTACCGACGACTTCGCAGCCGGGAGCGATAGAGCTCAGCTCTCCGAGCGGCATTAAGATAACCTTGTTGTTTCGGAAACCGACGACTTCAGCCTTGAGCGGCTTCGACGACTTCGGAGGATAAATATAACAAACATCGCCTATGCTCGCATCAGGACCTTCGGACTCCACGGTCAGCCCGATCACCTGCGTCACTTTACCGTTGATGCGGATCGGATCGAGCTGGCGGAGTACATCCATATATTTGCCGGCTTGCGGTACCGTTGCCATACGTCATTCCTCGCCTCTCATGGCAATTTCCTGAAGCGCCGACTTGATCTCCCGCAGCTGCGTATCGACTCTCGCGTCAATACTGCCGAATGAAGATCGAATGACGCAACCTAGATCCTGAACGGTCGAATCGGGCAAAATTTCCAGCTCCGCTTGAGAATCAATCGCATTTTGCAGTTCTTCCCGGGCATCCTGAATATACGCGTATTGCGACGGAGAAACGCAAAGCGTGATCGTCCCTTTCTCCTTACGCCGCTGCAGCAGCCGTTTAATTTGATCGATCGTCCAGCCCGGTTCCAGCGTCAGCTGCCGATCGACAATTTTCTCCGCGATCGAGCAGCTAAGCTCGATCAGGAACGGTTCGGCTTCGGCAATAATTTGCTGTTTACGCGTATAAGCTTGTTCCAGTATGGTACGAGCTTCTTGGAGCATCTCGTCGTATTGACGAAGCACTTCGGCCTGCGCTTCAGCGAGCCCTTCCCGGTATCCTTGCTCGAAACCGGATTGCCGTGCTTCCGCAACAATCATTTCATCCTGGTCGCGCTTTTCCCGCCACCATGCATCGATCTCGAGCTGAACTTGCTCGCGCATCGCAGCCGTCTCCTGCATCGCCTTGTCGATCTGTTCTTGTGCAAACGACTCGGCATCGCGGAGAATTTGCGTCTTCAACTCGTTCGCCTCATCCAGCTCCGCTTGCTGCTCGGGCGAAAGCCCCTGATCCTCGGCTGGCGAAGGGAAGACGAGCCGAAGCGCTTCGATGAGCTTCTTATCGTCAACCGGAACATAGCTATGCGCCTTGTAGATGTTAGACAATGATATCATCTCCTCCGCCGCGGGCGATGATAATTTCACCGGACTCCTCTAAGCGGCGGATCGTCGAGACGATTCGGGTTTGCGCTTCCTCGACGTCACGCAGCCGAACGGGCCCCATAAATTCCATTTCTTCTTTGAACGTCTCGGCCATACGCTTCGACATGTTTTTAAATATAGCCTCTCGCACTTCTTCGCTCGCCACCTTAAGTGCAAGCTGCAGATCGGCGTTCTCGATATCGCGGATAATCCGTTGAATCGAGCGGTTGTCGATATTGACGATATCTTCGAACACGAACATCCGCTTTTTGATTTCTTCCGCAAGCTCCGGATCCTGAATCTCCAGGGAATCGAGAATCGTACGTTCCGTACCGCGGTCGACCCCGTTAAGGATTTGCACGATTGCGGAAATGCCGCCGGCATTTGTATAGTCCTGCGTTACGGTTGCCGACAGCTTCTGCTCCAGAACACGCTCCACTTGAGCGATAACTTCCGGCGACGTGCTGTCCATCAGCGCAATCCGCTTCGCTACGTCAGCCTGCTTATCCTGCGGCAGAGAAGATAAGATAATCGAAGATTGATCCGGCTGCAAATAGGACAATACGAGCGCAATTGTCTGTGAATTTTCATTTTGAATAAAGTTCAAGATTTGAGCCGGGTCGGCTTTTCGCGCAAAATCGAACGGACGCACTTGCAGCGTAGCCGTTAAACGATTAATAATGTCCATCGCCTTCGAAGAGCCGAGCGCCTTCTCGAGAATATCCTTGGCATACGTAATACCGCCCTGGGAGATAAACTCCTGCGCCAGACAAATTTGATGGAATTCAGCCAGTATCGCTTCCTTCTCCATCGAATCGACTTTGCGCACATTGGCAATCTCAAGAGTCAGCTGCTCAATCTCTTCTTCCCGCAAATGTTTGAAAATTTGGGCGGACACATCCGGACCTAAGCTAATCAGCAAAATTGCGGCTTTCTGTCGTCCTGTCAGCATTTGCTGCTGGGCTGCTTTAGCCAATGGGTACACCTCTATTCATCGACGAGCCAAGTGCGAAGCAGGTTAACGAAATCTTCAGGCCGTTTTTTGGCCAAAGTCTCCAGCTGCTTGCGCATCTGATTCTCGTTGGATACGTTGTCGATATCGATGGTCGGATACTCGACCTTTGCTGGTTCCGCCGCTGCCGCGGCAGCCATTTCTTCTTCCAGCTGCTGCTGTCTTCTGCGTCGTAACAGCGCGTATGCGCCGACACCGCCGAGTGCGAGCGCCGCAAGACCAATGCCGCCGTAAGTGAGCCAAGCGTTCGCTGCCGAAGCGTTATTAACCTCCGTACGGGCGAACGAATGCGCAAATACCGTCACTTTATTAGCCAGTTCCGCATCCGTATAGGTTTGCTTGTTGTCAGCCAATGCGGCGCGGACGATGTTGACAAGCGCCCGCTGCACAGCGTCCTTCGTTTCCTGTGTTAGCGAATTCGGATCATCCGGATTCGGAGGTTCGATCCCGACGTTGACGCTAAGGTCCCTTACGACATATGGAGTAGAAATGATATCGTTCGTAATGCGGTTCACTTCGAGATTAACCGTCCGGGATGTCTCTTCGCTGTTCGACTTTCCGCTGCTCGAACCGGCTACGTAGTTCGGCACATCCGATTGACCCGTACCCGGCACACCGCCTGCCGCCGACCCTCCGTCGCTTTCATAGGACTTTTGAGCTTCCTGCAGCGAAATCTCCAGACCCTTCTGGTCAATTTCATTCGGAGCCGTTACAAGCTGTTGATGCGATGTCTGCTGGTCGAAGTTCATCGTCGAGAAAACGCTGACGATTACTTTATCCTTGCCGAGAATGGTGCCAAGCAGATTCGTTATATTTTTCTGAATATCCATTTGAAACTGCTTATTCAGTTCCAGATTGCTCGTTACGGTCGACAACGCTGTTCCCGCGCCCGAAGCTTTGGAGTAAGGCATCGCTTCTCCGTCTTGGTTCGTGATTGTAATGTTCTCAATCGGCAAGTCCTTCACGCTGTGCGATACGAGATTATAGATCGTATCGATCTTCGCCTGATCGAGCTTGTAGCCCGGCTTCACCTGAAGCACGACGGAAGCGGAAGCCTTCTCTTGATTCTCCGTAAGGAACACGCCTTGATCCGGATAATTGATCAGCACCTTCGAACCGCTGATGGCGCTGTTGGAATTGATGAGCTGCTGCAGCTCTCCCTGCATGGCTTCGACGTATTTGACCTTAAACACTTGGTCGCTCATGCCGAACATGCTGTTTGACTGAAATGCGCCATATCCGATAGAACCGCTTTTGTTCAGCCCTTGCGATTCGACGGCGATCTTTACGTTTGCTACTTCGTTTGTCGGAACCCCGATGCTCTTCCCGTCGGCACTGAGCTTATAAGGAATTTTGGATTCGTCCAAATAGTTCTTAATGTTCGCCGCATCGTTCGGCTGAAGATCGGTAAACGCGAGCGAGTACTCCGTCTTCGACATGTTGTACGTAATAAGTGCGATTACGATGAGGAGTGCCGCTACCGTTGCTCCGAACATCCATTTTTGAACCTTGCTGAATCGATTCCAATATTGTTTGACGTTATTCCAATATTGGAGAACAGTCTCGTTCACTTTGTCACCTCATCCGAGAAAATGGTCTCTCTCTCTAGCCGTTATCCGGGAGAGGATTACACTTGAATCCGCATAACTTCTTGATAAGCTTCGACAACCTTGTTGCGCATTTGTACGGCGAGCTGAAGGCCAATCGACGCTTTCTCGGAAGCTATCGTCAACTGATGAACATCGGACAGCTGGCCCTTGACAAACTGCTGATTCAGCCGGTCCACCGTATTTTGCTGTGCATTCAGGTCTTCGATCGCATTATTCAAAAAAGAACCAAACGAATTTGCAACCTCCGCCGCTCCTGCGCCGTTAGAAGATATAGTGGCGTTTCCTGCCAGCGTCAGCGGTTTATAAGCGATTTTCTCAATCAAGTTTTATCCCCCCAGAGTTGATGGACGCGTTTTTATCTGCCGATTTCAAGTGCTTTTGCAATCATAGACTTGCTGGCGTTCAGCGCCGTTACATTCGCTTCGTATGACCGTGTAGCCGAGATCATATCGACCATTTCCTTCAACACATCCACATTCGGCATCAGGACGAACCCGTTCGCATCCGCGTCGGGATGCGTAGGATTGTACACTTGCTTGAAAGGGGACGTATCCTCCGTCACTTGCGTAACCTTCACGCCTTGCCCGGAACTGTCCGCCATTGCGCCGTTCAGCACTTGCTGGAACGAGGCCTGCGCCTTCGGCTCGAACGTGACGAGCTTGCGGGCGTATGGCTGCCATTTGCCGTCCACCAGCTTCGCGCGGGCTGTGTCCGCGTTGGCAATATTAGAAGCAATAACGTCCATCCGGAACCGCTGCGCCGTTAAGGCGGAAGAACTGATATCAAAGCCATTTGTCAGTCTCATACATTATCTCCCCCCGAGAACCGTGCGCAGCTTTTGAAAATCCGCATTCACCTGCTGAATCATAACATTGTAGCGGAGTTGATTCTTGGCGAGCAAAGACATCTCGTAATCGACGTCGACGTTATTCATGTTGTTGTTCATAGTGGTCGACTCGTCCGTTTGAATTTTCGCCTCAACTTGTGCCGACCGGTTGCCGATATAGAAGTGACGAGGGTTTGTGCGATTACCGACAATTCCCGACACCCCGCCGTTCATTTCATTCTCCAGCAATTCCTCGAACAGCACATCCGAACGTTTAAAATTAGGCGTATCCACATTCGCGATGTTATTCGCTATCACTTTTTGTCGAAGTGCGGAGGCGTCGAGCGAGCGTTCCATCATCGTAAAGCCCGGCTTGTTCAGCAAAACCATCACACTTTTCCCTCTTTCGCTGTTTGTTCCTCATCTGTATTCCACATGTGTTCTTAATTCTCCTCCTACAATTCGACGTATTTCTAAAAAAAATTGTAACACGCTTGTCAGAATGTAGGAGCGCCTTTGCCCCGCAGACTCAGGCGATATGTACTATCATGCTGGAATTCGTCACTTCTGGCAATAAGAAAAAAGCCCCATCCCAACAGACGGAGCTTTCAGTAATATACAACGAACTTTATGAAATTAGTGCTTATTACATAGGAAAATTATGACTTCGCCTTCACCTGCTCGATTCCCTGAACGAGCTGGTCGTTCAAAATCCGGATGTACGTGCCTTTCATTCCAAGCGAACGAGTGTCGATGACGCCTGCGCTCTCCAGTTTGCGGAGTGCGTTCACGATAACGGAGCGTGTAATGCCGACACGGTCGGCAATCTTGCTAGCTACAAGCAGTCCCTCATTGCCATCGAGCTCTTCAAAAATATGTTCGACAGCTTCAAGCTCACTGAACGATAGAGAACCGACCGCCACTTGAACGACCGCTTTGCTCCGTGCTTCCAGCTCGATTTCCTCCGAACGCATCCGAAGAATCTCCATTGCCACTACTGTGGAACCATATTCAGCTATAATCATATCGTCGTCAACGAACGGCGATTGCTTGCGGGATAGGACTAAAGTCCCTAGCCTTGTCCCGCCCCCGACGATCGGCACGATCATTAAATGCTTGAATTCGAACATGTTTCCGACCTTCGCCGTCAAATTTTTCAACGGGTCGTTGTCGTTGTCGCTGGCCGTCGTGTCTACCTTCATGAGAATCTCATTATATTCATCCTTGAAACGGCGTTCCTGCACCATAAGGCCGGTCTCCACCGACTGAACGTCATTCGTAAGCGCAAAGCCGAGGATTTTTCCTTTACGGCTCACGACATAGGTGTTAGCGGCAATCGTCTCCCGCAGCACCTCGGCCATATCCATGAAATTCACGGCATGTCCGGCTTCGTTCTGAAGGAGTCTTGTGAGCCTCCGGGTTTTCATTAGTAACGTCATGTCGGGTGCCTCCTGCTATTGCATATCTGCATTACAAAATATATTGACTCAAATCGCGGTTCTGCGCGATATCTCCCAGCTTCTCGCGAACGTATTCCGGAGAGATGACGATTTCCTCTAAAGTGATGTCAGGCGCTTCGAACGACAAGTCTTCCAGCAGCTTTTCCAAAATCGTATGCAGCCTGCGAGCCCCGATATTTTCGGTGTTTTGATTGACGTCCGCCGCGATGCGGGCTAACTCGCGTATGGCTTCGGGAGCGAACGTCACTTTGATGCCTTCCGTTTGCAGCAGCGCCGTATACTGGTTCGTGAGTGCGTTCTTCGGCTCGGTCAAAATCGATACGAAGTCCTCGAGCGTCAGTGAACTCAGCTCCACGCGAATCGGGAACCGTCCTTGCAGCTCCGGAATCAAATCCGACGGCTTGGAGACATGGAACGCCCCCGCGGCGATGAACAGCACATAATCCGTCTTCACCGGGCCGTACTTGGTCATGACGGTCGAGCCTTCGACAATCGGAAGAATATCTCGCTGTACACCCTCCCGGGATACGTCAGGACCGCCTCCGCGACCCGCGCTTGCTATTTTATCGATCTCATCGATGAAAATAATGCCGGACTGCTCGGCCCTCGCGACAGCATCCTGAATGACGTCGTCCATATCAAGCAGCTTCTGAGCTTCTTCCTGCGTCAAAGCTTTGCGCGCCTCTTTAACCGGCAGCTTACGCTTCTTCGTCTTCTTCGGCATCAAGGAGCCGAACATCTCTTGCATGTTCATGCCCATTTGCTCGCCGGCCTGTCCGCCGCCCAGCATATCGAGCATATTGGGGGTATGGTCTTCGACTTCAATTTCAACCTGTTCGTTTTCCAGCTCGCCGCGTGCCAGCTGCTCGCGCACTTGCTGACGTCGGGCAGCAAGACCGGCATCGCGGTCGTCGTCCGCCGGCTCCGCCGTTGTGTTGGCCCCTGCGTTGCCGCCGAACAGCATTTCGAACGGATTTTTTTGCGGCTTGCTTTTATTAGGACTCGGAGCCAACAAAATGACCAGTCGGTCGTTTGCGAGTTTTTCGGCGCGGTCCTTCAGCTTCTCCATCCGTTCCGCTTTCACCATCCGAATCGACGTTTCAACAAGATCGCGAACCATCGACTCTACATCGCGGCCAACATAGCCGACTTCCGTAAACTTCGTCGCTTCCACCTTAACGAACGGCGCACCGACAAGCTTAGCAAGCCTGCGTGCGATTTCCGTCTTCCCCACGCCGGTAGGGCCGATCATCAAAATGTTTTTCGGTACGATCTCTTCCCGCAGCGATTCTTCAAGCAGACTGCGGCGGTAACGGTTGCGCAGCGCAACGGCCACCGATTTCTTGGCTTTCTTCTGGCCTACAATGTACTTGTCCAGTTCTTGCACAATTTCTCGCGGTGTCAAGGAGTTGTTCTTCATCTTATTCGATCTCCTCCACGATAATGTTGTGATTCGTAAAGACGCAGATGTCGGCAGCCATTTCGAGCGCAGCCTTCGCGATCTCCTTCGCGCTCATGTTCGGTGCATGCCGGTGCAGCGCCCGCCCTGCCGCGAGCGCGAAGCTGCCGCCTGAGCCAATTGCCAAAATACCGTCATCGGGCTCGATGATCTCGCCTGTTCCAGAAATAAGCAGCAACCCTGTAGCGTCCATCACGATCATCATCGCCTCGAGCCTGCGCAAGACGCGGTCCGAGCGCCATTCCTTGGCCAGCTCGACGGCCGCCCGCTGCAAATTGCCGTGATGCTCTTCCAGCTTCGCTTCAAACTTCTCAAACAGCGTAATCGCATCCGCTACCGAGCCGGCGAAGCCTGCTAACACTTTCCCGCGGTAAAGTCTGCGTACCTTTTTCGCCGTACTTTTCATGACCATGCTGTTGCCGAAAGTTACCTGACCGTCTCCGGCAATTGCGCCTTTACCTTGATGGCGAATGCCGAATATGGTGGTCGCGTGAAAGGAGTCCATCGCTGTATCGCTCCTCGTTAAATAAATTTTTAGCTATGAATGGAAAGAAAACAGCGAATCGCTGAGTCCATTCGCTGCCGTCATGAAAAATATGAACGTGGACTGCCTGTTTGTCCAATGGTCAGTTTTCGACAATATCTTACAACCGATAACAGATACAGCCTCACCATCGTAGCACAGCCATTGGAATCACTTCAAGCGTTAAGAACTTCCTGCTGCGCAAACTGCGCAATCGAATCGATTGCCCGCGCCGCCAGCTGCTCGTTCTTGAGCTTCTTGCCTTTAAACTTCCCCGGAAGCGGCGGCAGCAATCCGAAGTTTGCATTCATCGGCTGGAAATGCGAGTAATCCGCCGTCGTAATGTAGTGCGCCATCGCTCCAAGCACTGTCTCGGATGGTAGCACGAGCAGTGGCTCGCCGCGGGCCAACCGCCCTGCATTCAGACCTGCGATCAGTCCGGAGGCCGCCGATTCGACGTAGCCTTCGACCCCGGTCATTTGTCCCGCAAAGAAGATGCGGTCGGCGCCTTTCCATTGATACGTTGGTTTAAGCAGCCGCGGAGAATTGATGAACGTGTTGCGATGCATGACACCGTAACGGACGAATTCGGCGTTTTCCAAACCGGGAATGAGCGAAAGCACACGTTTTTGCTCCCCCCACTTCAGATGCGTCTGGAAGCCGACCAGATTGTACAGCGTTCCCGCCGCATTGTCCTGCCTCAGCTGCACGACCGCATATGGGAGCTTTCCGGTATGCGGGTTAATTAGGCCTACCGGCTTCATCGGCCCGAACAGAACCGTCTGCTTGCCGCGCTTAGCCATCACTTCGATCGGCATGCAGCCTTCGAAATAAATTTCCTTCTCGAAGTCCTTAACTGCTGCAACCTCCGCAGTGATTAACGCATCATAGAAAACGTTAAATTCCTCTTCCGTCATCGGACAGTTGAGATAGGCCGCTTCTCCTTTGTCGTATCGGGAAGCGAGATATACCTTGTTCATATCGATCGAATCTTTTTCGACTATCGGCGCCGCTGCATCATAGAAATATAAATACGTCTCGCCGAGCAGCTCCTGCAGCTTCTGCGACAGTGCCGGGGAAGTCAGCGGGCCGCTTGCGACGATGACGATGCCTTCCGGTATGTCCTGCAGCTCTTCGTTGCGCACTTCGATGAGAGGATGCTCGCGCAGTGCACTCGTCACTGCTCCCGAGAAGTTATCGCGGTCTACCGCAAGCGCTCCGCCCGCCGGTACGGCGTGACGGTCGGCGCTTGCCAAAATAAGCGAATTCATGCGGCGCATTTCTTCCTTCAATACGCCTACCGCATTCGTTAAACCGTTTGCCCGCAGTGAATTACTGCATACAAGCTCGGCGAATTTGTCGGTAATATGCGCCGGTGTCTTCACTACCGGGCGCATCTCATACAGCGTCACCGGAACCCCCTGCGAAGCGATCTGCCAGGCGGCTTCGCTGCCGGCCAGACCTGCTCCGATGACGGTTACTCTCTGCTCAGATGCCAATCGTTCCAACTCCTAATCTTCAATCGCGGCGTAATCGTCCGCCGCTTCTTCCTTCAATTCGTCTTTAAAGTCGCAGGCCGTGCACTGCACTGTACCGCCGGACTTCGTCCGCTTCTCGACCAGCATAGCGCCGCAATCCGGACAAGGCGCTTCAACCGGCTTATCCCACGATACGAAATCGCACTCCGGATACCGGTCGCAGCCGAAGAAAACGCGCCCCTTCTTGCTGCGCCGTTCTACGATGTGCCCTTCCTTGCATTTTGTGCAAGTAACGCCGATATCCTTGACGATCGGTTTCGTATTGCGACAGTCCGGGAACCCGGAGCAGGCCAGAAACTTGCCGAACCTGCCCATCTTGTACACCATATGCTGCCCGCACTTTTCACATGCAATATCCGAAATCTCATCCTGGATTTCGATTTCTTTCATTTCTTCCTCAGCAACCTCAAGACGCTTCTCGAAGGAGGAATAAAATTGATCGAGCACGCGTACCCAATCTTCTTTCCCCTCTTCGACATGGTCGAGCTCGCCTTCCATCTGGGCCGTAAACTCGACGTCCAATATTTCCGGGAAGAACTGCTCCATCTGCTGGATAACGAGCTCGCCAAGCTCCGTAGGCACGAACTTCTTTTCCTCGATCGCTACATAACCGCGTTTCTGAATCGTTTCCAGCGTCGGAGCATATGTGCTCGGGCGTCCGATGCCCATCTCTTCCAGCGCCCTAACCAGTCTGGCTTCGGTATATCGAGGCGGCGGCTGCGTGAAGTGCTGCTTCGGATCGATTACGTTCGTTTTCGTCTCGTCACCAATGCGAAGCGGCGGCAGCAGCTTGTCCTCTTCCGTCGTTCCGTCGTCGTTGCCTTCTACATACACTTTCATGAAGCCCGGAAATTTCAGCTTGGAGCCTGCCGCCCGGAATGTGACTTCTCCGGCTTTCAGATCGACTGTCATCGTATCCAGCACGGCGGAAGACATTTGGCTCGCAACAAAGCGCTCCCAAATCAGCTTATACAAACGATACTGATCGCGGCTTAAATATTCCTTGATCGACTCCGGATCACGTTCAACGGAGCTTGGACGTATGCCTTCGTGCGCATCCTGCGCATTCGCGTTCTTCTTTGTGTAATTCCGCGGCGTTTCCGGAACGTAATCCGAGCCGTACTTGCCTACGATATACGCTTTCGCTTCTTCTTGGGCAACCGGCGAAATCCGGGTCGAGTCCGTACGCATATACGTAATGAGACCGACCGTACCTTCTTTACCGAGATCGATGCCTTCGTACAGCTGTTGAGCGACGGACATCGTCTTGGCCGCCCGGAAATTGAGCTTGCGTGCGGCTTCCTGCTGCAGCGTCGAAGTAATGAACGGTGCAGCGGGGTTACGCTGGCGCTCCTTCTCCTTCACTTCCGAGACGAGGAACGGCTGCGAACCTATGGCCGCGAGCACTTCCTTCACCTCAGCCTCGGAGTGAAGCTCCTTGATTTCGTTCCACGCGTGGAACTTCGCCTCGAAGTTCGCGCCATTAATCGCCAGACCCGCCGTAATCGACCAATATTCTTCGGGAATGAATGCCTTGATTTCATTCTCGCGATCCATGATCAGCTTGACCGCAACGGATTGAACGCGTCCTGCAGACAGGCCCTTTTTCACTTTCTTCCATAATAATGGGCTAATCTTGTATCCGACTAACCGGTCTAAAATTCGCCGGGCCTGCTGTGCATTGACGAGATCTTGATTGATTTTACGAGGCGATTTGAAAGCGTCCTTCACGGCCTGCTTCGTAATCTCGTTAAATACGACACGGCAATCTTCTTCCTGTGACAGCTCCAAATAGTGCGCCAGGTGCCATGCAATCGCTTCCCCTTCACGGTCAGGGTCGGCTGCGAGATATACTTTTTTAACTTTCTTGCGGGCATCCTTCAATTCCTTCAATACGGAACCTTTGCCCCGAATGGTAATGTATTTCGGCTCAAATCCGTTTTCGATCTCGACGCCCATTTGACTCTTGGGTAGGTCTCGAATGTGTCCCATGGAGGCTTTGACGATAAATTTGCTGCCTAAATATTTGCCGATCGTCTTCGCCTTGGCCGGCGATTCTACGATCACCAAACAATCCGCCATAGACCGTCCCCTCCCTCTATAGTTGTAGAAAGTGCAGGAAATAGAAAAAGTTTCAAGTTGTAATATATGCAGATCCATGTACTGGTTGAATCAGCTTTTTCGTGATTAAGGATAGCAGAACTGAATGCAAATGTCCAAACGTAAATTGGGTTAGGCCTACCAGCTCATCCACCGTTACCGGATCCAGCGACATGTAGTCATACACTTGCCGCTCATCTTCGGTTAACATAAAGGACGGTTTCGCAGGCTGCGGATGGGCGGAAACGCCGCTTATAAGAACGCGCCGATACTCTTCTATTATATCTTCGTAAGACAATACGATTTTGGCGGTGCCGTCCTTCAATAATTGATTTACTCCGGCGCTTTTGGGCGACGTGATCGGTCCGGGAACGGCGAAAACATCGCGGCTTTCGTCCATCGCCTGCATGGCTGTAAGCAGGGAGCCGCTTTTCTGCGCCGCCTCGACGACGACGGTTCCCAGTCCGATTCCTGCAATGATCCGGTTGCGCATCGGAAACATGCCCTTCTTCATCGCCGTCCCAAGCGGATATTCCGAAATGACGAGACCGCGCCGAGCGATCTCATGAAACAGCCCGGTATGCTCAGGGGGATAAATGCGGTCGAGCGGACAGCCGAGCACGGCAACCGTGCTTCCTCCGGCCGACAATGCGCCCTCGTGGGCGCAGCCGTCGATCCCCCGGGCCATCCCGCTGACGATGCTAAGACCTGCTGCCGCAAGCGCTGAGCTTAGCTGCAAAGTGACTTTCTTTCCGTAGACGGTTGGTGTCCGCGTTCCAACGATAGCGATGGATGGCATCGACAGCTTCGCCCATTGACCGATTCCATACAGCACCCACGGAGGCTGCATCGTTTGCTTCAAAAGATCCGGATAATGTTCGTCGACAATAGTTAGTATCTCGATACCGCGTTGATTATACATATTACGTTTGGTTTCGACAAACGTTTCATGTAGTGTCTGTACAATCGTTTGCGCCTGATCCCGTCTTAAGCCGAGTGAAATCAATTCGCGTTCATTCATATCCAGCACTCTCGTCAGCGGCTCTACCTCCCGAATTAGCTTCAGCATCGTCATCCATCCGATCCCGCTGAGCTCATGCAGTCCAAACAGTACGTCTCTTGCGTCCACTATGTATTCCTCCTCCGGCGGCAAATAAAAAAGCAACCTTCCACACCCCGAATAACGGGGGGCGAAAGGTTGCTTACCTATTCGTCCGGCCAATATGTTCTTATACGACTACATTACTTGCGGGTAATGCATTTGTCAAGCAGGCCTTTTTCTTCAAGCACAGCAACGAGCGTAGAGCCCATTTCGGAAGGTGTTGGCGCAACGCGGATTCCGCAGCGCTCCAAAGTAGCGACCTTTTCGGACGCTGTACCTTTGCCGCCGGAAATAATCGCACCGGCATGGCCCATGCGCTTTCCTGGAGGCGCAGTCTTACCGCCGATGAAGCCGACTACCGGCTTCTTCATGTTCGCAGCGATCCACTCCGCCGCTTCTTCTTCCGCCGTACCGCCGATTTCGCCGATCATGATGACGGCATACGTATCCGGATCTTCGTTAAACAGCTTCAGGATATCGATGAACTCGGAGCCTTTAACCGGGTCGCCGCCGATACCGACAGCGGACGATTGTCCGATGCCGCGGGTTGTCAGCTGATGAACAGCCTCGTAAGTAAGCGTACCGGAACGCGAAACGACGCCGACATGCCCCTTCGTATGGATATAACCCGGCATAATGCCGATTTTGCACTCGTCAGGCGTAATGACACCCGGGCAGTTCGGACCGATCAGACGGGTCTTCTTGCCTTCCATGTAGCGCTTCACTTTCACCATATCCAGAACCGGAATACCTTCTGTAATACAAATTACGAGATCCAGCTCGGCGTCTACGGCTTCCATAATGGAATCTGCCGCGAACGGAGGAGCAACGTAAATGACGGAAGCCGTAGCTCCGGTTGCTTCCTTCGCTTCAATCACGCTGTTATAGATCGGCACCTGCTTCACTTCGCCGTTCTCGAGCGTAATCTCAACGTTTTGGCCGCCCTTGCCCGGCGTTACGCCTGCAACCATCTGAGTGCCGTAGTCCAAACCGCCCTTTGTGTGGAACAAACCGGTTTTGCCGGTAATGCCTTGCGTAATGACCTTTGTATTCTTATCGATCAAAATACTCATGGATTCGTTACACCCCTTGATTGTTAGATAGTCCTGCTTCCGGATGATCTTATTTCACAAGCGCAACAATCTTCTGAGCACCGTCCGCCATGGAGTCGGCAGCTACGATGTTCAGGCCCGATTCATTCAGCATCTTCTTGCCGAGCTCAACGTTCGTGCCTTCCAGACGAACGACGAGCGGCTTGTCCAGGCCAAGCTGCTTCGCAGCTTCGATGACACCGGTCGCGATGACGTCACAACGCATAATGCCGCCGAAAATATTTACGAAAATGCCTTTAACGTTCTCGTCGGAAAGAATGATCTTGAACGCTTCCGTTACTTTCTCTGTCGTTGCGCCGCCGCCTACGTCAAGGAAGTTAGCCGGCTGCCCGCCGTAATAGTTGATGATGTCCATAGTCGCCATCGCGAGACCCGCACCGTTAACCATGCAGCCGATGTTGCCGTCGAGCGCGATGTAGCTCAGGTCGAATTTCGACGCTTGAATTTCTTTCTCGTCTTCTTCGTCCAGGTCGCGCAGCTCCAGAATTTCCGGATGACGGAACAGAGCGTTCGAGTCGAAATTCAGCTTCGCGTCCAGCGCCATAACATTGCCGTCGCCGGTTACGACAAGCGGGTTGATTTCGGCGATCGAGCAGTCCTTTTCGACGAACGCTTTGTACAGAGCGAGCATGAACTGAGCCGCTTTGCCCACCAGCTCTTTCGGAATGTTGATCGCATTCGCCAGACGGCGTGCCTGGAATTGCAGCAGACCGACTGCCGGATCGATCACTTCTTTGAAAATTTTCTCAGGCGTATGTGCAGCAACTTCTTCGATCTCCGTGCCGCCTTCTTCGGAAGCCATCATAACGACGGAGCCCGTAGCGCGGTCAACGACGACGCCTACATAATACTCCTTCTTAATATCGCAGCCTTGCTCGATGAGCAGGCGTTTCACTTCTTTGCCTTCCGGGCCTGTCTGGTGAGTGACCAGCACTTTGCCGAGAATTTGTTCGGCGTATGTACGAACCTCGTCGAGATTTTTGGCCACCTTAACGCCGCCGGCTTTACCGCGGCCGCCTGCGTGGATTTGCGCTTTCACTACGACAACCGAAGTGCCCAAATCTTTGGCAGCTTGTACGGCTTCGTCTACAGTAAAGGCAACTTTGCCCTCCGGGACGCTAACCCCGTACTGTCTCAGCACTTCTTTGCCCTGGTACTCATGGATATTCATTTACCAAATTCCTCCTATCGGTATGGTCGTGGATAGTATCGCTCTCTCAGGCAAGCCTTAACCATTGTATCACGCTTTTATTTCGTATGCGTTAATGTTTACCATAAAAATATTCTTTCAATGTGATAAAAGGCGTCGAATGATGGAGGCAAGCAAAGAAAACAGCCAAGGCGATAGCCGAGGCTGTCAGTATGGCGAATATGCCGGATTCGTTGCGGCGGCGGCGCGGGGCTCGCGTTCCGCCTGCTTGATGAAGCGAAGCTCGTTGCCCATGAAGCTGCACACCTGGCACTGAATGTTTGCCTCTCCGGATTCGACAAGAACCGGCTCTTCGACGGCGCTGATTTCGCCGGTAATCGCGTCCTTGAGAAATTTTTGCGAATAGGAGCTAATGACGCTGAACTTTACGCGATTGGAGCGACAATTCGGGCAAAAATACGGTTGGTTTTGCATGGAAGATCACCTCATCTTCCAGTATGGTACATCTGAAGGGAAAACATGTATGTTCCGTGTTGAAAATCCGAAAAATATCGGCTATAGTGGTGTCAAACGCATTGGACGGATAAGGAAGCACCTTTCCCCGATGAACGGCCTTACGCTTGGAAGCCGATCATATGGAGAGAGGTGTTTTTTGTTATGTACGGGAAAATGATCAGCGCTTGCCTCCACGGCATCGAAGGCAAGCTGATTCAAGTCGAAGTCGATATTGCCAGCGGACTGCCGCACATCGCGCTCGTCGGATTGCCCGATACGGCCGTCAGGGAATCCGCCGAACGGGTGCGGGCTGCGGTGCGCAACAGCGGATTTACGTTCCCGATGGAACGGATTACGGTCAACTTGGCACCAGCTGATTTGCGCAAGGAGGGCTCGGCCTTCGATTTGGCCATAGCAGCCGGAATATTGATGACGAGCGGGCAAATTCGCGGGCGATGGCAGGAACACTGCCTGCTTCTCGGCGAGCTGGCGCTGGACGGAACGATCAGGCCGGTGCCGGGCGTACTGTCGATGGTGCATAAGGCCCGGCTGAGCGGTATTCCCGCCGTGGCGCTGCCGGCTGACAATGTGGATGAAGCCAGGGTCATAGAAGGCATCCGGGTGTACGGGCTAAGACATCTGCGGGAGCTGGCTTTGGAAGATGAGGCGCAGCTGTTTGCGGCAGGATACGGCAGTGCGGGTATGGAGCGCGATGATGAGCGGGTTTCATGCAGGAACCGGGATCCCGGGGTCGGATTCGGCGAGGATTACGCCGATGTTTCCGGACAGCTGGCGGCGAAGCGGGCGCTGATGATCGCTGCGGCCGGCATGCACAACGTGCTGCTCATCGGGCCGCCGGGCACCGGCAAGACGATGCTGGCGCGCAGGCTGCCGACGATTATGCCGGAGCTGGGCGAGGAGGAAGCGCTGGAAGTGACGAAGCTCTACAGCGTGTCCGGAAAGCTCGGCTCCGGTACCGGCCTTATCCGCGAACGGCCGTTCCGGGCGCCCCATCACTCCATTTCGCCGGCGGGACTCGTTGGCGGCGGAGGCGTACCGAAGCCCGGCGAAGCGTCTCTCGCACATCGCGGCGTATTGTTTCTGGACGAGCTGCCGGAGTTTGCAAGAGCTGTGCTGGAAGGGCTGCGGCAGCCGCTCGAGGACCGGTTCATTACGATCGGCCGGGCTCGCGCCGTGTACACGTATCCCGCGCAGTTTCTGCTGGCGGCTTCGATGAATCCGTGTCCTTGCGGATATTACGGCAGCACGGGTGAGCCCGGATGCAGCTGTTCGGCGATAAAGGTACAGCAATATCGGGCGCGAGTATCCGGACCTTTGCTCGATCGGATCGACCTGCATGTCGATGTGCCGAAGCCGGAATATCGATGGTTTCATGGCGAGAACGGCCCGAGATTAAGCTCAGCGGAAATGAATGCCGGCGTACAGTCGGCAAGACTGCGGCAGCTGCAGCGATATGCGGGCACCGGATTGCTGTACAACGCCGAGCTGAGCGGGGCTTTGCTGCGAATTCACTGCCGTCTCGATCCGGATAGCGAAGGATTGCTGAAGAAGTCGTTCGAGGCCTACGGATTAAGCGCCCGTGCTCACGACAGGGTGCTGAAGATCGCCCGCACGATTGCCGACCTGGAAGGCAGCGAACAGATCGAGCTCCCTCATGTGGCCGAAGCTTTGCAATACCGCAGCTTGGATCGGAAACAAGCATGTTATTAACTACTTGCAGCCGGACCTGAAACGCAGACAGTTTGTTCATCCTCTGTCCGTTTCTCGAGTCAAGGCAATTGTTTCCTGCTACGAGGATTCGAATATACGATTCTTAGCGGCATTCGTCAAAACGCGTTTTCGATATGCTCCAGAGTCACGGCTCCGCTCTGTATGTCCCCTCCGACGGGAAGCTCGACGGCGACGACGTCAAAACGAAGATTGCGATCGAATTGCTTCGTTACGTACAAATAAAATTGCGCCGTCTCTCTGACCTGCATTTGCTTGCGGATGTTCACCGACTCTTTGGCCGTCCCGAACGTCCCGGTCGCGCGGCGGGTGCGCACCTCAATGAATACGAGCGTTTCGCGATCCTCGGCGATAATGTCCAGTTCGCCCTTTCGGCAGCGCCAATTACGTGCAACGATTTTGTAGCCTTTGCCGAGCAGCAAGCGGGCAGCGGCCTCTTCTCCCGTCTTGCCGGTTTGCTGACGGCGGGCGTAGGCGGACGGCTTACCGGTCATGGGGACGATCTCAGCTCCTTCAGCTTTCGGTCGGAGCGGTATATGAAGCTGAGCAGCTCGGCGACGAGCTGGTACAGCTCCGGCGGAATTTCCTGATCGATGTCCAGCTTCGACAGCACCTCCACAAGCGATGCGTCCTCCTGCACCGGCACGCCGTGCTCGCGCGCTTTGTTCAGTATCGCGTCCGCCACATAGCCGCGTCCTTTGGCCGTTACGACCGGCGCCGCCGCCGTTCCCGGCGAATATTTAAGTGCAACGGCTTTCTTAAGCTGCGGGGCGGGAGACATATCCTCATTTGGTCCACGTTCGGTCATACGCGGAAGTCCACCCCTTTGTACGGTTTCGTTTGATACAGCGATTTCAGCTGCGCACGGCCGGAATCGGCCGTTTGGCCCGAGGAGTGCTCCTGCTTGAAATCGGCAGGCGTCGGATACGGACCGAATTGGAGCAACAGCAGCTGATAGCCGGTGCGATGAAGCGCCGCGGCGACTTCCTCTCGCGCCCCATCCAGCAGCTTGGGCACGATCGGATGATCGTTTCGCACGTTCAGCGAAACGGCCCGGTCCACGACGCGCACGTCCAGCAGCGTATTGCCCATCTGCTTCATGGACAAGTCAAACAGCAGCCGGCAGTTATCGGCATCCAGCTGGCCGCGGCTGCCGCGCCTGGATTCGATATGAACGGATGCGGTCTGCTCTCCGTTCTCGTCCCGGAACGGAACGAACATGGTGACATGAGCGAACGGCGTCTGACGGTCCGGCGTTAACAGCAGCTGCTGGCCGGTGATGTGCTGCAGCGTTTGCTGCATCGTTTCCTTCAGGGCGGCAGGAACTTCGTCCGAACGGACGAGCTGCAGCAGCAAGCTCTTGACCGTGTCGGACGACGCAGCCGAGGTGCCCGGCAAAGCTTCGCCGTCGCCGGATGCGGCGGTTAGGCCAGGCTCCAGGCCGGGGACGAGCTTGCGGAGCAGCGAGTCCTTCTCCGGCGCGGTCGCAGGGAGCCGGGCCAGTCCGCGCTCGTGCTCGATGCCGAGCGCCTTGAACAGGCGGCCGATCCAGTGATCGGCCGTCGGGGCAGGCGACGCCGCCGCCGGGGCGTCGCTGCCGCCGCCGGCGCCCGGCTGGGCCGGGGGCGCCTGCGGCGCGGTCTGCGGCTGCGCAGCAGCGCGCGTGAGCGGCGGGGGGGCCTCCCCCGCAGCCGCCGGCGCGGCCGCAGCCGCGGGTGTTGGCGCCGGCTGCGCGGCAGCGGCGCCCTGCGGGGCCTGCGGCGGCGTGCCGGCCGCTGGCCCCGGGGTCGCGGCGGCCGCACGTTGGCCCGCCGCCTCCTGCGCGGCGCCAGCGCCCGCGCGGGCCCCGGGCGGCTGCGCGTCCGCGCCGCCCCCCGCCGCGCCGGCTGCGGCGCCGGCCGCCTCCGGCAGCGCTGGCTGCGCCGGCGCTGCCCCATCGCCGCCGCCAAGCCCGGCGGCGGCTCCTCCCAGCGCTTGCCGCACAAGCGCGGCAAGCTGCCCCGCCTGCTGCCGCACCGACGGCGGCAGCTCGCTCAGCTGCGCCTCCGTCTCCGAAGCGAGGCGCTGCACGAGCTCGTACAACGGCGCGCCGTTCAGCGCCTGCCGCAAAGCGCCCAGCGTCTCTCCCGTCAGAGGCAATCCGCGCTTTAGGGCGAACGCGGCCGTCTGCGACCACTCCTCGGCGTTCACCTTCGCCGGCTTCGTCTTCGCCGCTTGCGCAAATTCGGCCACCGTCTCCTTCGTAAGCGGCACGCCTTCCTTCAGCATCGTCAGCACAAGCTGCCGGTTCGCCGCCGTATCCGGCTGCCCAAGCTCCTTGAGCAGTCCGGGAAACGAGGCATCGGTCAGCTGCGCGCCCGCACTCTGCAGAGGCTTGAGAACCGTCTGGCCCGAAGCGGACTCGGGCTGCACTTGCAGCAGCGTCATATCGCCCTGCTTCAGAGGCGCCTCCAGCCTCGCCCTGACCTGCACGCCGTTTATATTCACTAACGCATCCTGCTCGGACAGCATTTGCAGTATAACGCCTTTTACAATTTGACCGATTTTGAGCTCAAGCGTCTTCGCATCGGCGGCTTGCATGTCGCCCAGCATACTTCGCACCAGACCGGCTATGTTCATGTTCCGTTCCTCATTTCAGCAACCGTAGTACCTATGTATATCGGCAGTTAACCCGTCAATCTTTACGTACATGCCATTCCTATCGGCAGCACGATTCTCCACCGCTCAGAACGTCATCTCCTGCTGCCCGCTGAGCAGCTTGCGCAGAAACGTGCTGCGGTGCAGCGGGGTCGGACCGTATTCCAAAATGCTTTGCCTATGCTGCTTCGTCGCATACCCTTTATGTACCGCAATCCCATATTCCGGATATTGCAAATCCCACTCGAGGCACATCCGGTCCCGTGTCACCTTGGCGACGATCGAAGCCGCCGCAATCGACTGGCTGAGCGCATCGCCCTCAATAATCGCAAGCTGAGGCAGCTCCACATCGACCTTCTCCGCATCGACCAGCAAATAGTCCGGCTCCGCTTGCAGCTTCTCCACCGCTATTTTCATCGCCAGTCTGGCCGCCTGTTTAATATTGATGCGCTCGATCGTCGGCACGTCAACAATCCCGATTCCTACCGCAACCGCGTTAGCCATGATGACCTCATACAGCCGCTCGCGCGTCTTCGCCGTCAGCTTCTTGGAATCGTTAACGTCCTCGAAGACCGCGCCCTTCGGTAAAATGACGGCAGCCGCAACGACGTCGCCGAACAAGCAGCCCCGTCCGACTTCGTCCACCCCCGCTATCGCCGCATACCCTTGCTCCCAAATTTGCTGTTCATTTTGAAGCATACTATGCCCAGCTCCTTTCCCATCCACCCATTATATAGGACGACAGGAGGGTCGAGCCATCCCAAATTTTAGCAGCCAGGTACCACTGAACGGGCTTCGAAGGGAAACGGTTATTCGCGAATACAAGGGACCGCCGTTCCGGTACTTCTAGGCTTAGCGGTAAAAGCAGTAGACGTATGAACAAGCCTGCGATTTGGATAACTTCTATGCGAGTCCCGACTCCGCCTCCCCCCCCTTCCAACATCCCCCGAAACAAAAAAACCGCAGAGGCTTCCCCCTGCAGCTCTTTCCCTTATTCCGCTTCCGCTGTCTCCGCAGGCGGCCGCTCCAGCGTGATCCGCCCCATTTTACCAGCTCGCAAATCCCGCAATATGAGCAGTGACGTTTTATCCAAATCGATCCGCCCGCCGCTCATGACCGCTCCGCGCTTACGTCCGATCGCCTCCATCACATCGACGACCTCGCTCGCTTCCGTCAAATCGTCCGGCAGCCTTTCCAGGTCGTAGCGCTCCTTCAAGGCGTCCGGGTATTCCTCGCACAGGTACCGCACCGTAAAGAATGCAATCTCATCCAGCGATAAAATGTCTTCCTTAATCGCTCCCGTTGCCGCAAGGCGCAATCCGACCTGCTGATCCTCAAACTTCGGCCACAATATTCCCGGCGTGTCCAGCAAATCCATCTCGCCGCTGCCGACTTTGATCCACTGCTGGCCTTTCGTGACGCCCGGGCGATCGCCCGTCGCCGCTATTTTCCGCCCGGCCAGCGTATTCGTCAGCGTCGATTTGCCGACGTTCGGAATACCGACAATGAGCGCCCGTACGGCACGCGGCGTGACGCCTTTGCGCAGCATCGCTTCGATTTTGTGCGCCCACAGCTTCTTTGCACGAGGCACGATTTCTTTCACCTGGTTGCCGGACACCGCGTCAAGCGGCAGAGCATCCAAGCCCTCCACACGGGCGAAATACGAGACCCATTCCGCAGTCCGGGCCGGATCCGCCAAATCCGCTTTGTTCAGAAGCACCAGCCGCGGCTTACCCTTCGTAATTTCGCCGATCATCGGATTGCGGCTGGACAGCGGAATGCGGGCGTCGAGCAGCTCGATGACGATATCGATCAGCTTCAGCTTGTCCTCGATTTGCCGTCTCGCCTTCGTCATATGACCGGGAAACCATTGTATCGTCGCCATCGCTTACTCCCCCTCTCCGTCATACGGCCTGCGCCATCTTAGTAATGTTTAACGAACCCTATTTCACCGATCGGCCAAAATAACACGTCCGCCCTGCCGACGATTTTGTTCAGCGGAATGAAGCCCGGATCTTCATAACGGCTGTCTTTGCTGACGCTGCGGTTATCGCCCAGGACGAACACCGAGCTATCCGGCACTTTCGTTTCCGGGAATCCTCTTGATGTATTGTAAAGTCCCCCGCTTTGTTTCGCTTGATTCACCGCTTCGGCGATCCACGGCTCGTCAATGATGCTGCCGTTCACATATACTTTGTCGCCTTCCACTCTGACAGTTTCACCCGGCAGGCCGATGACCCGCTTAATATAATCCTTCCCTTCCGGTGCATGCAGTACGATGACTTCGCCGCGCTCAGGCTGACGGAATTGGTACAAAATTTTGTTGACGATCAGCCGCTCCGACGTCCGGAAGTTCGGCTCCATGGAAGGCCCGTCCACGATGAAAGGAGCGAATAAAAACATGCGAATGACAAACACGAGCACCCCGGCGATCAGCAGTGCTTTGACCCATTCCCACGCCTCGTTTTTCAAGGAGACCGGCTTCTTCGTTTCGTTGTTATCCTGTCCGGCGCCCAGCGTTTGTTCTTGCTCCATCATGGTCCCTTCTTTCGTTCATATGTATCTCTACGCAAACGAAAAGGAGCTTGCTCGCACAAGCCCCCCGTTTTTGCTTATCGGATTTCCTGAATTCTTGCTGCCTTGCCGCGAAGCGCGCGCAGATAGTAGAGCTTCGCGCGACGAACTTTACCCCGGCGAGCCACTTCAATCTTCTCGATCTTCGGGGAGTGCAGCGGGAACGTACGCTCTACGCCTACGCCGTAAGAGATCTTACGAACGGTGAACGTTTCGCTGATGCCGCCGCCGTGGCGCTTAATAACAACGCCTTCGAACAGCTGGATCCGCTCGCGGTTACCCTCGACGACCTTTACGTGCACCTTCAGCGTATCGCCCGGGCGGAAGCTCGGAATGTCGCCGCGAAGCTGCTCCTTCGTGATCTCATGAATCAGATTGTTCATTGATGACTCGACCTCCTTCCACACAGGTGTTCTTGCGCCTCATCGTCCTATTGACGATCGAGTTATGCGTAGAGGACCACCGTATTCGATCATTTTGCGAAATTCGCAACGTTCAATATAATAACATTACTAGACATAAAAATCAAGCGCAACATTACGATTCTCGTTTGCCTTGACGTTCCTTCTCCCACTCGGCCAGCCACGACCGCTCATTCTTATCCAGCTCGCGGTCTGTCAGCAGGTCCGGCCGGCGCTCGGCCGTCCGCAGCAGCGACATTTTGTGCCGCCATTTGGCGACATTTTCATGATGTCCCGAAATCAGCACGTCCGGTACGTCCCAGCCGCGGAACGATGCAGGACGCGTATAATGCGGGTATTCGAGCAGACCCGTACTGAACGAATCGGTGACAGCCGACGTCTCGTTGCCGAGCACGCCGGGAAGCAGCCTTACGATGCTATCGATCATGACCATCGACGGCAGCTCTCCGCCCGTCAGTACATAATCGCCGATGGAAAGCTCGTCCGTAACGAGGTGCTCGCGGATTCGTTCGTCATACCCTTCGTAGTGGCCGCAGATGAAAATCAAATGCTCCTCGCCGGCCAGCTCCTCGGCTTTACGCTGCGTGAACGTCTCGCCCTGAGGGCACATCAGAATGACACGCGGACGTTTTGCCGTCCGCTCTCTAGAGTGTCCCCCGTTACGGCCATTGTCCGACTCCGCCCCTTCCACACCGGCAGCTCCCGTTATATCCACCGCTCCCACTTTCCGCACAGCTTCCGCAGTTTTCACCGCACCTGCTTCCGGGGCTATCCCCTCGGCACCCACTGTTTCCGTTTCGCCGGCAGCTTCAGCAGCCCCCGATCCGCCAACGCGCGCCGATCGCCTGCGCGCTTCTTCCGCCTTGGCCAGCACATCCTCGACCGCCGCAAAGATCGGCTCCGGCTTGAGCACCATGCCGCCGCCGCCGCCGTACGGTGCGTCATCGACCGTATTGTGCTTGTTCGTCGCATAGTCGCGGAAGTTGACCGTATTCAGCTCCACCAGCCCTTTATCCCGCGCTTTCCCGAGGATCGAGGAGCCGAACACGCCTTCGAACATCGCAGGGAACAACGTCAGCACATCGATTCTCATCGGTTAAATCAATCCTTCCAGCAGACGTACACGGACAAGCTTGGACGCAACATCGACTTCAAGCACAACATCGTCGATAACGGGCAGCAGCACTTCTTTCCCTTTCGGCGGCTTCACTACCCATACGTCATTGGCTCCCGGAGTCAGTATTTCGGTGATCGTCCCGAGCTCTTGGCCTTCTTCGGTAACGACTTTGCAGCCGATGATTTCGTGGTAATAATACTCGCCCTCGTTCAGCTCACCCAAATACTTTTCTTCAACCTTGAGCAGGCTGCCCTTATACTTTTCGCACTCGTTGATATTATCGAACTGCTTAAATTTAACGAGCACCATGTTCTTATGTATTCTTGAAGTTTCTACGCTAACCGGTACGCAGGTGCCGTTCGGCGTTTCGATCACGAGCTCGCTGCCCTTCTCGAACCGCTCCTCCGCAAAGTCGGTTTGCGGCCATATTTTCAGCTCGCCCCGAATGCCGTGCGTATTGACGATTTTCCCAACCGTATACAGCTTGTCGGACATGCTTCATGCCCCCTTTACGCAAATAGAAAAAAGGTTAGGATCGTATCCTAACCTTTCCCCTTATGATACGATTTCCACGTTAACCCGTTTCGATTCCTTCACCGCCGCCGAAGTGACGACCGTGCGGATCGATTTGGCGATGCGCCCTTGCTTGCCGATAATTTTGCCCACGTCCGCAGGATTTACCGACAGCTCGTACGTGACGCTCGCATCGTGTTCGACGACACGAACGCGCACATCGTCCGGGTGGTCCACTAACGCTTTGGCAATGACGAGGATCAGATCCTTCATAAGAGCCTCCGGTTGTAGCCCAACTGCAATTACTTCTGCAGCTTAAGCTCGTGGAATTTTGTCATCAGACCTTGCTTGGAGAACAAGCTGCGTACGGTATCGGACGGCTGCGCGCCGGTTGTCAGCCACTTGAGAGCTTTCTCTTCATCGATGTTGACAACGGCAGGCTGAGCTACCGGATTGTAGTAACCGATTTCCTCGATAAAACGACCGTCACGCGGGGAACGGGAGTCGGACACAACGACACGGTAAAACGGTGCTTTGTGCGCGCCCATCCGCTTCAGACGAATGCGAACTGCCATGATGTTTCACCTCCTCATCAGAATAAACTTGCTCTATTAGAACGGGAACCGCCGGCCTCCGCCCATTTTGCCCTTCAGGCTCTTAAGGTTTTTCATACCCTTCGGCCCCATCATGCTGGAGAGCTGCTTCATCATCTTCTTCATCTCTTCGAATTGCTTGAGGAGACGATTGACATCGGCTACCGTCGTACCGCTGCCCTTCGCAATACGTTGACGGCGGCTTGCGTTGATGATTTCCGGCTTCAGCTTCTCCTGCTTCGTCATGGAACGGACAATCGCCTGTACGCGGTCGATCTGCTTCTCGTCCACTTTGACGTTCTGCATACCCTTCATTTTGCCGGCGCCGGGCAGCATCTCGAGAATTTGATCGAGCGGCCCCATCTTCTTGACCTGCTCCATCTGCTCCAGGAAATCCTCGAAGGTGAATTCGGCTTTGCGCATCTTGCGCTCCATCTCTTTCGCCTTCTCGGCATCGATGCCTTCCTGCGCTTTCTCGATCAGCGACAGCATGTCGCCCATACCGAGAATCCGCGACGCCATCCGGTCCGGATGGAACGGCTCCAGCGCATCCAGCTTCTCGCCGGTTGCCGCGTACTTGATCGGCAGGCCGGTAACGGCTCTGACCGACAAAGCTGCACCGCCGCGCGTATCGGAATCGAGCTTCGTCAAGATAACGCCGGTCAGCTCCAGCTGCTGGTGGAAGCTCTGCGCGACGTTGACCGCTTCTTGACCCGCCATCGAGTCGATGACGAGCAGCGTCTCGTCCGGCTTTACTTCCTCGCGGATATTCTTCAGCTCTTCCATCAACGCTTCGTCGATTTGCAAGCGGCCGGCCGTATCGATAATGACGTAGTCGTTGCCGTTATCCTTCGCATGCTGAAGACCTTGCTTCGCGATATCGACCGGATTCACCTTGTCGCCTAATGCGAACACAGGCACCTGAAGCTGCTCGCCGAGCACCTGAAGCTGCTTGATCGCCGCAGGGCGGTAGATATCGGCGGCGACGAGCAGAGGCCGGTGATTTTCCTTCTTCAGCACTTTCGCCAGCTTGCCGGCTGACGTCGTCTTACCCGCCCCTTGCAGACCGGCCATCATTATGACCGTCGGCGGCCGGTTCGAACGAGCCAGCTTGCTTTGCGCTCCGCCCATCAAGGCGGTCAGCTCTTTGTTCACGATATCGACGACGACCATGCCCGGCGTAAAGCTCTTCATGACTTCCTGCCCGACGGCACGGTCGCGAATCTTCGCGATAAAATCTTTGACGACTTTGAAATTAACGTCCGCTTCCAGCAGTGCGAGACGCACTTCGCGGAGCGCGTCGTTCACGTCGTCCTCGGACAGCTTGCCCTTCGAGCGAAGCTTGCCGAACACGTTCTGCAACCGGGATGCCAAGCCTTCGAACGGCATAGTCGGCTCACCTCTAATCCATATTCACAATCGCTTGGAGCAGCTCGCCGATTCGGCCCCTCGCCTCCGGCTCAAGCCGGTTCAAGTAGGACTGCGCTTCCTCCGCCAGCTTAAGGCGCTCCTCGTGCTTTCGCAGCAGCCCCAGCTTGGCTTCGTAATCGTACAGCGTCTGCTCTGCGCGCTTCACATGCTCGTAAATCGCCTGACGGCTCACTTCGAAATGCTCGGCAATTTCGCCTAGCGAATAATCGTCATGAACGTACAGCTGCAGCGTCGTCCGCTGCTTCTCCGTCAGGAGCGGCTCATAGAAATCGAACAGCAGGTTAATGCGGTTCGTCTTCTCCAACACATTGTCTTCCGGCACGGTATGTACCCCCTTCGGACAACTTCCGCCGTCAAGTCTTTCCCCTTGACACTCGCAACAACGTTTCTTAGTGTACTGTATTCAAAGATCAATGTCAAGGCTTTTACCTTGTCAGTGTGGAATGTTTCTAGACTGCTCGATTTATGGGCAAATCAATAGGCGTCAACAGCCTGCGGCATGTGCCGCTATCTGTTGACGCCTAACCCCGGCTAACACTTGTTAAGCTCTGCAGGCGCTTCAGAGCGAACAGAAGCGTCGGCTTTTCCCTGGGTACGCTTCTCCGTTACGCCAACCTTTGTTTTGCCTTCCCCCAGTTAGTCCTTCCCCGATACGCAAACTTCGCTATGGCTTTCCCTTGTTACGCTTTCTCCGCTTCCGCCGACGCCCATTTCGTAAACAGCGCATTCACGAACTGCTCCGAATCGAACGGCTGCAGATCGTCCATCTTCTCGCCAAGTCCGACAAATTTGACCGGCAGGTCCAGCTCTTGGCGGATCGCTACGACGATCCCGCCCTTGGCCGTTCCGTCGAGCTTCGTCAGCACGAGGCCGGTCAGCCCCGTCTTATCGCCGAACAGCTTCGCCTGCTGTAGGGCGTTCTGCCCCATTGTCGCGTCCAGCACCAGCAGTGCTTCATGCGGCGCATCCGGAATTTCGCGGCGGATGACCCGGTATATTTTGTGCAGCTCCTCCATCAGGTTGACCTTGTTCTGCAGACGTCCCGCCGTATCGCACAGCAGCACATCGACGCCGCGGCTCTTCGCTGCCTGGATTGCGTCGTACATTACAGCCGCCGGGTCGGAGCCTGCCGACTGCTTGATCACGTCTACACCGACTCGCTGTCCCCACATTTCAAGCTGCTCGATCGCTCCGGCCCGGAACGTATCGCCGGCGGCCAGCAGCACTTTCTTGCCTTCGGATTTCATTTGATGCGCCAGCTTGCCGATCGTCGTCGTTTTGCCGACGCCGTTGACGCCGACGAACAGAATGACGGTCAGGCCGCTGTCCGCATAACGAAGTCCGACCTTCTCGTCGCCGCGCAGCAGCTCGATCAGCCGCTCGGAAAGAATCGGCTGCAGTTCCTGCGGATCTTCGATGCGGCGTTTCTTCACTTCGGCACGAAGTCCGTCGATCAGCTCCATGACCGTGTTCACGCCTACGTCGGCACCGATCATAATTTCTTCCAGCTCTTCGTAAAATTCTTCGTCGATTTTCTTCCGGCGGCGGAATAGATCGTCCATCCGGTCGATGAAAGCGCTGCGCGTTTTGGCCAGGCCTTCCTTGAACTTGTTCGTTACCGCCTCCGCCTTGGAGGAAATGCTTTCCCTTAATCGTTTAAAGAAGCTCACAACGTTCACTCCCGTAAATAGCACTATGCCTTAGTATACCAGTATGGCCCTTACGCTCCCATGATAGCCTCTTCGTCCTCGAGACGGACGGAGACAAGCTTGGAAACGCCGCCTTCCTGCATCGTTACGCCGTACAGGACGTCGGCTTCCTCCATCGTCCCTTTGCGGTGCGTAACGACGATAAACTGGGTCGTCTCTGAAAACTCCCGCAAATATTCCGCGAACCGGGTTACGTTCGCCTCATCGAGCGCCGCTTCCACTTCATCCAAGACGCAGAACGGCACGGGCTTGACGCGCAGGATTGAGAACAGCAGCCCGATCGCCGTCAGCGCCCGCTCGCCGCCGGAGAGCAGCTGCAGATTTTGCAGCTTCTTGCCCGGAGGCTGAGCGACAATTTCAATCCCCGTGTTCAGCAGGTCGTCCGGATCGCTTAAGATCAAGTCCGCCCGTCCGCCGCCGAACAGCTTGGCGAAGACGACGACAAAGTGGGAGCGGATCAGGTCGAACGTCGAGCGGAACCGCTTCGACATCTCTTGATCCATCTCGCGAATGACACCGTACAGCGCTGTCTTGGCCTCGATCAAATCGTTCTTCTGCGATGTAAGAAACTCGTAGCGTTCGCTCACGCGGGCAAATTCTTCGATCGCGCCGAGGTTGACCGTGCCGAGCGAGGAGATCTCGCGCTTGAGCTCCCGCACCTTAAGCTGCGTGCCCGCAACGTCCTCCGGCACCGGATATCGCTCCTTCGCCAGCTCATAGCCGAGCTCGTACTCTTCCGCGAGCTTCTTGAGCAAGTTGTCAAGCTCCACATCGAGTCGATTCACCTTGACCTCGTTCTGATGAAGCCGCTCCTCCACTTGCTTCAGCTGCAAGCGCTGCTCTCTTGTCTCGTTCTCCTCCGATTCGAGCTTGCGCAGCCATTCGGCTCGTTCCGCCCGCTTGAAATCAATCCCCTCCGAGCATTGCTGCTTCTTCAGCTTCAGCTCGTTTAACTGCTCGATTTGGCGCACGTTCTCCTCATCATGGGTATCCATTTCATGTTCCATTGCGGCAAGCCGCTCCCGATTGCTCCCCAGCTCCAGCTCAATCGCCGATAAGTCCTGCTGGGCCCGGCGAACGAGATCCTGCAGCGACTGTTTCTCTTGGGAGACGGAAGCCACTTTCACCTTTAGGTCGGTGAGCTGCGACATCAGCGCTTCCTTCTCGCTTTCGCTGGCCTTCCTCGCCTGCTCGGCGGTTCGGATCGCCTCCTGCAGCGCCGCTTCTTCAGCCGTCAGCTGCTCCAGCAGCTCTTTCGCCTCCGCCGCCTTGCGCAGCGAATCCGCCTGCTCGCGCTGAAGCGATTCCCGGTCCTGCTTGTCCAGCTCCAGCTGCTCGTTCACCGTGCGCGCCTCGTTTTCCAGCGGCTGCAGCGCCGCACGAACTTGCTGCTCCACGATTCGCGCCTGCTCGCTTTCCTGACGGAGCGCTTCCAGGCCGTTATTATCGGCGGCGATCTCCTTGCGCAGCCGTTCGCCCTTGCTGCGCAAATCGCCGAGCTGCTTCTCCGCTTCGCGAATTTCATTCTCCAGCTCTTCAATTTGCCGGCCGCGGCCGAGCAAATTGGCCGTCTTCTTCTGCAGGCTGCCGCCGGTCATCGAGCCGCCGGGATTGACGATATCGCCCTCCAGCGTAACGACTCTGTAACGGTAGCCGGCTCTGGCGGCAATCCGGTTGGCATCCTCCAACGTCTCGGCTACAACTACGCTGCCCAGCAAATTGGAGAAAATATTCGCATACTCCTTATCGAAAGCGACCAGATCCACCGCCACGCCGACGAAGCCGCTCGCATTCATCATCGCGCTCCGTTCGCTTTCCCCGATCGGGCGCCCTTTGATAACGTCCATCGGAAGGAAAGTCGCGCGTCCCAGCTGCCTCTGCTTCAGGAAGCCGATGGCCGCCCGGCCGTCGGCTTCTGTCTCGACAACGACATTCTGGAGTGCCGCTCCAAGGGCTGTCTCCACAGCGGTCTCCACATTCGCCGGCACCTTGAGCAGCTCCGCGACGGCGCCGCGGATCCCGCGCAGCCCGCGGCCTTTCGCTTTCAGCACTTCTTTGACGCCGTACTGGAAGCCGTCATAATCGTTTTGCAGGTCGCGGATCGTATCCCGGCGGGATACAAGCGCATCGAGCCGCTGCTCCCACTTGCGGACGGTGAGCGATGCCTGTTCCAGCATTTCCTGCTTCGCACTCGCGGTCTTCGACGCCTCCGCATAGCGCGAGCGAATGTCGTCAATCGCTTGCAGTGCGTCGTTCAGCCGCTTCTCCAGGTACGTCTTTCGCTGTATGATGGCACCCTTCTGCTCTTCCCACTTGCGGCGATCCTCGTCCAGACGCTCCAGCCTGCGGATCAAGCCTTCCGCTTGCTGCTCCGCATACCGAATTTCGTTACGGGCCTGAGCCATCCGATTCAGCTTGTCCAGCAGCTCCGCCTTCAACTGATCCTCGGCGCTGCCGCCCAGACCGCCGGTAACGCCGAGAAGACGAATTTCCTCCGCACTTAGCTGGGCCTGCAGCTGAGTAAGCTGTGACTGTACCGCTGCATGCTTCTCCTTCGCTTCCGCAAGCTCGCTTTCCTTCTCCTGCTTGCGCTGCTCCTGCTGGGCAATCGATTGAAGCAGCTGTTCGCGCTGGGTGCCGTAGTTCTTTTTCCGCTCCTTCAGCACTTCGCCGTAGCCTTCACACTTCTCGAATTCCTCGGAAATGTGCAGCAGCTCCTTCTGCAGCGCCTCCAGCTCCTCATCCAGGCGCCTCGTTTCCGACCGGTGCGTCTCGAGCTCGGCATCATGCTTGCTGACGATTGTCGACAGCTCGAGCTGCTCCTTCTTCATCCTCTCGACGATGTCGCTTGCTTCCTTCCAGGCGACGTGCACTTGGTCGATCTGATACACATACATCGCAATTTCCTTGTGCTTCAGCTCTTCCTTCAGCAGCTTATAGCGCGTAGCCTTGTCCGCCTGCTCGTGCAGCGGCTCGATTTGATCCTCGAGCTCGGATACAAGGTCGTGGATTCGAAGCAAATTTTGCTCCGTGTCGTCCAGCTTCTTCTCGGCTTCCCGCTTGCGCGATTTGTATTTGACGATACCGGAAGCTTCTTCGAAGATCGCCCGGCGATCCTCGGACTTCGTACTAAGGATTTCCTCGATACGCCCTTGTCCGATAATCGAATAGGCTTCCTTCCCGATCCCCGTATCCATGAACAGCTCGGTTATATCTTTCAGCCTGCATGGCTGCTTATTGATTAAGTATTCGCTATCTCCGCTGCGGTGTACACGGCGCGTGACCGTTACTTCTTGAAAATCAAGCGGCAGCGCACCCGAGGCGTTATCCAGCGTCAGCGACACTTCACCGTAGTTGACCGCCTTCCTGGCATCGCTTCCGGCGAAAATAACATCCTGCATATTGCCGCCGCGCAGCGACTTTGCGCTCTGCTCGCCCAGCACCCAGCGGATACCGTCCGAAATATTGCTTTTGCCGCTGCCGTTCGGTCCGACAACCGCTGTAATGCCTTTCACAAACTCCAGCTCGGTCTTATCGGCAAACGATTTAAATCCGGACAGCTCGATCCGTTTCAAAAACATGCTATTCCACCTCAACGCCTATTGTAGCAAGTTCCGCGCGGAAAATATATAGATACCGAGCACCGTATACGACAAAAGGCCCGTGCCGGAGCTCCGTCCGGGCACGAGCCTTGCTTTTCTATCATTTACCCTACCGTCACATTAAGACCGGCCAGCGCTTGCGCAGCCGCCTGCTGCTCCGCTTCCTTCTTGGAGCGGCCGGCGCCGGTGCCGAGCAGCTTGCCTTCCATGTGCACCTCGGCGACAAATTCACGGTCATGTGAAGGGCCCCGCATCCCGACGATGCGGTAATCGAGCGTGCCTCTGCCTTGCTGCTGCAGATGCTCCTGCAGTTGAGACTTGAAGTCGATAATCCGCTGCTTGCCTAGCTCCGTTACATGAGCGAACATATGCTTGCTCAGGAACGCCTGTGCCGCATCGAAGCCCTGATCGAGATAGAGCGCCCCGACGAACGATTCGAACACATCGGCCAGCAGCGCAGGACGTGTCCGGCCTCCGGTTTGCTCCTCGCCCTTGCCCAGCAGCAAGTAAGCACCGAAGTCAAGCTTCTCTGCAAACTTGACTAGCGACGGTTCGCAAACAATCGCCGCTCTCAGCTTGGTCAGCTCGCCTTCGGGACGAGTCGGATAGGCGGCGAACAAATAATCCGCAGTCGCCAATTGGAGCACGGCGTCTCCGAGATACTCGAGCCTCTCGTTGTCCTGCTTCGCTTCGGCGCGATGTTCGTTCACATAAGAAGAGTGCGTAAACGCCTGTATCAGCAGATCTTGATTCTTGAATCGGATGCCGATCGCTTGCTGCAATAATTGCAAATCGCGGTTCATGTTCGAATCCTCCACATCGGGACAGCCGAGGCGCCCCGAGGCGGCCCAGCTCTTCTTAAGCTTCGTACTTGCGCATAATGATCGTCGCGTTGTGTCCGCCGAAGCCGAACGAGTTCGACAGCACCGTGTTCAGCTTCGCGTCACGCGCCGTGTGCGGAACGTAGTCCAGATCCAGCTCCGGGTCCGGATTGTCGAGGTTGATCGTCGGCGGGATGCGGCTGTTATTGATCGCCAGAGCGCAAATAATCGCTTCCACGCCGCCGGCAGCCCCAAGCAGATGGCCGGTCATCGATTTCGTCGACGATACCGCCAGCTTGTAAGCGTGCTCGCCAAACGTCCGGCGAATCGCTTCCGTCTCCGACTTATCGCCCACCGGAGTAGACGTGCCGTGAGCATTGATATAGTCAATTGCAGTCGGTTCAATTCCTGCATCCTTGAGCGCTTTCGCCATGCAGCGAGCTGCGCCGTCCGGATCCGGATCGGTCATATGGTAGGCGTCGCCGCTCATGCCGTAACCGATCAGCTCGCCGTAAATTCGGGCGCCGCGCTTCAAGGCATGCTCCAGCGATTCCAGCACGATGACGCCGGCTCCTTCGCCCATCACGAACCCGTCTCGGTCGATATCGTAAGGACGGCTTGCCTTGGTCGGCTCTTCATTACGCGTTGACATTGCGCGCATCGCACAGAAGCCGCCGAGCCCCGTTGGGCGGATTGTCGCTTCTGCGCCGCCGCAGATCATCACATCGGCTTCGTCGCGCTGAATCATGCGCATCGAATCGCCGATCGCGTGCGAGCCGGTTGCGCAGGCGGTCACCGTCGTTGTATTCGGGCCCTTCGCACCGGTAATGATGGACACATGGCCGGAAGCCATATTCGCAATCATCATCGGAATGAAGAACGGGCTCATCCGCTTCGGTCCCCGCTCAAGCAGCGTCTTATGCTGCTCTTCCCATGTCTGCAGGCCGCCGATGCCGGATCCGATCGAAACGCCTACGCGCTCCGGGTCGGTATCGTTGCGAACATCGAGCTTTGCATCCTGAAGCGCTTTAATAGCGGCTACGGCGCCGAATTGGGCGAAACGGTCCATTTTGCGGACATCTTTGCGGTCTATATATTCTTCCGGGTTGAAGTCTTTCACTTCTGCGGCGATCCGGGTTGGATATTCACTGACGTCGAACGCCTCGATTTGGCTGACGCCCGAGACACCCGCCATGAGATTGCCCCAGAACGTATCCAGGTCCTGACCCAGGGAGGTCACGACGCCCATACCGGTGATGACGACTCGTTTCACTTTCCCACCTCGATCTTGGCGATATTTTCGTCTAAATGAGGAGAAGCCCCGCACGAAGGCGGGACTTGTCGTTTACGCTTGAGATTTTTTTATGTATTCAACTACTTCTCCTACGGTTGTAATCTTCTCTGCATCTTCATCGGAGATTTCCATATCGAACTCATCTTCGAGCTCCATCACCAATTCTACTACATCGAGAGAATCAGCGCCTAAGTCGTCTTTGAAATTCGCTTCGAGGGTGACTTCAGATTCTTCTACCCCAAGACGATCGACTACAATTCGTTTCACACGATCCAATACGTCGGACATCCGGTTCACCTCCTCCTGTGTATTATAAGGGAAACTTGTACAGAATGCCAGAGGCACCTGCAAACTTCAGCAGACGGTTACATCTTGGCCCGTTTCCCGGTTATGATACAAGGCTTTGCCAGGCAAGCCTCTTAACCCATGTACATGCCGCCGTCAACGTGCAGCGTTTGGCCCGTCATATAGGCCGCGTCGCTTGAAGCCAGAAAACGTACGGCGCGAGCGATGTCCTCCGGCTGGCCCAGACGGGCGAGCGGAATTTGCGACGTCAGTCCGGCCCGCGTATCCTCCGACAGCTTATCGGTCATATCCGTTTCGATAAAGCCGGGAGCAACGCAATTGACCGTAATGCCGCGCGAAGCCAGCTCGCGGGCGGTCGCCTTCGTCAAGCCGATGACGCCGGCTTTGGCAGCCACATAGTTCGCTTGACCCGGGTTCCCCAGCACGCCGACAACGGAGGAAATATTGATAATCCGGCCGGAGCGCTGCTTCATCATCGGACGAGTGACGGCCTTGATGCAATTGAAGACGCCCTTCAGGTTCGTATTGATAACCTGATCGAACTCCTCTTCCTTCATGCGCATGATCAGATTGTCGCGCGTAATGCCGGCGTTGTTGACGAGGATATCGAGACGTCCGAACGTTTCCAGCGTCATCTTAACAAGCTCCTCCGCCTCCTCGGCAGACCCGACGTCGGCTTTCAGCTTGACCGCTTTGCGACCCATTGCCTCGATGCGTTCGACAACTTCCGCAGCCGCGCCCTCGCTCCCCGCATAGTTCACGGCTACGTCAGCGCCGGCTTCCGCCAGGGCGAGCGCAATGGCTCGGCCGATGCCGCGCGACGCCCCCGTAACGAGGGCTACTTGACCTGTAAGCATAGTGCAGACTCCTCTCCCAAATGCTGCTAGATAAGGGTTTTATACTTTCGTTTCCGCCATGAACGCTTCCAGTGCAGCCACGCTATTAATCGAATGGATAACGGCACCGCTGACCGTCTTCTTGATCAATCCTGCGAGTACTGTGCCGGAGCCGATTTCAATAAACGTATCGACACCTGCATCTGCCAGCCAAGCGACCGTATCTTCCCACAGTACCGGAGACACGACCTGATCGACAAGCAAGCTGCGGATCGTCTCCGCTTCCGTTACCGGACGCGCCGTCACGTTCGCAACGACCGGCACAACGGCATTGCGCAGCGTCACTCCACGGAGCGTTTCCCGCAGCATGTCGGCAGCAGGCTTCATCAGCGAGGAGTGGAACGGCCCGCTCACTTCGAGCAGCTTGGCCCGCTTGGCGCCAATTTCTTTGATGCGGTCCGAGACAGCTTGCACGCCTTCGATCGAGCCGGAGATGACAATCTGTCCCGGGCAGTTCACATTAGCCATCTCGACCGGGCCGACATCCGCCGATACAGCGGCGCACAGACCGGCAAGAGCCTCGCGTTCTGCGCCAAGCACAGCCGCCATTGCGCCTTGTCCGCTTGGCACCGCTTGCTCCATGAACCGGCCGCGGGCTCTGACCGTTCGCACCGCGTCGGCATAATCCAGCACTCCGGCGGCAACCAGCGCGCTGTACTCTCCAAGGCTGTGGCCGGCGACATAGTCAGGCGTAATGCCCGCGGCGCGGAACGCCTCTAAATATGCGATCGAGGTGGCCAGCAGCGCCGGCTGCGTGTTCGCCGTCATTCTCAGCGAATCTTCCGGACCGCCAAAGATCAATTCACTGAGCTTTTCGCCCAGCACCTCGTCCGCTTCTTCAAACCGCCTGCGCGCCGTTTCGTTCGATTCGTAAACGTCCTTCCCCATACCAACCGCCTGGGCGCCTTGACCCGGAAAAACAAACGCTATTTTACCCATGGTGATCCTCCCCAACAGTCAAGTTCATCCTCCGCATTATCGGCCATTGCTTACCAAACCAGTACGGAGGCGCCCCAGGTCAAGCCGCCGCCGAAACCGACCATAAGCAGCGTATCGCCTTCTTTCACTTTCCCCGCTTCCGCCGCTTCGGCAAGGGCAACCGGGATGGAGGCCGCCGACATGTTTCCGTACCGGTCGATGTTGACGTGGCACTTGTCTTCGGAAAGCTCAAGCCGGTTTAATGCCGACTGGATGATACGGATATTCGCCTGATGCGGAATGAGCAAATCGATGTCTTCTTTGCCCATGCCCGCCTTACGAAGCGCCTCGTCCGAAGCTGCGCCCATAATGCGCACAGCGAACTTAAATACCTCGTTGCCGTTCATGTAAATATAGTGCAGCTTATTTTCCAGCGTTTGTGCCGACGCAGGCGCTTTGGAGCCGCCGCCCTCCAGCTTAAGCAGCTCGCCGCCGGAGCCGTCCGCCCCCAGCTCGAACGAACGGAAGCCGCGGCCTTCCGGCACTTCGCCAAGTACGACCGCACCCGCTCCGTCTCCAAACAAGATGCATGTGTTCCGGTCCGTATAATCCGTAATGCGCGACAAGCAATCCGCCCCGACGACAAGAGCTTTCTTGTACATGCCCGTTGCCAGGAAGTTCGCCGCGTTCGCCAAACCGTAAACGAAGCCCGCGCAAGCCGCTGCGAGATCGAAGGCAGCCGCCTTCTTCGCGCCCAGCTTCTCCTGCAGCAAGCAGGCAGCGGAGGGGAACGCCATATCCGGCGTAATGGTCGCCACAATAATCAAATCGAGGTCTTCGCCAGTGATGCCTGCCCGCTCCAGAGCCTTGACGGACGCTTCGTATGCCAAATCCGAGGTCGCTTGCTCAGGCGCGGCGATCCGCCGTTCGCGGATGCCCGTACGGGTAACGATCCATTCGTCATTCGTCTCCACCATCTGCTCCAGGTCCCGGTTCGTCAGTACACGATCCGGCACATAATAACCCGCTCCAATGACTCCTACCGATTTCAAGCTCATTTCGGCTCCCCAGCCTCCCATTTGCTAAATTCGTCCGATATGGCTCCGACCAAGCGGTTGTTGACTGCAATTCGCGCTTGTCTTACAGCGTTCTTGAACGCCTTCGCATCGGAAGAGCCGTGACACTTCAAAACAAGTCCGTCAATACCAAGCAGCGGAGCCGCACCGTATTCCGTGTAGTCCATCTTCTTGCGGAATCGGGAAAGCCCGGGCTTCAGAATCCCGGCCGCCAGCTTCGTCAGCGTAGTCCGCGTAAATTCCGTCTTCAACGCCGAGAAAATAAATGAGGCCGCGCCTTCCAGCGACTTCAGCATAATGTTGCCGGCGAAGCCGTCGCAAACGAGTACGTCGCATGCTCCCTTAAGCACATCGCGAGCTTCCACATTGCCGGCAAAATGGATCGGAGCCTGTTCCAGCAGCGGGAAGCATGCTTTCGTCAGCTCGTTGCCTTTGCCCGGTTCTGTGCCGACATTGAGGAGCCCGACACGCGGGCGTTCGATGCCGTCGACACGGCTGCGATAAATGCTGCCCATTATTGCATACTGCAGCAGCTGCTGCGGCGAGGCGTCCATGTTGGCCCCAAGGTCCAGCGCAAGTATGCCGGAGTCCGATGCGGACGGGAGCATCGACGCCAGCGCCGGCCGTTCGATGCCTGCGATCCGGCCGACGACGAGCAAGCCGGTCGTCATTAAAGCGCCCGTATTGCCGGCGGAAATCATTGCCGACGCTTGCTTCGTCTTCACAAGCGTTCCGGCAACGACCATCGACGAATCCTTCTTGCGGCGGACGGCGCGCACCGGCTCGTCTTCCGCTTCAATCGTCTCCGCGGCATGGTGCACACGCACATTGCTCGGCGCCCCCGCCAGCAGCGGCCGCAGCTTCGCTTCATCGCCGACAAGCGTCAGCTCAACGTCAGGCCACTCTCTCGCCGCTTCGAGCGCCCCTTGAACGGGCTCCTTCGGCGCATGATCTCCGCCCATGACATCGATAGCGATGTTCACTCCTGATGCCCTCCTTCGTTCTTGCTGCGTAAATCTTTGCGGGAATGAAAGATCAGGAATTGTCCCTGAAATACTGTCTCGTCCCCAATCATGGTCAGCACCTCTACCTTAGCTTTGCCCCGGGACAACGATCGTACATACGCTTTCGCAATACACTTCTCCCCGAGCCTTACGGCCCGAAGAAAGCGGATATCGGCCGAAGCCGTCAGCGCTACCTCGTCGTTAATGACCGCAACCGCCAGCGAGTTCGCCTGGGCAAAGATGTGATGGCCGCGGGCGATCTTGTTGCGGGAGAATACGTGCTCCTCCCGAATTTCAAATATCGAGATCCCGCTCTTATCGAGCTGCAGATCGATTATGTCCCCGATAATCTCATGGAGCGGAAGCGTACGTACTTGATCGTACGACTTCTCCGCCATGCTCTTGATTCGTTCACGCAGCTCCGGAATACCGAGCTCCAGCCGGTCTAGCCGGACCGTCTGAATGCTTACGCCGAACGTGCGCATCAGCTCTTCGTCGGTGACGAAGGGGTTTCTGTCGATGGCCGCCAGAAGCTGCTGTTGTCGCTCGCGTTTCGGAAGCTTCTCCATTCGGCCCACACCCTCTCCCCATAGCTCCGTGATGACTAGCACCTCTTCTTATTACCTAGTACTAACATGTAGTATATAAAATTATGGGCGAGAAAGCAAAAAAATAACACCTCATTGATGAACAATGAGGTGTTATTCGATCCCGTAAGAGGATTACGCTTGCGAAACGATTTCTCTGCCTTTGTACGTACCGCAGTTTTTGCATACGCGGTGCGAAAGCTTCAGCTCGCCGCACTGCTCGCATTTTACCATGCCCGGCACTTCCAGCTTGAAGTGAGTACGGCGCTTGTCGCGACGAGTCTTGGATACTTTACGAAAAGGTACTGCCATGCATAACACCTCCTTCAACAACTCAACGATCGCTTACTCTTTGAAAAAATCCGCCAGCCCGGCGAGCCGGGGATCGATTTTCTCTTGTTTGCAGCTGCAGGGGTCCGTGTTCCGGTTCGTGCCGCAGACGGGGCATAGCCCTTTGCAGTCATTGCTGCATAGCGGTATGTACGGAATACCGATCAATACGGCTTCCTCTACATATGGATCCAGATCCACCTTGTCCTCGCTGACGAGAACGAGATCTTCATCCAAGCTGGCCGCTTCCTTGGACTGGGTAAACGACTCTTGAAACGGAATGGTAAGCCGATCATGTACCGGCTCCAGACATCTCGAGCATCGCTGCTCAACGTCCAGCTTCACGCTGCCGTGAACGACGACCATGTCCGTTCCGGGGACTGCTTCCAGCTTGGCATCCGCTGCGCTAAAGCCCGCCAAATCTTGACGGGAGCCTAACAACGGGGTCATGTCCAGCCGGCCTTGCAGGCTCACCGGGACATCCTTCTGCAGGACTTCCTTCACATTCAACAGCATGAGCATCACTCCAAACAAACAAAAATAATTATAGCGACATTCCTTCTATTTTGTCAACCTTTTGCGATTTTTAACCAGTCATGTCCATCATTTTGATTTTGGCGGCAGCTCATTCAAAAATTTTATGGCGTCATCCAGTGTAGCGACCGAAACGATCCGCATCTTCGAGCCGATTGCCTTCGCCCGTTCCACGGCATCGGAATAATTGAGCACAGGCTCAAATTTCTGGCCTTCCTTCGGATACACATCTTGCGGAGCAAAGAAAATTTCCGCTTGCTCCCGATCGGCAGCGATCACCTTATGCTGAATCCCTCCGATCGGTCCTACGTTACCCTCTGGCGTGATGGTTCCCGTTCCCGCAATACGATAGCCCTTTGTCAAGTCGCTGCCGGTCAGCTGGGCATACATTTCGAGGGAGAACATCAGGCCGGCCGACGGTCCGCCGATATCTTCCGTCTTCACTGTGAACTGGTGCGCCGGATCGGCAGCTTTCACCGACTGCACGTCGCCGGGCACGATCCCGAGGCCGGCCCGCTGCGGCAGGGGGTTCCCCCGCTCATCCTTCTCCTGCGGCAGCGTCGCCAGCGTAAGCTGCGCTTCCAGGTTTGCCTTATCGCGCCGGTATGTGAAGGTGATCGTATCGCCGGCTTTTTTGCCGCTCAAATAATCGAGAAGCTCCTGTGCTTTATGGATCGTCGTCTGATCGACCTTCAATAAGTAGTCCCCTCCGCGCAGCACCTTCTCAGCCGGCATGCCCGGAATCGTACGAATTACCATCACTCCGTCGCCCGCGATCTCATACGGGATTCCAGCCTTCCGGTAAGCGGCTTGCATCGCGTCGCTTTGCGAAGTCAGCATGACGTATTCCTGCCGCTGCGAATATTCCTGAGGCGTCTCCGAGCCGAACATATCTTCTTTCTTCACAAGTTCTTCATAGGGATGGAAACGGGCAACCACATAGTTAAACACGTTCGCATCCCCGCCGCGCACCGTCGTTAACATGAAAGCCCCTTGCTCGTTATGCTCCCCTTTGGCCAGCTTTACCATCGGCTTGACAGGCTCCGCAGTGCCCGGCATTAAGATGTAATAAGGCAGCGGCATGAAAAATAATACGTAAGCGGCGGCTACCCCCGCAAACGCCGACAATAAATACCGGCGCAGCTGTGCCAGCTGTCTCGGCATGATGCTCTCCCCCATCTCGCAGAACCTGTGATGTCACTGAACTACATCCTGGCGTATTGGTCTAAACCCCCGGACAAGCGCGTACACATGATACCAACTCTTGTCCGAGAAAGGTGATGTTTAGCAATGACTGGCAACCCCAAGGCATCCGGCAGACGGCGCACGACGGCGCTGCTCGGCTTGTTTGCGGCCATCCTCGTCGTGTCGATCATTGCTTACCCCGATCAGGCGTTCTCCGCTTCCCTGCAAGGCCTGACCGTTTGGTGGAAGTACGTCTTTCCGGCGCTGCTTCCTTTTCTTATATTATCGGAGCTGCTGCTGGGCTACGGTGTCGTCCATGCGCTTGGGACGCTGCTCGATCCATTAATGCGAAACCTGCTTCGCATACCGGGGAGCGGCGGCTGGGCGCTTGCTCTAGGCGCAACGATCGGCCATCCGGCCGGTGCGCGGGCGGCGGCGGCGCTGCGGAAGCAAGGACTTCTGACGCGTACGGAAGCGGAGCGGCTGCTTGCCGTCTCTCATCTAAGCTCTCCGGTATTTATTGTAACAATCGTCGGCGTCGGCTTTCTGCACAGCGCGCGCTTAGGAGCGCTTCTCGCCGCTGTTCATACTGTCGCCGCTCTGGCCGTCGGTCTGACAATTAGACTTCTATCCGTGCGATCGCAAGAGCGGGAAACGTATGTACCGGGACATCCGGGACAGCCTCCTTCCGGGACGCTGCCTGCGGAGCCGCTAACCAAACGGATAATAACCGCCATGCAGGACGCCCATACGAAGGACGGCCGCGCCTTCGGCAAGCTGCTGGGCGATGCCGTTTCCTCTTCGGTTCAGACGCTGATGATGGTCGGCGGATACATGATCATTTTCTCCGTGCTGGTCCAAATTATTGAGATCTCCCGCTTGACGTCCATAATTCAGCACGCCGCCTTGCTCGTTACGGGAAGCACGAGCTACGGCGAAGCCGTTCGCAGTGCAGTAACCGGGCTCTTGGAAATTCATCTCGGCACTTACGCTTTCGGCGCAAAGTCAGGTCTCAGCGGCGCATTCGCGGCGGCGGCGGTTGCTGCCGTATTAGGCTGGGGCGGCATCTCCTCCCACCTGCAGGTCCGCAGCATTACGAACGATACCGATCTCGGCTATATGCCATTCGTCGCTGCCCGGCTGCTGCATGCCGCTTACTCCTTTGTTCTCACTTTGGCCGTGTGGGAGCCCGTCAGCGGCTGGCTCGGATCCGCCCCAAGCTTCGCAGCGGGCCAACCGCCTTCGGGCACCGCCGCTGCATACCCTCAGCCGGTTATTGCCTTAGCGCTGCTGACCGCCGTTATACTTCTGATGCTCCTGTTATCGCTTGGTTTCCACCGGAACGGCGCACACCGCTCCAGGGTTAAATCGTAGCCTTGTCCGTACCGAATTTGATCCGCAGCGCCTGCTCGACCTCCAGGGGCACCAGATCGACGACCGGACCGTGGAAGCGGGCAATCTCCTTCACGATGCTGGAGCTCAAATAAGAATATTTCGGTTTAGACGTCATAAAGAACGTTTCCATATCCTCGTCCAGTTTCTGGTTTGTCGACGCCATCTGCAGCTCGTATTCGAAATCGGACACGGCGCGAAGCCCGCGCACAACCAGATGGGCACCCCGGCTTTTCAAGTAATTGACGAGCAAATCCCGGAACGAATCGATCTCCACATTCGGTACATCCTTCGTTACCTGACGAAGCAGTTCGACCCGCTCATCCAAAGTGAAGAGCGGGTTTTTGCTGGAGTTGTTCAATACCGCCACGATCAGCTTGTCGAACACCTTTGCCGCCCTGTGTATGATATCGAGGTGCCCGTTCGTAACCGGGTCGAAGCTGCCCGGGTAAACCGCCACCGTAATGCCGTGTTTCAATCCCGATTTGGTCATGCGTTGCCCTCCAATTCATATATCGTAATCGCCGTATCGCCGTATTCGGCCCGCCGCCGCTGCCGCAGCTGCCCGACCTGTTCCTCCTGCATATCGCCGGCGTCATGCTCGACAACGACAGTAGCGCCGGGCTTCAGCAGCCGCAGCTCTTGCAGCTCGTCAAGCAGCTCGACGATCCGCTTAAGCCGGTACGGCGGGTCCAGGAATACGAGTTCGAATGCCGCTTCCCTCTTGGCCAGAGCCTTAAGCGCCCGAAACGCGTCGTTGCGGTACACCTCGGCCTGCTCCGTCAGCTTCGTCGCCTCCAAATTGCTGCGCACGACGTCGACGCTCTTCGCATCCGCATCGATGAAAACTCCGCGCGCCATCCCCCGGCTCAGCGCCTCAATGCCAAGTCCCCCGGTCCCGGCAAACAAATCGAGCACATCCCCCCCGTCGAAATACGGACCGATCATGCTGAATAACGCTTCCTTTACTTTGTCCGTCGTCGGTCTCGTGCCCGATCCCGGCACGGCCTTCAGCGGGCGCCCTCTCGCGCTGCCTGAAATGACTCTCACTGCCCGTTCACCCGTTTCCTCCCTAAACTATGACGATATCTTAGCACATTCATTGAATTCGCACAAAAATTTCCCTGCATATGTATAAACAATGGCAAAGTTGTCCATCATTAGAGTATCGACATCTTGAATGTCGTAGACAACCGCGGAGAAGACTTACGTTTCCCCATAAGCTCTTCGTCCGGTTTCTCCTCTCCCATGAAGGGGCTCTCGAAAGAGGGCCCCGAATTTTTTATGCAACAGAATCATGGAGCCCCCTACTTACAATAACAAAAATATTTCCTTCATCTTATTCTTGTCACATCACAAAAGAGCGCATTGGTAAACGTGAGCCACATGTGTCTCAAATTACAGCCAACTGTTCCTCTTTGAAGACCTTAGGTCCCCTCTCTTGGCTCTTTACAAAATACCAATAAATAAATTGCAAATTGTGAGCTGCGATACAGATTGTATCTGAAAACAGAGGTATAATCAGACATGTAAACAACATAACAGGAGGTAATAAATATGAAACACAAATTCAGCAAATTATTTCTCGTAACCGCATTTGTTGCAGCCGTGGGGATCGGCACTTTCGCCGGCGGGACAGAAACGCATGCAATGTCGCGATATGGAGGCTATGTACCGAAGACGGTCGGGGAATCCATTGAAATGGCATATTGGTATTATTTCTTGAGATAGCGAGAAGAACTGATTGTTGTTAAATAATGAAGAAGAGGCGCCCCAAGTCATCTATATTGACTTTGGGGTGCCTCTTGCCGTTTGCGCCCGCGCTACTGCAGCTTGAAGCCAATCACGCTTCATGGACCGGTACCTGCCCCATCACGAACTCGAAGGTCGATCGTCCCTTATTTCCCGGGCGACCGCAGGAGTCGACGTGATTCTTGAACAAAAGAGCCGAATTTTCGTTATAAATTGACAGTCATGGCTTTAGGCTGCCAAACAAAATATTGTTGATGTCAGCAATTCCATTTCGATGACAGCCTTTCATATTTATCACTTCTCAACGAAATCTTGAATTTCCCCATCAACGGCTCACCAAACATTGCCCCAAATCCCTAATAAACCTTTCGAGCGCGGCGCCGATCTCCCGCTGGGCGGTCTCCTTCGGCATTTCCAGGCTGTTCGATAACCCGCGGCAAGCATAGGCATAGCTTAGCGGCTCATCGGGCTTTCCCTTGATGACGATAAGCTTGCTCTTCCACGCCTCTTTCTTTACATGTGCGATTTCCTCTTTGATCCGATAAATCAGTACGTCGGCGGCCATGAGATAAAGCTTCTTTAAGCTCAGCTTCTCGCTCTGCATAGCGAATTTGTTCTTCTCCACTACCGACAAAACCATCGGAAGCACAACGCAGGCAGTGATCAGTTCATTTTCTTCATCTGTCAGTCCGTAATGCTTAATCATCTAATCACCCCGTAATACGAACGTATATTCGTATTATATGGCGAAGCACGTATTCTATGCAACGACGGGAAATGTACATGATGGAGAGGTAGGAATTCAGGTATACCTTCTCGAATGATGTAGGCGGGAGCGACGTAAGAATTCATTCGGTCTATTCGAATAAAGAGGAGCAATTGATGATGGATAACGAATTTGTAGAACTAGAGAAAATCGGCAATGACGCCATTATTGACGGGTTGGATATCAATGAAGAGGAAGAGGAATACGACCATCACGAATCATTCAAACGAGGCATTAGAAGGGTGCAGCGGTAAGCCGAAGCAAGCTATTCGCAACCCGGCTTCGCATGCAAACGGCCCGCCCCGGGAAACCGGAGCAGGCCGTAATTTTTTATCAACCTATTGCTCTTAGCGGCGGGCAAAACCGGACAGCTGCTGCTCTGCGATCTGAACGAGACGGCGAGTGATATGACCACCGATTGCGCCGGTATCGCGAGTCGCCATGTAGCCGTAGTAGCCGTCCTGCGGAATTTGGATGCCAAGCTCTTGCGCTACCTCGTATTTCAGCTGCTCCAAAGCCTGACGCGCCTGAGGAACCACCAGGATATTGTTGTTGTTGGATTGACCTTGTGCCATGTAAATCACTCCTTTTGTGGGATGTAAGCGTATTATGGCATGCTGGAAGAAATATTATTCATATTCCTGCCGCTTGCAATCGAAGCTCGGTTCGCTGAAGCCAGAGGCTTCGATCCGTAGAAAATATATCCGACAAACGAATCCAACCGCCGCTTTTCATTTTGAAAAAATGGCCCTTGTTCATTCCTGCAGCAAAGTATCATTTTCCATGACAGCACCCAACAGCATCCTCTTTAGCCTAGTCAAAACTAGTCACTACTCGACAACACCGTTCGAGCACTTAGCAAGTTACATTATGTTAACATTTGTAGCAGGTAGGCTGCGCAAGGAGCTTGTCCGATAATAAATCTGATCAAGGAGATGACACTTCCATGAAAGTAGCCAACATTAAAGTCAACCAAAACAGCGTAGCCGTGCATCTCATAGGCACGGACCATAAGCTCATTCCTTCCCTGCTTTCGGCACTCCGCAACAACAAGTTTACGATGTCTACCCTCAAGGCCTCGATCGAGCGCATTGAGCTGTTCAGTGCGGAAGCGATTCTCTATGGCGATAACGGCACCAAGGCACGCATTCCTATATTTTAAACCAATATGAAGCCGCTTTCTTTCCAGCCCTTGGCAGAAAGAAGCGGCTTCATCGTTTAAACCAGCTCGAAATGATAAATGGAATTTCGGGTCAGTACTCTCATATCGTGTCCGTCCACATCTACGGCTTGAACTTTTGTAGAGCGGACCGGCTCGTAGGCATCGTCGGGCGAGAGCAGCATATGCGAGCCCACCTTGATCGGCTTCAATTCCCGCAGCAGCTTGCCCTGCAAGCTGGTGTAGCTCCAGCGGTCCGTTTGCCGTTTGGGCGTAATTCCATCCACTTCAAATACTTGAAGCAGCTTAAGACGCTTCATCGTCCAATCCCCCCGCAAAGCCTTCTCATCATCCCCCCCATTGACGTGCATGGCGGTCTGAAAGTTGCAACAAGCCTACTCATTCGGACGGGTAAACTCGTGCTGCTGCAAAAGGGCAGGCTTCTGCTTCTTAACGGGTCAGGAAACTATAGATGACTCTATTATTCCGCAGACAAAGAGCGTTATGTAGGAAGTGCGCACTAATAAAAGAAGCCATCACCGCGGCGGGCGGGATGGCTTCCTAGGTTACACGATAAAGTTTTGGTTGTCGTTGCCTTTGTTGACGGTCGGGCTCGTGGAGCCGGATGTCGAGCCTGCCGATGTCATCCCTCCGGACATCCCTCCGGCCATACCGGGCATCGCACCGGCCATGCCGGCCATGCCGCCTGCTGCGCCCATTCCGGCTGCCGCACCGGCGCCGCCTTTAATCATGCTTTGAACTTTCTCGACTACTTGAGGCGCCGAATCGATCAGACGCTCCCAAATGTGGGTTTGATTGTCCAGCGGTACCACCTTGACGTTGCCGTTCTTGCTGACGACGAGGAAAGCAATTGGGGTAATGGAGACACCGCCGCCGCTGCCGCCGCCGAACGGAAGCGAAACGCTGGCGTTGTGCGCATCCGTACGGGCGATTGTCGTGTGCGTAGTTGTAATATAATCGGTATCCGTTTCATTGCGGAATTCGGAGCCGCCGGCTGCGAACCCGAAACCGACCTTGGAGATCGGCATGATGATCGTGCCGTCCTGAGTTTCCACCGGATCGCCGACAATTGTATTGACGTCGACCATTTCTTTAATATTTTCCATTGCGACTTTCATTAAGCCTTCGATCGGATGCGTAGACATGGTGAAATTCCTCCTTGGGCTGTTGTAGGTTGTTGCGGTATCAAGCAATTAAAGTAGCGGGTCCATACAATCGTAGCTTGCCCTGTCTCGGGAAAAATATGAGCCGTTCTTGCCGCTTGCCGTTACTAACCAACACTTTTCATACGCGGCTGGAACAAAATTTGGCTCCAGGTTCTCCAATCGCCCTTCGCTTTCCAAATATGCGGTATGAGCTTGAAGCCTGCCGCCGCGACATGCCATACACGGATTTGAAATTTGCCGGCCAATTCGGTAGCGAATACTTGCTGGTTGTACTGCGGAAACACCTGTACATCGGCTGCTGCCTTTAAGCAAACGCGCTGGAAGACAAGTCCGGCTACAGACGTTTGCAATCCCCAGACGAGTCCTGTCGTCATGGCCGTCTCCGGAGCGTCTCCGATCCCGACGTGCGTGTGCCAGCGGAAAGCTGTACATTCCAGCTTTGCCAGCGTACTCTTCATCCATTCCAACAGATTGAATACGTTCTTGATGATGAGACGCACCCGCTCGAACATATCGAGAATGTTTTCGCGGTTCAGGTGAAATTCCTTCGGCAGGCCCGGACTGCCTGCGCTTTGATGCTTGATGGCAATACCTTCATTGAAGTTTCGGAAATCAATCATCGGAACGTTAAGCCGGTACCGAACGAATCCGAATAAAGCCCGTACCGATATGCTCACCCGGTCGTTCTCCCTTACGCGCGCCGCCGTTACTTCGACCCGGATACGGCTGATCAATACGACCGCAACCAGTACGGCAAGTACGGCAATTACAATCAAGACGGTCATAGCGGTGATACTCATCGTAGTTACCTCCTTGCAGCAATAGCAAAAAACTCCGACCGCAGCTGCATGACTGTCGATTCGGAGTTATTATGTTCGGTCATTCAGGTAAACATTCGCGGCATTGGGAACGGGACGCGCGGACGCCAATGTCCGTCTGCATATGCCAAAAAAACGCATCTTATGAAAGCTGCGCCTGGCGTTTCGTTTTATTAAATTTGCCTGGTTCCGGAAGGAAGGTATGGCTTGAGCCAGCCTCTTACAGCTCTTCCTCCACGTCGTCGATCGTGATCTGTTCGCTGTCATCGAACTTGTCAAACAGCAGCTTCGTCTCCTCCTCCAAATCGAATGCTCCCTCAAAGGCGGACGAGTCCGGCAAATCCTCCATCGAGCGAAGCCCGAAGTAATCCATGAATTGTTTCGACGTTCCGTACAGAATCGGCCGGCCGACCGCATCGGCTCTGCCCACTTCTTGAATCAATTCTTTCGCTACAAGCGTTTGCAACGCACGGTCCGATTTCACCCCGCGAATCTCTTCAATCTCGATGCGGGTAATCGGCTGTTTATAGGCTACGATAGCCAGCGTTTCGAGCGCCGCCTGCGACAGCGAAGACCGGGTCGGAGCCGCGGCAAGCCTTTCGAAGTACGGAGCGTGTGCCGGCACGGTAGTCATCCGGAACGCGTTCGCCACCTCGACGATTTGCAGACCGCGCTTCTTGCGCTTCAGCTCCGCCTGCAGCTCCTTCACCAAATCTCGCGCGAGATGCGTATCGACCTCCAGCACGTCGCCGATCTCCTTCGCATCGAGCCCTTCGTCTCCGGCCACAAACAACAAGCCTTCAATAACTGATTTCATCGCCCCAAAATCCATCTGCATTCGCCCCCTCTCTCGCTTGAATGACAATATCGTCAAACAGACGGTGCTGATAGCACTCAATCTGCTTGACCTTCATCAGCTCCAGCAGCGCAAGGAACGTGACAATCACTTCATCCTTGGACAGATCGTTTTCGTCGAACAGCTTCGAGAACAGCAGTCTGCCGCCGCGCTCGACAAGCAGCTCAACAACCTGCTTCATTCGGTCTTTGACGGAAATTTCGTCACGCTGAATCCGGGCGACCGCATTACGCGTCACCATCTTGCGCAGCGTCCGCCGGAACGCCTGCAGCAAATCCGTCACGTCGAGACCTTCGACGGGATTTTGCTGAACGGTAGGACGAAACGGCGTCAAGTCTTCCGGCTCCTTCGTATAAATCAAGCTGCGCTCCAGCTCTTTCTCCCGCAGCGAGTCCGCAATCGCCTTAAACTTGCGGTACTCCACCAGCTTCTCGACAAGCTCCGCACGTGGATCGTAGTCCTCGTCGTAATAATCTTCGAACTCATACTCGATCACCGGCGGCTTCGGCAGGAGCATCTTGCTCTTGATCGCGAGCAAGGTAGCGGCCATGACGAGAAACTCGCTCGTCACCTCCAGCTCCTGCATCGCCTGTACGTACTCGAGATATTGATCCGTGATCTCTTTGATCGGGATATTATAGACATCGATCTCGCTCTTATCAATCAAATGGAGCAGCAAATCGAGCGGCCCTTCAAATACTTCGAGCTTGTACGTGACCTTCATTATTCCATGAACTGCTGCGCCAGATTCGCCATCTCAATCGCCGTGGTCGCCGCTTCCCAGCCTTTGTTCCCAGCCTTGGTACCGGCCCGCTCGATAGCCTGCTCGATCGAATCGGTCGTCAGGACACCGAAGATCGTCGGTACTCCAGTGCGCAGCGAAATCGCGGCCACGCCCTTGGAAACTTCATTGCATACGAAGTCAAAATGCGGCGTCGAGCCTCGAATGACCGCTCCAAGCGTGATGACCGCATCGTATTTTTTCGATTCGGCCATCTTCTGGGCGATCAGCGGAATTTCATAAGCCCCCGGAACCCAAGCGACTTCGATCTCGTCATCCTGCACGCCGTGACGCTTCAGTGCGTCAAGAGCGCCGCTCAGCAGCTTGGAAGAGATAAACTCATTGAAGCGCCCTACAACGATGCCGTATTTCAAATCCTGCGAGATTAATTGTCCTTCGTAAACTTTCATGGTCGATGTCTCCTTCATATGGTGGTTGAGTTATTATTTAAATGCCCGCCGAATCCGTCAGCTCGTCAAACTGCAGCATATGTCCGAGCTTCAGCTTCTTCGTACGGAGATAATTCGTATTGCTTTCATTTTCCTTCATCTGGATCGGCACCCGCTCGACAACCTCGAGCCCGTAGCCCTCCAGGCCGCGGATTTTGCGCGGATTATTCGTCATCAGCCGAATTTGGCGGACACCGAGGTCTTTCAAAATTTGCGCCCCGATCCCGTAATCGCGAAGATCCGCTCCAAATCCCAGCTTATTATTCGCCTCAACCGTGTCGAATCCCTGCTCCTGCAGCGCATAAGCCTTCAATTTATTGATCAGTCCGATGCCGCGGCCTTCCTGACGCATGTAAAGCAGCACGCCGGAGCCGTGATCGGTAATTTGCTGCAGGGCGGCAGCAAGCTGCGGGCCGCAGTCGCAGCGGTTGGAGTGGAAGACGTCGCCGGTCAAGCATTCCGAATGGACGCGGACGAGCGTCGGCGTATTGCCGTCGATTTCGCCCTTTACCAGCGCCACATGCTCTTTCTGATCCACCTCGTTCGTATATGCAATGGCTTTAAACGTACCGAAGTCGGTCGGTAAATTGATCTCTACCTCGCGATTGACCAGCTTTTCCTTCTCGTTGCGGTAACGGATCAAATCGTGAATCGTAATGATTTTGAGGTCATGCTTGGCGGCAATTTCCATCAGATCCGGAACGCGCGCCATCGTGCCGTCTTCTTTGATCACCTCGCAGATCACTGCAGCCGGATAAGAGCCGCACATCCGCGCCAAATCGACGGCAGCCTCCGTGTGCCCCGTACGCCGCAGCACTCCGCCTTTGCGTGCAATTAAGGGGAAAATATGCCCCGGACGGCGAAACTCCTGCGGTCTCGTCTTCGGATCGATCAACGCCTGCACCGTGCGTGCCCGTTCATAGGCGGAGATCCCCGTTGTCGTATCGTTATGATCGATCGAAACGGTAAAAGCCGTACCATGATAATCCGTATTATGATTGACCATCGGCGGCAAATCAAGCTCCTGCGCCCGCTCTTCGGTAATCGGTACGCAGACGAGCCCGCGGCCTTCCTTGATCATAAAATTAATGACGTCCGCATTGGCTTTGTCGGCGAGCGCGATGAAATCTCCTTCGTTCTCGCGGTCCTCGTCGTCGACGACAATGATGACTTTGCCCAGAATGAGATCGTAGATCGCTTCTTCAATGGCATTGAATTTGATTTCTCCCATCGGTCTCACTCCTATCTGTTTACATAAATCCGTGCTCCTGCAGGAACGCTTGCGTCAACCTGCCTGTTTTCCCGCCTGCAGCGCCGGGCTTTTGAAAATTCAACAGCCGCTCCACATATTTGCCAAGGATGTCGCATTCTAGGTTGACCGTATCCCCCGGATGCTTATGCTGCAGCACCGTCTCCGCCAGCGTATGCGGGATGATCGATACTGAAAAGCTGTGGTCCGTTACGTCCACTACCGTCAAGGAGATGCCGTCAATCGTAATCGATCCGCCCGCCAGCACGTACTTCAGCTTCTCCGGGTCCTCCGGCTCGACATGAAACACAACGGCGTTCTCTTCGCTGCGGCGGCCCACAATAGTTCCAACCGAATCGACATGCCCTTGAACAATATGGCCGCCAAAGCGCGAGGCCATCGACATCGCCCGTTCCAAATTAACGGGGTCGCCTGCCGACAGCTGCTTGAGGTTCGTCTTGCGGAACGTTTCCGGCATCACATCCATCGAGACGGAAACGGCGTCGAAGGAAATCACCGTCAGACAGACGCCGTTGACGGCAATGCTGTCCCCCAGCTTCACATCGTCCAGAATGCGGCGGGCGCCAACTGTCAGCACCATCGCTTGGCCTTGCTTATGGATGCGGCGCAGCTCGCCGATTTCTTCGATCAGACCAGTAAACATTCGTTACACCCGCTCTTCCTGCTTGTAGATATTGTTCGCGCAGCCGCTCGGTCATGCTACCACGCCGATCCGGCCTACGGTATGCCGAGTTATGGGGACCGCAATATTTATCCGCTCATAGCCGGCAAAATCGAAGCATAGATACTTGGCCCTCCCTTTCTCAGTATGTACCAAACGAAAAAGCCCCGTTCGCGCGGAACGGGGCGTAGGTACGGATACGACCGGCGGCTTGGCTTTCCGGTTTCGTGTAGCCTCAATAGAAGCTCTGTCTGCCACTGAAGGACAGCCTGGAGCCCCGGTTCTTCTTTTTGCCTGCCCAGTTCATTCTCAAGAAGTCGCCTCCGGCAGGGCATATCGAAATAGAGGTCGTCACCGACCCTTTCGACACAAAGAAAAAATACCAGCTAACGAAACCCAAAGCAACGCGTTCGTCTCCCTCTCCCATCCAGACTATACTGTCGGTCCCGGAATTGCACCGGGTCCACCGGACACCTGCAGCGCTAGCGCTGCTCTTGCTTGGCGTACGGGTCACGGACTGAACGCCGGGCGGCTGCGGTAAGCCGCGGGCGTATCACCGCCGGTTGGGAATTTCACCCAGCCCCGAGGTTGAACGTTAAGTAACTAGTAAAACGTTAGAGATACTAACTACGTGAAAATAATAACACTTACGATTCCATATTTCAATCCCCAGTATAACGATAGGTCTATAATATTTTATGAATAGGTTAACATCACGGTTTGGAAATGTCGATAAGGTGCGCTTGGCTGGACAGCATCCTGCTTGATTTTTGTGAAAATGGGTGTTCAGTATTTTGGAGGGGAATTTCAAGTGAAAGCATTCTTCTTGATGCTTGTTGCCTGCGCTAAGTATAGGTTGTGAACATCGTACCATCCCAAATAATTTCTAGACATGGAATAAACTGCATGTCCCCGAGGATGATCAAAAACAGCTTACTTTGTTAAAAGAAGAGTCATCAGGTTAAAATCGTAAAGCTCCCTATCCCTACGAGGAAGGACGTCATTCACCCAACTCGCAATGCTTTCAGCGTTATAGCTCACAAGGTTTTCCGCATAGCTTGACGGAACTTACTTGAAAGGGTTCACAAGAAACGGGGGTGGCCAAAATTGCCTGCATACATACAGGAATCTCGCCAACAGCTTGCTCGACTGGTTTCGATTATTGCGAAAGTGCAGGCATCTGCATTCAAAGCGTTCATAGCCGCCCCTTCGCGGCAAAGATGCCTGTATATACGCAGGCATTTACTGCTAATGGCCGTCGATAGGGTAAAATGGCTGCACGTTCACATGAATCCTCCGATCAAATACGTCATTCCAATAAAGTCCATTCGGGCAAGAACGGAAACATATATGGTTACGCTAGGTGCATCCGTTGTAAAGCTGCTTCTATCATTTCTTGGGGTAAAGCATGAAAAAAAGAAGCCCTGAGCTAGCTTCAGGACTTCTTGCCAACACCATCTTACACGTCAACGACTTCCACTTTCTCCATCACGTCGCGGCCCTTGAAGGCGTCAACGTATTCCATGCCCTTCGTTACTTTGCCGAATACCGTATGCTGACCGTCCAAGTGCGGCTGCGGCTGGTAGCAGATATAGAACTGGCTGCCGCCTGTGTTGCGGCCGGCATGCGCCATCGCCAGGGTACCGCGCTCGTGCTTGTTCGGGTTGATTTCGCAGTTGATCGTATAGCCCGGTCCGCCGGTGCCCGTGCCGTGCGGGCAGCCGCCCTGCGCCACGAAGCCCGGAATCACTCGGTGGAAATTCAGTCCGTTATAGAAACCGGAGTTTGCCAGCTTCTCGAAGTTCGCCACTGTGTTCGGCGCGTCTTTCTCGAACAGATCGATCAGCACTTCACCGCCGCCCGCCAGCTTAATTTTCGCTTGTTTGCTCATAAGTGGAGCCTCCTTCATAGTTCATAAGGTAGATTGTACACCATCCGGCCGTCAAAGCCAAACGTTGGGAACCATGTCGTTCGATCAGTGCAGAACAAAGCTGTTAACGCCCCTTGCGCAGCTCGTTGATCGCCCAGATCATATCGTCCGGGAGCGGAGCGCGCACGGATTGCTTGTCTCCGGTCCACGGATGCGCCCATGACAGCTTCTCGCCGTGCAGCGCCTGGCGCTGGATGTAGCGTCGGCCGCCGCCGTACATGCCGTCTCCGGCGATCGGGTGGCCGATGGCCGACAAATGGACGCGGATTTGGTGGGTACGCCCGGTGCCGAGCGTCAGCCGCACGAGCGTATGGTCGCGGAACCGTTCGTCGACGTTGTAATAGGTCAATGCCGATTCGCCCGTTTCGCTCACGCGCCGGCGTGTTGAATGGCCGCGGTCCTGGCCGATCGGCAGATCGATTTTGTCCTTGTTCTTCTGCATAACGCCTTCGGCGATCGCGATGTACTCGCGGTCGACCTCTTTGTCGCGCAGCGCCCGCTCGAAGACGGCTTGCGCGAATTCGTTCTTCGCGAACAGCACCGGGCCGGTCGTATCCTTGTCGAGACGGTGCATCGGCCGCACCTTCACCGCCTGCCCCGTCGTTTCGTAGTACGCGGCTACGGCATTAGCGAGCGTTCCGCGCTGACCCTTGACGCTCGGGTGGATTTCGACGCCGGCCGGCTTGTTGACGACGAGCGAGAAATCATCCTCGTACAGGATGTTCAAGTCCATCCAGTCGGCCGGAATCCCGTGCGGCTCGCGCGGGAACAAGCGGAGCCGAAGCTGCTTGCCCTGCACGGTGATCATATTGTTCGCCGACATTTCCCGTAGCAGCTTCGGCGGCAGCGGCAAATGCGGGGCGACGCCGCGCAGCCCCGCTCCGGCGAGGTGGTCGGGCAGCGCCACCTCGAACCACTCGCCCTTGCGCCGGCCGGTCAGGCCGGCGCCGGGGCGAGGGCCCCCGGCGGCGGCGCTGCGGCCGCCGGGCCGCCCTTGCGGCGCGCGTCCGGGCGCGCCGCCGCTTCTTGCGGTCCACGGCGCAGCCGGACCGCCTCCCGCGCCGCGGCCCGCCGGCCTGGCGGGCCCGCGGCCGCCTTCGGCGCGCGCCGGGCCGCGCCGGTCTGCCGCTCCGCCGCGCCGGGTACCTTCGGTGCGGGGAGCGGCAGGTTTTGCCCCGCGGCGTCCGCCGGGGCTTTGTCGTTCACGTGTCATCGTCAGTCCGTCCTATCATTCATAGAGTATAAGTTCATGTTTAGCCTAACGGATCCATATGGTCCGGGAGCAAACATATCTGCTACCAAGTATAACCAACTCGGGGTGCTCTAAGCCAGCCGTTCGGAAAGGTCTCCTATTCCTCCTGCTCGACCGGGCAGCTCCATTTTCAACAGCAACGCAGCGGTTCCGTAAATACCACAAAGAGACCGACGGCTTCCGCCGTCAGTCCCTTCCGCTCAGCTTACGCCTGCCCAGTGTCAAACACTCGGCACCTGCTGCTGGACACGCGCCAATCGCTCCGGGATCACGTCGTTGTTCACGAGATCGCCGAACGTTTCGCGCCGCACCACCAAATCGCTCTGGCCGTTCTGGACGAACACCACCGCCGGACGGCGGATCCGATTGTAATTGCTCGCCATAGCATAGTTGTATGCCCCCGTACAGGATACGGCGAGAATGTCGCCGACCTTCACCCGCGGCAAATCCAAATCCCAAATCAGCATGTCCCCGCTCTCGCAGCATTTGCCTGCGATCGATACGGTTTCCTCGCAAGCTTCTCGAGCCCGGTTCGCCAGCATGGCTTCATACTTGGCCTCATAGAGCGCCGGACGCGGATTGTCCGTCATCCCGCCGTCTACAGCTACGTATTTGCGTACGCCGGGGATATCCTTCATCGTTCCGACCGTGTACAACGTCGTACCCGCGTCGCCGACAATCGAGCGGCCCGGTTCGATCCAAATTTCCGGCAGCGGGTAGTCCACCTGCGCGAACTGCTTCTTCACCGCGTCGGTAATGGCCCGAATGTATTCGCCCATCGGCAGCGGCGTATGATCTTCCGTATAACGGATACCGAAGCCTCCGCCCAAATTAATGACCGGGAACGTCAGGCCAAGCTCGGTCCGCACGCGAGCCGAGAACTGCGCCACCTTCTCCGCGGCCAGGCGGAACCCTTCCACCTCAAAAATTTGCGAGCCGATGTGCGAATGCAGCCCAAGCAGTACGAGCTGGGATAGCTCCTTCGCTTCCTGCAGCGCCCGCATAGCCGAGCCGTTCTGAAGGTCGAAGCCGAATTTCGAATCCTCCTGCCCGGTGGAAATATATTCGTGCGTATGCGCTTCAACGCCCGGCGTGACGCGGAACAATACGTTCGCTTTTACGCCTTTCTCCCCGGCCAGCGCGTTCAGCATATGCAGCTCTACGAAATTGTCGACGACGAAGCAGCCGATCTTGGCGTCTAGCGCCATTTCGATTTCCTGCGGAGTCTTGTTGTTGCCGTGAAAATGGATCCGCCCGGCCGGAAAACCGGCTTCCAGCGCCGTATACAGCTCGCCGTCCGAGACGACGTCCAGCGACAGTCCCTCTTCCTCCACGATGCGGCACATCGCCTTCACGCAAAACGCTTTGCTCGCATAGGCGACTTGGAACTTCATGCCGGACTCGCGAAACGCTTCGACGAACTCGCGGCAGCGGCGGCGAACAAGCGCCTCGTCGAATACGTACAGCGGAGTGCCATATTCGGCGGCAAGCTTCGTTGCGTCGACGCCGCCGATCTCCAAATGACCTTTATCGTTAATGGTGCTCGTTCCGTGCAAGTACATAGAATGACCTCTTCCTTTATGTTAATCGCTTGGGAGTTGTACGCAAAGCATATGAATAAAAGTAACACACCCCGGCACGATTGACAATAAGGCTAGCGCGCATAAAGAAACAGCCGGGTTTGTTCGAAGGCCCCGGCTGTACCATTTTTCATCAAGTCCGCTGTCTGGTACCGTCAATTGTTTTCGTAAGGCTCAATCTCGTCTTCGCCGTATTAATCGGCCTGCGGACGATCACCGACAACAAGCCCATGAAATTAAACGGTATGAACGGCCACAAATACGGCGAGTTGTACGATCGCTGTACCGTCAGCACGATGACCCACAATGTGGAGAATACGATAAACCCGGGTCCGCCCAATAAGGCCGTAGCCAGCAGCAGGCCAAGCCGGCTCAGCCGATTCGCCATAGACAGCTCGTAGCTCGGCGTAGCGAACATGCCGATCGCTGCGATCGCGAGATACAATATCACCTCGTTGACGAACAGCCCGGTTTCCACGGCGATCTGTCCGACAAGCACGGCGGCAACGAGACCCATTGCGGTAGCCAGCGGCCCGGGGGTATGAATGGCGGCCATCCGCATCAGGTCGATCCCAAGCTCTGCCAGCAAGAACTGAACAATGATCGGCAGATGGGCCGACTTCGCCGGTCCGACAAACTCGAACAGCGGAGGCTTGTACGCCGGATCCTTGACCATCAGAAGCCACATCGGCAGCAGGAACACGGAAGCAAACGCGCCAAGGAAGCGCACCCAGCGCAAATACGTGCCGGTAAACGGCGATTGCCGGTATTCTTCGGCATGCTGCAGGTGGTGAAAGAACGTCGTCGGCAAAACCATGGCGCTCGGACTCGTATCAACGAACACGACAACATGCCCTTCCAGCATATGCGCCGCAACGACGTCCGGCCGCTCCGTATATCGCACAAGGGGATACGGATTCCAGCCCTTCTTGATGATCGCCTCCTCCAGCTGCTTCTCCGCCAGCGGCAATCCGTCAAGCTCTAGCTCCTTGATTTTTTCCATTACATGCTTCACCAGATGCGGATCGGCGATATCGCTGATATAGCCGACGCAAACGTCGGTTTTGGTTCGTTCCCCGACTTCTGCGAGCTCGAGCTTAAGGCGCGGGTCGCGGACACGTCGCCGCACGAGCGACACGTTCGTCATTAACGTTTCGACGAAGCCGTCCCGCGAGCCGCGGATAACGCGCTCCAGATCGGGCTCCTGCGTCGTGCGTGACGGAAAGCTCTTGGCGTCGATGACAATCGCCGTCGACTCCCCTTCGATGAAAAGCGCCGTTCCGCCCCTGAACACGAGGTCGACGGCTTTCTCCATCGTATCGGCCTTCGCCACCTGAATGTGCGGCACGAGCTGCTCGTCAAACGCCTGCAGCGCCTTCTCTTCGACTTCATCGGGATCCGTGAACGTCAATCGCATAAGAACATCCGTCAGAACGGCGTCCTTCACCAATCCGTTGGCGTAGAAAATGCCGGTACGGCGGCCGCCGAACACCATCTCGCGCAGCACCAGATCGAAGCTCTTCGTCAATCCGCACCGTTCTTCAAGCAGCCGTTTGACCTCGTCCAGAGAATGCGGAATATCGTCCTCATGCTTCATCCGCATCTCTTCCGCTGTCATGCCTTCCGGCAGCCTCCCGCTCGGGTCTTCCAGCTCGCGATGAATAATATTGCCTTCACGGTCGATTTCCAGCTTCGCTTCATCGTTGCCCGAACGTCCGTCCGCTCCCGAAGCGTCGGGCGCGCTAATGTGATGACTGCGCCCGAAATTCAACATTTTCTTCATCATACTAACCCTCCCCGATGTAAAAAAGCCACTCGAACAACGAACCGGCGACCTTGCCCAAAATCATGGCGAGCAGCAGCCAAGCGATATACCGCTCCATCCCGACCCTTCTTGCCAGCACGGGCAGCACGTTGATCACCTCCGTCAACGCCGCAGCGAGCATGCCGACGAAGCAGCCCGCAAACAATCCGACCGCCGCCGCTCCAAGCGGAAACATGGAGGCACGCCAGTCGTAAAAGTCCGCCCATGTAAAAAATAACGCCCCGGCGATAACCGCTCCCTCGTACGTATGCAGAAATCGCCGCGATTTCGTAAGCTGTGTCAGCCGCGGGATGATGTCCAGCACGACAAGAAAGGCGACAAAGCCGCTTCCTACGGCCAGACCGCCGGCCAGACCGAGGAAAGCCGCCGCCGCCCCGAGCAGCAGCCCGCTCACGGCCTGTCACCGCGCTGTTCCCGGTCGTGGATTTTGCGGTATTCCTCCGTAATGACGTAATGATTCACGTTCTCCTGATACATGAACATCTCCACCTCAAGCGGGCTGGGCTCTTCGTTGAATTTTTTCTTGAACAAATGATTGAAGAACAGCACCATTCCGATCCCGATGCCAAGCGAATAAGGGATTTGCAGGAGAAGCGGATGATCGACGCGGTGCCCGGTCACAAGCTCATAGATGCGGCGGTGAACCTCTAGCATCGAGACATCGGCGTGGAAATTCATAATCGCCAGGCCCGAACCGATAAAAAGCAGCAGCCAAACGAGCACGATCGCGACGATGTTCGAACGGCGCTCGGCCTCCTCGATTTCCACCAGCACGTGCGGCTCTCCGAACTGTTCGATCTGAATATTCGGAAACGCTTCCTTCACACTGCGGACAATGAGCATCATATCGATCAACACCCGATTGCCGTCTTCCTTGCTCGGACGAATCAGCTCCAGCTGCCGGAGCGTCTCCTCCATCTGCGGCTCCGCAATCATCTGCGCGATGTCGCCAAGCCGGATGCCGACCCCGCGCCGGACCCGGGCGCGCCGCCGGAGCCGTATGTAGAGGCAGGGGACGCCATCATTCATACGAATCCCTCCCCGTTCTGGATGATCCTAGTATGGAACAACAAAGAACCGGCTAATCGCCGGTTGGGATGCCAAACTTTTGCAATAAGCTTATATAAAGCCTTCATCGTGCCTCAACCAAGGTTCCGGGCAACGAAAAAACCAGACCGCTATTGCGCGATCTGGTCTCGAATCGATTGCAATATTTTTTTCTCGAGCCTCGATACCTGCACCTGTGAGATGCCGAGCCGAGAGGCGACCTCCGACTGGGTCTGATCCCGGAAATACCGTAAGTAGACGATCAGCCGCTCCCGCTCGCTAAGCGATCCGATCGCTTCGTTCAGGGCCAGCTTCTCAAACCATTTGTCCTGCGTATCGTCGGCGATTTGATCCATCAGCGTAATCGGGTCGCCGTCATTCTCGAACACAGTCTCGTGAATCGACGACAGCGGCTTGCCGGCTTCTTGCGCAAAGACGACTTCCTCGGGCGTAATGCCGAGCTCATCCGCCACTTCTTTGATCGTTGGCAGACGGCCGATCCGCTTCGACAGCTCGTCCTTCGTCTTGCGCACTTTGTTGGCGAGCTCCTTCAGCGAGCGGCTTACCTTCAGTGTCCCGTCATCGCGGAGAAACCGTTGAATTTCCCCGATAATCATCGGAACGGCATACGTTGAAAATTTCACGTCGTACGACAAATCGAACTTATCCACTGATTTCAACAGACCGATACAGCCAATTTGAAACAAATCCTCCGCTTCGTAACCGCGGTTCAGGAAGCGCTGCACGACCGACCAAACGAGCCGGATATTGCAATTCACCAGCGTTTCCCGGGCCAGCCCGTCTCCGCTTTGACTGAGCGCAATCAACCGTTTGACTTCGGTATCGTCGAGGTAGCTGTGAGAGGCGTTCTTCAAATCTACATCCATAGATCAAACCCCTAATTGTAAAGAGCTTTTTTCGATTCCATGCGCTTGCTCATACGGATTTGGGTCCCTGCGCCGGGTGCTGACGTAATGTCCACTTCGTCCATGAAATTTTCCATAATGGTAAAGCCCATGCCTGACCGCTCAAGCTCCGGCTTCGACGTATAGAGCGGCTGTCTCGCCTGCTCCAAGTCCGATATGCCGCTGCCTTGATCTTCGATCGTAATGCGGATCATATCGCCTTCGATCTCGGTCGTGATGGTGACGATCCCGTTCGGATCGTTGTCGTACCCGTGTATGATGCTGTTCGTCACCGCTTCGGATACGACCGTCTTAATGTCGGTCAGCTCGTTCATCGTAGGATCCAGCTGGGAGATGAACGCTGCAACCGCAACCCGGGCGAACGACTCGTTCTCGGAGCGAGCGGAGAAGGACAGCTTCATCATGTTCTTGTCGCTCATTAGACCGCCTCCAGACTGGAGATTGCGGATTTTTCATTCTCCTGGACGGTTACGATCTTGAACAGACCCGACAGCTCAAACAATCGGTAGACGGCAGGCGATACGTCGCAAACGACCATTTTGCCGCCTTTGGCTGAAATTTGTTTGTATCGCCCCAAGATGACGCCGAGGCCGGAGCTGTCCATGAAGGACAAGTCTCTGAGGCTCAGGATCACATTGCGCACATCCCCCGAGACGATGGCTTCCTCCATGCGGCTTTTCACCACTTCGGCGGTATGATGATCGAGTTCGCCTTTCAGGCGAACGATCAACGCCTTCCTGCCATGCTCCAGTTCCATTTGAAGACTCATCGGTGACTCACTCCTTCTTCATGCTTGTCCCACAAATTCTACGAAGAAGAAGCGGATTCCTGCCCCCCGACAAAACTAGAAGAAAGGCGACACCCTACCCCAAAAAGTGAAGTTGATGCTGTCGAAGTTTATTCCGAATACTTTTCGGGGACCCCACAATCCAACCCCCCACAAAGTGACGTTAAAGCTGTCGAAGATTATTCCGTGTACTTTGCGGGGACCGTTTGATTACGAGAACATATTGCTCATCGAGCGCTTGAACAGCTTCCACCAGCTGGCCGCCTTAACTTCGGACGGCGACTGCAGCGGATACTCGGCAATTGCCGTATTGTCCTTATAGATGACGATTTTGCCGACCGTCTGTCCTATGGCAATCGGTGCCTTCAGGTTCGTATCGAACTGCACTTCATGGCGGATGCCCTGCGCCGCTTCGCCTTTCTTCAGCAGCAGGCTGTAAGGATGCTTCGCCGTCATCGGCACCTCGCTTACTTCGCCTTTGCTCACCTTGAACGAGCCCAAGCTGTCGCCGGTCTTGAAGATCGGATAATTCGTATATTGAGAGAACGCATAGTCCAGCATTTGCGACACTTCCGCGTTGCGCGTCTTCGTATTCGGCTCCCCGAGCACAACCGCCACCATCCGCAGCCCGTCCCGCTTTGCCGTCGCCGACAAGCAAAATTTCGCCTCGCTCGTATACCCGGTCTTCATTCCGTCCGCCCCTGGGTAAAAACGGACAAGCTTATTCGTATTCACAAGCCAGAACGGCTTCTCGGTATCTTTACGGAGATAGTCCTGATACGTCCCGGTAAATTTCGTAATTTCCTCATGCTTCAGCAGCTCGCGAGACATGATCGCGATATCGTAAGCCGTTGTATAATGGTCGGCAACCGGCAAGCCGTTCGGATTGACAAAATGCGTGTTTTTCATCCCCAGCTGCTGGGCGCGCTCGTTCATCATCGCTACGAACGCTTGCTCCGAGCCCGCGATCTTCTCCGCCATCGCCACCGAAGCGTCGTTACCGGAGGCCATCGCAATCCCCTTCAGCATTTCCTCGACCGTCATTTCTTCCCCCGGCTCCAGGAAAATTTGCGATCCGCCCATCGACGCTGCGTATTCGCTCGTCCGCACCTTTTCGTTCATCTTGATTTTGCCTTGATCGAGCGCTTCCATGATCAGCAGCATCGTCATGATTTTCGTGATGGAGGCGGGAGGCAGCTTCTCGTCTTTATTTTTGTCGAATATGACAGTGCCCGTATCCGCGTCCAGAAGCACCGCCGACTTGGCGTTCGGGGCCAGATCGACCGGCTGCGCAGCCTTTTTCTCTTCGGCGAATGCCGCCGGCGCGAGCAGCGCCAGGATCAGAGCGAAACTGATCATCGTAATGAAGCCCTTCTTGAACATGTGCAATCTTCTCCTCTACAATGGTCATCTTTCACTTGCTACTTCTTAGTGTTGACGAGTTGACAAGGAAATATTCGGAAGGAGTGGGATGCGCCCGGTAAAAATAACGACAAAAAAGCGCCGCGGCTGCTCCACGCAGCCCGGCGCCTTCCATACGTCGGCTATTGAATAACATCGTAAATGAGCGGCTTGGCAGCCGGCGGCTTCGGTCCAATTCGGTAGGCGCTGCGCAGCATGGCCAGGCCATCGTCGTGCGGACCGTTCGCATGCAGCAGAGCGAGCGTGTCTCCCGCTTCCACCCGATCGCCGACTTTACGCTGAAGCGTGACGCCGACCGCATAGTCGATCTCATCCTCCTTCGTTTGCCGCCCTGCTCCGAGCAGCATGGCGGCAAGTCCGACCTTCTCCGCGTCGATGAACTCCACGTAGCCGCCTTCATCAGCGGCTAACTTCACTTCCCGCTCCGCCTTCGGCAGCTGGTCCGGATTGCGGATTTGCTCGGCATCGCCGCCCTGAGCCGCGACGAAGCGGGCGAACGTTTCAAGCGCCGCACCGCTTTCCAGCGACTGCTGCAGACCGGCACGCGCCGCATCAAAATCGGGATACGCCCCGCCCAGCACGGTCATATGCGCCGCCAGCGCCAGCGACACCTCGCGCAAATCGTCCGGTCCGCCGCCCTGCAGCACGGCAATCGCTTCCCGCACCTCGCCGGCGTTGCCGATCTCCGCTCCAAGCGGCTGATCCATGTCGCTCAGCACCGCTACCGTTTGGCGTCCGAGAGAACGGCCGATGCGCACCATCGTCTCCGCCAGCTGACGAGCATGCTCGACATCCTTCATAAATGCGCCGGCGCCAACCTTCACGTCGAGCACGATGGCGTCCGCCCCGGACGCAATCTTCTTGCTCATTATCGAGCTGGCGATAAGCGGAATGCAGCTCACCGTAGCCGTAACATCGCGCAGGGCGTAAATCTTCTTATCGGCCGGAGCGAGGTTCCCGGATTGACCGACTAGCGCCAGCTTTATTTCGTTCACGTTGCGGATGAATTCCTCGGTCGTCAGCTCCACCCGAAAGCCGCGAATCGACTCCAGCTTATCTACCGTTCCGCCGGTGTGGCCAAGACCGCGGCCGGACATTTTGGCGACAGGTACGCCGGCGGACGCGACGAGCGGCGCAACGATCAACGAAGTTTTATCGCCGACGCCGCCCGTGGAATGCTTGTCTACCTTCACGCCGCCGATCGCCGACAAATCCAGCACATCGCCGGAACGCGCCATCGCCAGCGTCAGCTGCGACGTTTCCTCGTCGTTCATGCCGACCAGGTAAATCGCCATCAGCATCGCGGACATCTGATAGTCGGGGATCGTTCCTTGCGTATAACCGGTCACGACAAAACCGATTTCCTCCTCTGTCAGCGCATGACCGTCGCGCTTCTTCTGAATCAAATCCACCATCCGCATCGATTTCGTTCCACCTTTTCTATAGTCAATACTTTCCTCTATCGTTCAGTATACGCTCCAATACCGGCCCTAAGCAAAAAAAAGCAGACCGCTCCTTTATCAAAAAAAGGAACGGCCTGCTTGGGATCACGACATTTATTGAACGACAATCTTCGCTTTCATATCCGCATGTCCCTCGCCGCAAGGCAGAGTGCAGATCACTTCGTACGTGCCGGGCTTCTCGAATTTGTAATCGACAGAACGATTTTGGCCGTCCAGCTTGATGCCCAGGTCTTTCACTTCCAGCGCGTGCACGCCTTCAGCCAATACGAGCGACACCTTCAACGATTCGCCCGCCTTGACTTGATATTCCGGCTTGTCGAACTTCCAATTGCTCATCGTAAACTTCAACGTCGTACCAGCTTCCGCTTTGCTCGCGGCGGCTTCGGCCTGCTTCTCGGAAATATCGTTAAAGAGGACACCCAGCCCCAAAACGCCCGCAGCAACGAACAATACGAACATAATCCACTTTTGCATCTGTCAGTCCCCCTCGTTAATCATCACGAAACTTATTGTACATGAAATGAGCCGTCACCGTCTCAATATTCCAATGGCAAAATTTCGAAGTTTTTGTGACGAATATGTGAACTTTGACGGTATTTTGCGGCTTTCAGGAATATGACTGCCTTTACTTATGCAGCTCGCTGTATCGATACAGCTAAATTCCGCTCCCGCTTTTGGCCCCTTTGCCGCCGCCTTGTCCTTGTCCGGATCCCTTCTGAGAGCTTTCACCGCTTTCGGCATCGGATTTCTTATTACCGCCGGATGATTCCGATTCGCCGCCTTTCCCTTCTTCCTGCGCCCCTTCCCCCTGCTCCTCATCAAGACCCCGCAGTCTTTGCTGGCGTTTTCCTTCCTCTTTCAAAACACTTTGCTCATTCTTCCTCATCTTCTCCAAAAGCTTTTGATCGGCTTCGCGGTCTTTCTGCGCCTGCTCCGTGTTATGCTGGATATATTCCTTATATATATCGCCTTGGCGCTTCAATTCCTTATCCAAGACAGTGGAGTCCCCTTCGGACTGCGCCTTGGACGCGCCTTCGCCTCCGCCATCCCCTTGTTCGCCGCCCTTCTGCTGCTCGTTCTGTGCCTTCTCCGATCCCTGCTGCTGTCCGCTTCCGCTGATGCCTCCCATAGCGCAGCCGAGCAGTAAGGCAAATGACATGAGCACGCTCCACCTGAGCATCTTATACATTCGCATCGACGTTCCTCCCCGCTCAACATTTTTGCTTATTCTAGGTTAGTGTAACCAGCTCCTGACAAGTTACTCGGATACATTCCGTGCAACTCTACCGTTGTAAGCGTCGTCTGGAAAGGTAAGGCAGGGGGAGGTGTCGGGAGATGGAACGGCTCGGGTGGAAACATGCAGCCGGACTTGCCGCACTAATGCTTGGTTTATCGGGATTAATAGCGGCTTCTTTGTGTCCGTGGGTGACGGAAGCGTTTGCTGAAAGCCGGATTATTGCTTCCTTTCAAGCTATGAACATTACAGACGGATGCGGGATGACGCGGCTGGTCGGTTCGAAGAAAAAACCGTTCGGACGCGAGGTGGAGATTGTATACAGCTGCGGATTGATGCCGAGTCCCGGCACAACCGGAGCGGAGGAAGGCCGCCGTGGAGCGGTATTCGTCACTTTCTTGGGAACGGTGAAGCTGCCGTTAACAGTATAAGATTAACTGCGCTTTCCGCGAAGCTCTCTTCGAACCCCGTGCCATAAAAACAAGAGCCCGAAAGCTACGAATATTGGCTCCAATACGTTGGCCTCGGCTCCGCTCGTAATCCGATGCAGCCGGAATATCCAATGGAAAATCACGATATCAAAGCTGAGAAACAATCCGGTTGCTACGATAAAACCATTGAAGAAGGCTTGACCGAACATCCGACGGAACGTTTCCATGAAAATGAAAAGCACAACGATACCGAACAGTACGGCGCCCAAACGATGATAAAGATTTTCCGCGGTATACCCGAACGCATAAGCCTTTACAATGTGCTGAACCTGATAAGTGATGAATGCGCCTGTAATAACTCCCAGCAGCCGTTTCACAGCTTGCTCTCCTTCCATGACGAGCTCATGATGACAAAATCATTTCAAATTCAACCTCGTGACGCACCGGTATGCCGTCGTCGCCGATTAACGGGATGGCAGGCTTCAGCTTCCTTGCTTCCGTAATCGCATCGTAATGGATGGCTTTCATATCGAACCCTCGTTTTTGATAAAATCGGATCGCCCTCACATTGTCGTTAGAGGTAATCAGCCAAACACGTTTACATTGACGCTCCTTGGCCTGCTCGACGACCAGCTGAACGAGCTTGCTTCCCAGTCCTTGATTTTGCATTGCGCTTTCCAGAGAAACGATCTCACATTCCCAGTTGTCGACATAATACGAGACGGACGCTTTGATTACTCCGTTCAGGAGTGCGGCATATCCCTGCAGTTCATTTACGCGGTGTACCTTCCCTCTTGACACTACAATGTCCCCCCAGATTTCTGCAACACGGCTTTGAAGGGTGGAATCAAGCACTCTTATTTCCAACGACATAATCCCTCTCCATTATTTTCAATATTCGACATAGAACATCATGGCATGAATGTGCATTCGGGTAAGCAGTTTTTAGGGATCTAGCGGCAAAAGGGCCGCTTTCATTGGAAAGCGGCCGCAGCAAGCAACAACGTTATAGCTTCAACACTCTGACCCTACAGCTTCACCTCGCGCACAAAACCGCGTACAAGCGCCGCAAACTTCGGCTTCGTTCGGTTTGCAACCGCAACGACCTGCTCATGCGTCAGCGGCTCCAGCTCTTCGCCTACAGCCATGTCGGTAATGCAGGAGATGCCCAGCACCTTCAGCCCAGCATGACGCGCGGCGATGACCTCACCGACCGTCGACATGCCGACGGCGTCGCCGCCGACGCGGGCCAGCATAATGAGCTCGGCCGGCGTCATATAGGTCGGTCCGGAAATACCGCAGTAGACGCCTTCCTGAAGGCGCAGCGGGTCGCCGTCCGGTCCGGTAATGCCGGTGCCGATATACTTCGCAAGCGTACGATAATCGCGGTTGTACGCCTCCGACATATCGGGGAAGCGGACTCCCAGCTCGCTATGGTTCGGCCCGATCAGTGGCGAATCGCCGGTCATGTTAATGTGATCGCTTAGCAGCATCAGATCGCCCGGCGCGAAGCCGCGGTTCAGTCCGCCCGCAGCATTCGTAATGACAAGCGCTTCGACGCCCAACTGCTTCATAACATAGATAGGGAACACGACTTTTTTCATCGAGTAGCCTTCGTAGTAGTGGAAACGGCCTTGCATGACAATAACCGGCTTGCCCTCCAGCATACCGATCGCGAACCGTCCGGCATGTCCTTCTACCGTCGACACGGGAAAATGCGGCACATCATGGTAATCGACCATTGTCGCGTTCTCTACCTGCTCGGCCAAATCGCCGAGACCCGAGCCGAGCACGAGCCCGATCTTCGGCGTCAAGCCGCCGAGACGGCTGCGCAAATAGTCGGCCGCCTCTTGAATTTCTTGCAAATAGCTGCGTTCCGCGGAAGTTGTCATCGTCGTTAAGCTCTCCTTAGTCCATTTCTTCGATTATACCGAGTACGAGCTGCAGGAATTTCGGCTTGACCCGCTCCGTCGTTTCCATCACTTCGGCGTGCGACAGCGGCTGATCGAGCATACCTGCGGCCATGTTGGATACGCACGAGAAGCCGAGCACCTCGATGCCCGAATGGCGCGCGGCGATCACTTCCGGCACGGTCGACATGCCGACCACATCCCCGCCGAGTATGCGCAGCATGCGGATCTCCGCCGGCGTCTCGTAGGAAGGCCCCATCAGCCCGACATATACGCCTTCCTGCAAACCAAGTCCCTGCCGCTCCGCCACGCGGTGCGCGAGTGTGCGCAGCCGCTTGCTGTATGCCTCGGACATGTCCGGAAAACGCACGCCGAGCGCATTGTCGTTCGGCCCGATCAGCGGGTTGCGGCCGGTTAAATTCAGATGGTCTTTGAGTATGACCAGGTCGCCGACCTGATAATTTTCGTTAATGCCTCCCGCCGCGTTCGTCACGATCAGCGTCTGTACGCCGAGCTCCTTCATGACCCGCACCGGGAACGACACCGTTTCCGGTCCGTAGCCCTCGTAGCCGTGAAAGCGCCCTTTCATCATCAGTACGGGCTTTCCTTTCACAGTGCCGAGCAGCAGCTCGCCCGCATGTCCTTCTACCGTAGACACCGGGAAATGGGGAATATCACCGTAATCCAGCACAACCGCGTCTTCGATCAAATCGGCCAATACCCCGAGACCCGAACCCAAAATCAATCCGATGCGAGGCTTCAGCGCGCCCGACTTCTCCGTTATGTACGCCGCCGCCTCGCGAATGCGGGCTGCGGTCTCTCCCGTTACATGTGCCAATGTATGTATCCTCCTTATTGGAAACAATCCGGTTACTTCAATAGCTCCAAGAAGCTCGTCCCATGCCCGGTCCACTTTACTCCGAAATTGTCCGCGACAGTCGCGCCCGCATCGGCGTACGTCAGCCGAATCCCGATGGAGCCCGGCGAAGCAAACCTCGGACTGTACAGCAAAATCGGCACATATTCGCGCGTATGGTCGGTTCCTGCATGCACAGGGTCGTTGCCGTGGTCAGCTGTCAGAATCAGCAGATCGTCCTCGCCGATCGTGCCCATCAGCTCCGGCAGCGCCGCATCGAACTCCTCGAGCGCCTTGGCATAGCCCTCCGGGTCGCGGCGATGACCGTACAGCGAGTCGAAATCGACCAGGTTCGTGAACGCGAGTCCGCGCCAATCCCGCTTCATCGCATCGATCGTTTGGCGGATGCCGTCCGCGTTGCTCTTCGTCGAAGAAGCTTCCGTGATGCCTTCCCCCGAGAAAATATCGTTGATCTTGCCGATCGAGATGACGTCCAAGCCCGCGTCCTTCAGGGCGTTCAGCACCGTCGGAGCGGGCGGCTTCACCGCATAGTCATGACGATTCGGCGTCCGCTTGAAAGCCCCCGGCTGCCCTGTATAAGGACGCGCAATGACCCGCCCGACGGCGAATTCCGGACGCAGCGTCAGCTCGCGCGCGATTTTGCACGCGTTGTACAGCTCCTCCAGCGGAATGACGTCCTCATGCGCCGCCAGTTGAAAAACGCTGTCCGCCGACGTATAGACAATCCAGGCGCCGGTGCGCATCTGCTCTTCGCCGAGCTCGTCCAAAATTTCCGTACCGGAAGCGGGCTTGTTGCCGATAACTTTGCGGCCCGTCGCCTGCTCGAACGCGTCAATCAGCTCGGCTGGAAACCCTTCCGGGTACACCTGGAACGGAATCTCCACATTGAGCCCCATCAGCTCCCAGTGTCCGGTCATCGTATCTTTGCCTACCGACGTCTCGGCCATCTTGCCGTAGTAGGCCAGCGGCTTGTCCGCCGGCGGCACACGTTCCAGCTCGGCGATTCTGCCGAGTCCGAGCCGCTGCAGGTTCGGTACCGAGAACGTCGTAACGCGCTGAGCGATATGGCCCAGCGTATGGGAGCCGACGTCGCCGAAGCGGACGGCGTCCGGCAGCTCGCCGATGCCGACGCTGTCAAGTACAATAAAGCATATCCGTTTGAAGCTCATCCAGCGTCCTCCTAGCCATTTGATGATTCTGGTAATCATTATCTCATGCGGTACGGTCGAAATCAAAGCCGGGCACCGCTTATGTACGTTTGCCCGACCGCGGATGCGCAGCGTCGTATACGTCCTTCATGAGCAGCTTGGCCGACTGCGCATACGCTTGAGTAGCCGCAGGCGACGTATGGCCAAGCATCTCCTGTACCGCCCTTACGTCGGCCCCGTTGGCCAGCAAATGGGCGGCGAACGAGCTGCGCAGCGATTGCGGCGTCAGCTCTCCCTCCGGGAGCCCTGCGGCAGCGGCATACCGTTTCAGGATCCCCCAGAACGACTGCCGCGTCATGCCGTCCCCCCGCTGGGACAAGAAGAGCGCCGTTGTGGCCAGCCCTGGCTTCAACAGCTTCGGACGGCCGGCCGCCAAATAATCGGCAATCGACTGCAGCGCGTAGCCGCCGATCGGTACGATCCGCTCCTGCCCGCCTCCTCCGCCGCAGCGTACGAACGCAAGGCCGACGTTCACGTCCGGCTCCTGCAGCGCGACAAGCTCGCTCACCCGCAGCCCGGTCGCATACAGCAGCTCCAGCATGGCTTTATCCCGTAGGCCGGCAGGCGTTTCCGTATCGGGCGCCGCAAGCAGCCGCTCCACATCGGCAACGTTCAGCGCCGCCGGAGGCTTTCGCTCCGCCTTCGGCGGCTCGATAAACCGGGCCGGATCGTGGTCCATTCTCCCGCTTCGCACCAAATGTGCGTAAAGCGCACGAATGGACACAAGCGCTCTGGCACAAGTGGCTGCGGAACGGCCGTCCCGCCTGAGCTTGGCTGCGTACGCCGCAACGTTCGTCTTCGTCGAGCCGGTGAGCTCGTCCACTCCTTGCTCGCGCAGGTAGGCAACGAAGGGCAGCAAATCCCGCCGGTAAGACTCCAATGTATTCGCTGCAAGACGGCGTTCCGCCGCCATGTCCGCAAGCAGCGCTTCGATATCGCGTTCCAACCTCATCGACTTCCTTCCGTCATAATCCCCGACAAGCGGACGTTACCCCCTGAAGCTAATTCGAATGCCTATCAGGAAGCCCCCGCATTTCCAAAGCCAATGCTTCGCATCATTGCTTACACAAATACAAAGCTGCCCCCATGGTGGCGGGCAGCTTCCTTACTTCTCCAATCCCTCGTGAAATTCCTTCCGCCTAGCCCGTTTACTCGCCGTACCAGTAAAACAGCTTGAGCCGATCCGTTACGGTCCCCTGCTCGGCGGGGAGAGAGGCGTGCGTGAACGCCTTCACCGCTTGGTTATACGGCTCCCGGTATTTGTCGCGGGGCTGGACCCAGTTCTCGAGCCACACCATAATATGGTACAGGATCAGCGTGAGCGCCATGAATAGCATCAGAAAATGCAGCCGGCCGATCCACTTTCGATAAGAGAAGATCATCGTTTATCCCTCCTGGAATTCCCTTAGGACAAACGTATGACGGTTCTCTTCGCGATATGTCTATTAACGGCCGTCAGTTAGGCAGGGAAGGCGTATAAGCTATGCCTACCGCTTCGGCAACGGCAGCATGCGTGACGCCTCCGGCGTATACGTTCACGCCCAGCTTCAAGCTCGGATTGTCGCGGACCGCCCGTTCGAAGCCTTTACCGGCCAGCTCCATTGCGTACGGCAGCGTCACATTCGTCAGCGCGAGCGTCGACGTGCGGGGTACCGCCCCCGGCATGTTGGCGACAGCGTAATGAAGCACGTTATGCTTCACATACGTCGGCTGATCGTGCGTCGTCACCCGGTCGATCGTCTCGATTGAGCCGCCTTGGTCGACCGCAACGTCGACGATGACGGAGCCGTTCTTCATCTGCCTGACCATCTCTTCGGTGACGAGCCGCGGAGCGCGAGCCCCTGGAATCAAGACCGCACCGATCAGCAGATCCGCCTTCTGGACGGCCGATGCGATATTGTACGGATTGGACATCAATGTCCGTACCTGGCCCCCGAACACATCGTCCAAGTAGCGCATCCGGTCTGCGCTCCGCTCGATAATGACGACATTCGCGCCAAGCCCGAGAGCCATCTTCGCCGCGTTCGTGCCGACGATGCCGCCGCCGAGAATGATAACGTCGGCGGGAGGAACGCCGGGCACGCCGCCAAGCAGGATGCCGCGGCCCCCGTTATATTTTTCCAAGTAGTGGGCGCCGATCTGCACCGACATTCTGCCCGCCACCTCGCTCATCGGCGTCAGCAGAGGCAGCCCGCCGTTCGGCAGCTGGATCGTTTCGTATGCAATCCCCGTCACGCGGTTCCGAACAAGCTGTGCGGCAAGCTCTCCGGCGGCGGCCAGATGAAGATAGGTGAACAGGATGAGATCTTCGCGGAAATAGCCGTACTCCTCGGGAAGCGGCTCCTTCACCTTCATAATCATTTCGCAGCCGCCCCATACCTCCGCAGCCGTCGGCATTATCTCCGCGCCTTCCTTGACATAATCGTCGTCGCTGAAGCCGCTGCCTGCGCCGGCTCCCTGCTCGATCAGAACGCGATGCCCGGCCGCACGCAGCATGCCGGCTCCAGCCGGGGTGAGCGCCACCCGGTATTCGTTGTTTTTCAGCTCCCTAGGCACTCCGATGATCATCGAGCGTCCCTCCTCCAAGCGCATGAAGGACGACCGGTCCGGCCGCCCCTGTACTTTCGCAAACGAGAGCGTACTCCATTACTACAGCAGCGATTCGGCGCCGTCAATGAAGACTTCGGTGCCGGTAATATGGCTCGAATAATCCGAAGCGAGGAACAGCACCAAATCGGCGACCTGCTCCGGAGAACCGGCGTGGTGCTCGAGCGGCTGGCTGCCCTCCGGATAGTTCACCGGAATTTTGATCTTGTCCAGCTCCGGAGTTTGCTGCGTATTCTCATTAATATTCGTCTTGATCGCACCCGGACATATGATGTTGACCCGAATTTTGTATCGGGCCAGCTCGAGCGCGGCCATTTTGCCGAATGCCATCTGCCCGGCCTTCGACGTGCTGTAAGCAGACATGCCGAAGCCGGAAAATTTGCGGTTGCCGTTGATCGAGCTCGTAATCACAATGGAGCCGCCCTTTTCCTTCATATGCGGAATTGCAAATTTGACGGCAAGGAACGTTCCCTTGAGATTCGTCGTGAGCGTGTGATCCCATTCCTCCGGCGACATATCCTCAATCGGCGTCACGATTCCGTTAATGCCGGCGTTCGCGAATACGATGTCGAGCTTGCCCCACGTTCGCACCGTCTGCTCAATCGCCGCTTGGACCCGAGCCGGATCGGACACATCCGTATCGACGACGATCGCTTCGCCGCCTGCCGCCTCTATGTCCCGCTTGACGTCCCCGGCACGCCGCTCGGTCAGATCCACCAGACACACGCGCGCCCCATGCTCCGCCAGCCGGATCGCGGCCGCCTTGCCGATGCCGGAGCCCGCCCCCGTTACGACCGCCACCCGGTCCTTCAGCCACTGCGCCGTTTCGCTTCCCTTGCGTTCCTGAACGATTGCAGCCATGATGACACCCTTTCGTCGGTTGGTATACACTCCCGCTTAAGATGCCCCATTCCAGCCCATCCCATGAAAAAACAACCCTCCCGGCCGCTCGGGCTTACGCCTGTGCGTGGGAAGGTTGTTGTTTAATCAGCGCAATCGGCTTCTCCTTGCCGCTGCACCGGTAGCAGATGCCTTGAAAATCAAGCCGATGATCGAGCACGCGGAAGCTGAATTCTTGCTCCAGCCGTTCTTCCAAAGTGCCCAGCCAGTCTTCCATAATTTCATCGACCGCCCCGCATTGCACACAAATCAAGTGATGGTGGTGGTGATGCGTCGAATCGTTGCGAAGGTCGTACCGCGCGACCCCGTCGCCAAAATTCATCTTCTCAACTACGTGCAGCTCGCTAAGCAGCTCGAGCGTCCGGTATACGGTGGCTAGTCCGATCTCGGGAGCCTTATCTTTCACGAGCATGAATACGTCCTCCGCGCTGAGATGATCCTCCTCATTCTCAAGCAGCACCCGAACGGTCGCTTCCCGCTGCGGCGTCAGCTTAAACCCTTGCGATTGAAGCTGCTGCTTGATCTTCTCAATGCGTGCCTCCATCAGACGTCCCCCTCTCCGGGCCCGAAACAACGTCGTGCCTCTATCCATTATAGGGGGAGTTTTGTCGGAAAGTCAACGAACTTGCGACCTACACGAGCAGCATCGGCGCAATCCATTTCATCACATAGGGCGACAAGAACCCTTCATAGAGCGAAACTCCGGCCAAGATGACGCCTAGGAACACCGTTGTCCCCGTATAGCGCCAGAACGACTGTGCAACGAAGCCGCGCCGGTGCTGAAACCGGGTTTTGACGAGCTGCAGCGAGAAATGCGTAGCGGCAACGCTGGCGATGAGCAGCGCCGGAATGACGATCACATTTTGCGGAGCGACCGACACGAACGAGAACAGCATCCCCTTCCAGGCATACTGCGCGGTTAAATACCCGACGGAGAATCCGACCAGCACGCCCTTTAAAAAATCGAGCACAAAAACGAGCGGCAGTCCGACGACCGACAGGCCGAGCAGCCAAATGAGGACGAGCCATTTGATATGCAAGCCGAGCGTTTGCCGGAACGACTGCTCCTGATGAGCTCCCAGCAGCGACCCGTCATCCACGTTCTGAATAAAATAATTCAAATGCCGCCCGAGCTCCTGCTTCTGGTCGAGCGACAGCGCATTGACCATGACCGCGCCGAATACGACTCCGATCAGAAACAGCACCGACACGAATATATACAGCGCCAAATGATCTTGCATGTAAGCTTTGATTGCCGATGGTTTCACCCGTCGTCCCTCCCTGCCGATGTGGAGACGCACCTTGAAACGGCACATCCTCATTTCAGCCTATGACGGGAAAATGAAACGTATGATACTTGTCCAAAACGACTACCTGCTACAGCGTTAGGAAATCGGAATGACGCGGCCGTATTTGCCTCCGCCGCCGACCGCGGTTTCCAGCTTGCCTTCTCTGGCCAGCACGATGTATTTCGCAACCGATTCTCCCGCGGTTTCGGCCAGCTCGTGCCCGGACGCATGGTGGATAATATTCATCTCCGTGCCGAATCGGTTTAACAGCTTGTCGAGCGTCCGCTTGCCGAGCTTCGGGATGAACTCGAGCGGAACCTGGTACCGGTAAGGCGGCCTATGCGGCGGCAGAACCGGTTCATCGCGGTCGGCGATATGGAGAATCCGGTCCATCACGCCGCGGACCAGCTTCGTGCTGCCGCAATAGGCGCAGCGCTGCACGACCCGCTCGCTCTCGTCCACGATTTCTTCACACTGCTCGCAATAAGAGCGATGGTATTTGCCGAGCCGCGGATTGAGACCGTAATTGACGGCGACCCGGCGACCGTCCCGGCGGGCCAGCGCCATCCTCAGCTCCTTGAAGCTCGGCGCGGCCAGCAGCAGTTCGTTGTACTCGCGGCCGATTTTGCCGAGGGAGTGCGCATCCGAGTTCGTGACGAACGTGTACGGATCGAGCTCGCTGATCAAGCCGGCCATCATTGAGTCGGCGCTGAGCCCAAGCTCCACGGCCGCCACTCCGGATAAGTCGAGGAGGTTCTCCATCCGATCGGTCACGCTGCCGTATATTCCCTTATGAGGCGTGAATACATGAGCGGGAATGAGTATGCCGCCGCGAGCCAATACCTCGTCCTGAAGAATCCTTGCCGGCACCCGGATGCGCTGCGTGCTGAGCTCGACGTTCGTCATGTGCAGCGACATCCACGCTGTAAAATCCTTCATAGCCGCCAGTGTCGGCATATATGCCAGCACATGAGCCTCCTGCATGCCGGGGTCGCGCACCTCGATTTCGCTGCCGAGCAGCACGGTCGTGTGGCGGTAACGGATGCCGCCGTCTTCGAGCTCCACCATGTCGCCGGAATCGAGATGCCGGTCGATCTCCCGCTGCACGGCCGGCGAATGGCAATCGATAATGCCGATCAGCTCGATCCCTTTGCGCTCGGAGGCTTCCTTTGCGATGTTGAAGAACGTCAAATCGCGAGCCCCCGTGATCTTCACGGGCGTGCCGGTCTCCGTGCGCCCGATATGGATGTGAAGGTCGGCAAAGACGGGGCGCAGCGTCGTGTTGACTTCAGCTGCCATAGACGTATTGGCCGGTCAACGTGTACAGCTGCCAGGCATACACCGCCGTAATCGTCTTGGCGTCGCCGATTCTGCCTTCCCGGATGTACTGCAGGGCTGTCTCCAAGGTGATTGCTTCGACATTCAGAAACTCGTCCTCGTCCGGCCGCGCTTCACCCTTTTGCAAGCCTTCGGCTACATAGAGGTGTACGATCTCGTCGGCAAAGCCCGGCGACACGGCGATCGAGTGCAGCAGTTTGACGGAGGACGCCCGGAAGCCCGTCTCCTCCTCCAGCTCGCGCAGCGCCGCTTCCGCCGGCGGCTCCCCCGGCTCCAGCTTGCCCGCCGGGATCTCGACAAGACTGCGCTCCAGCGGCTTGCGGAATTGCTCGACGACGAGCAGTTTATCATTGGCGACGGCAAGCACCGCAACCGCGCCGGGATGCTTCACAAGCTCGCGGGTCGCAGTAGCGCCGTTCGGCAGCTTCACCGTATCGACCTGCACCTTAATGACTTTACCTTCGAAGATCGGTTTCGTTTCGATCGTCGGTTCCTCGAACAATTTTCTGATCTCGCTCATCTGCTTCCACTCCTCTTTCGTCTCGTTGGCATAACATGTCCTGCCTGAACATATGGATTCATTATACCAGAATACGGAGCAAAGGATGGGGTACGATGAAGAGCTATGTGGCGGAACGTCAGTTCCGATTGGCGGGCAAGGCATGGGAAGTGCGCGAATATTTGCGGCAGCAGGCACGCGCGGCTTCGTCGGGCGATGTATTGTTAGCCGATTGGCTGTCGGTTCGTACGTCAGCCGTGAAGATGAAAGACCGCTCCGCCGGAAAGACGCACCTGCAGATCGTCGTATCAGCTCTCTGATTGTTGATGGCCAATACATACCCGCCTTCTTTATTGAACGTCGAGGCGGGTTTTGCTGCGTTGAACGCAACGGTTTTAGTACGTAGTGCTTCTACTTTGTTACCGGCCAGAGAAGCTGGCCAAATCGTTCTTCGCAACCGTTCATTGCCTCGGTATGGTGCAGCGGCAGTATCACTCGACAGCAACCGTGTTGCTGTTGTCGATCCATAAAAGGCCGAGCCACGTTTCGACTTGATACCAGTCGCCGAATTGCGCTTTGACGTTGACGGTTTGCGGGCCCAGCTCGGTATCCATGTATTTGTCGTTCCTATTCGGCTGTCTGTAGAGCGGCTTTGCTTGTTGGACGGTCACTTTCTTGTTCACCGCTTTCAGCTTCCCGACCGCTATTCCCCGCATCTTAATCCAGCCCGTATCTCCCGCAGCAAGCCAGCCTTCCGTACCGTCTTCAGCCTGGACATGGTACCAATTGCGCCATCTTTTGTCGCTGACTGCAGCTTGAGCTTTTCGATTGACGGTAAACACTTTCTGATACGTCTCCGGGGCAGCGTACAGAATCGCGCCGTCGGGCAAAAACAGCGGAATACTTTCCATAACGGTCTGCGGCGCCGCCTCGATCCATTCCCTAGGCTTATAGATCCATTTCGGACCGAGCCATGTATCGATGAGAAAACGATACGGATTACTGAAATAGTTGCCGACGGTTTTTTCCTTGACGCGCACCTTCTGCGGGGCGAGCTCGCCTGCAATGTTGCCCGCGTCGTCATAGATCGGGGTTGGCCCGCGCAGCTCGTAATCATCGTCCCGGAGCTCGCGGAACTGATGCTCCTGAGGAAGAATCCAGCGGGGACCGAGCCAGGTTTGAACGAGCAGCCAATGCTTGTATACAACTGGTTTGGAATAATCGCCGGTTGGGACCGATATGTCTCTCCCTTCGTCTAATACGGTTAAAATTTGCGGCGCAACCCATTCGTTCATACCGGCGGTTTCCTCATCCGCAGAATACAGCTCCACCGTCTCCAGCGTTCGGATTTGATACGGATGAAACGGAAGCGTATATGCGACGGTTTGTACGGAAGCGGAAGCATTTTCGCTTGTGATCGCCGTTCCTTGTCCGTTCGCCGCGGTTATACTGCCGAAAGCTCCTGCCGATACCACCCCGGCAATAACGAGTGCCATACATCCGGTCACGCCTCGCGTACACAGCCATTTACTTGATTGCAAAGCAGGTGCACCTCCTTGTTTTTCCACTTAGACGCTCGGGGTATCCATATAGTTTCTTTTATAGAAAGGCGGACATGAAAAAAGCCCCGAATCGTCGCCAAGTTTTTGCGACTGCGGGGCTTATTGCTTATTTTGCCGAAGCTACAACTTCATCGACGATCGACAGCACGACCTCGGTCAGCTTGACCATATCGCTGATTGCGATATGCTCGTTCGTCGTATGGATATCCTGGTACCCGACAGCAAGATTGACCGACGGGATGCCGAGACCGTTAAACACGTTGACGTCGCTGCCCCCGCCGGAATGGAACGTACGCGGCGTGCAGCCGGCGGCGCTGAGCGCCTTGGAGGCCAGCTTCACGACAGGAGTTTCGTCGTTGTGCACGAACGGTGCGTACACGATGTCAGCTTTGAAATCGCATTTGGCATGAAATTCGGCGGCAGCGGATTCGCACGCATCTTTCATTTTCGCGATTTGTGCATTCAGCTTGTCGATATTGATGCTGCGCGCTTCCGCCTCCAGCTTCGCCTGATCGCAGACGACATTGAGCGGTCCGATGCCGGAGAATGAACCGATGTTGGCGGTCGTCTCGCTGTCGATGCGGCCAAGCGGCATGCGGGAAACGGCCTTGGCGGCTACTTGAATGGCGGAAATGCCGTCCTCCGGATTGACGCCGGCGTGCGCCGTTTTCCCCGTGAACGTTATGTGGATTTCGGCGCGGCCGGGAGCGGCGACGGCGATATCGCCGATCTTCCCGTTGGAATCGAGCGCGAAGCCGAAATCGGCCTGCACCCAGCCTGGCTTCATGAACCGAGCGCCGCGAAGCCCGGCTTCCTCGCCGGCCGTAATGACGAAGCGCAGCGTGCCGTGCGGCTTGTTATGCTCCTTGATGAGACGGATTGCCTCGATCATAACCGCGATGCCGGCTTTGTCGTCGCTGCCGAGAATCGTCGTGCCGTCGCTGCGGATGATGCCGTCGGCACCGATCTGCGGCTTAATGCCTTTGCCCGGTGCGACCGTGTCCATGTGGCTCGTGAAAAATACGGTTGGCGTCGTTTCCGGCGCGGCGCTCGCTTCCAGCGTACAGAGCAGGTTACCGGAGCCGTGCCCGCTGCGCTCCGCGGAATCGTCGACCTCAACGGTGAGTCCGAGCGATACGAACAGCTGCTGCAGATGCTTCGAGATGTTTTGCTCATGTCTCGTTTCGCTGTCGATTTGAACCAGCTCGATGAATTGGTTCACGAGTCGTTCTTGGTTAATCATGTTAGGCTCGCCCGCTTTCCTTACGTAGCTGTTGTCGTTTACAATGAGTGTAGGATTTCGAGGTCCTATTTATTCCTCATTGAAAGGTGGCGCTCGGAAATGTTCCGGAACCGTCTCTTATTTAAAATCGTCGTTTACGTCATGCTCATTTCCATGCTGCTCTCGACGGTCCTCTTCTCGCTGCAAATGATATTCGCTTAATACAGCTTCGTGTCGAGGTTGTAAGCCTCCAGGTTTTCTTTGACCCGCTGCAGGAAGCGTCCGCAAATGATGCCGTCCAGGATCCGGTGGTCCAGCGACAAGCACAGATTGACCATGGAACGCACGGCAATCATATCTTGAATGACGACCGGCTTCTTGACGATCGATTCGAACGTGACGATGGCCGCTTGCGGATAGTTGATGACCGGATACGACAAGATCGAGCCGAAAGAGCCGGTATTGTTGACGGTAAACGTGCCGCCCTGGATATCGTTCAGGTTCAGCTTGCCGGCCCGCGCCTTGCGAGTCAGCTCGTCGATTTCGCGGGCAAGCCCGGCGATGCTCTTCTGGTCGGCGCGCTTGATGACCGGCATGAGCACCGAGTCCTCGGTGCCGACGGCAAGCGAAATGTTGATGTCCCGCTTCACAATGATTTTGTCGACGGCCCAGACGGAGTTCATGATCGGGTAATCCTTGATTGCCCCGACCACGGCTTTGAGCATAAAGGCGAGATACGTCAGGTTGATCCCCTCCTGGCGCATGAACTCGTCTTTTGTTTTGTTCCGGAGCTGGACGAGGTTCGTCACGTCGACCTCGATCATTGTCCAAGCGTGCGGAATCTCCGTCTTGCTTTGGCGCATGCGGCTCGCAATCGCGTTTCGCATCGGCGTCACGTCGATGAAGTATTCGCCGCGGCCCTCCGCCTGCGCCTCAACCTCGATGAGAGGCGTGGGCGGATGCTGCGTCAGGTGCAGCCCGGTGCTGCGCACGGGCGGCATGGCCGGCGGCGCGCCGAAGGCTGCCTCCGCAGGGTCCGCGCCCGCGCCGGGCTGCGTCTGCGGCGCGGGGGCGCCGTAGGCCGCTGCCTGCGGAGCCGAAGCTCCGCCGGGCGCGGCCGGATACGGCTGCTGATGCGCTGCAGCCGCTGAAGGTGCCGCCGTTGTGCGGGCACCGGCGCCGCCGCGCTGGACGTAGTCCTCTACGTCCTTGCGCGTGATGCGCCCGCCGAGGCCGGTGCCGGCGACTCGGCTGAGGTCGACGCCGTGCTCGGCGGCGAGCTTCTGCACGGCCGGCGAATAGCGGCCGCTCATCGGACCGGCCGCCTGCACGGCCGCGGCGCCGCCTGCCGGCCGAGATGTGCCGGCCGCAGCACTCGCCGCCGATGACGCTGCCGCGCCTGGCGCTGATACAGCTGCTCCGCTTTGATGATCGTACGCATCGCTGCCATTCGCGCCGGTGAAGTTGTAGCCGCCGCCCGTTCCCGCAGCGTCCGCCTCCGTCTCGATCAAGCAGATTGCTTGACCGACCGCCGCCGTCTCGCCCTCGCCGACCAGGATTTTAATCAGCTTGCCCGCCACCGGCGACGGCATCTCGGTGTTCACTTTATCCGTGAACAGCTCGCACAGCACGTCATACTGCTCGATATAATCGCCTGGCTGCCGCAGCCACGTACCAATGACCGCTGAAACCAGACTTTCCGCAAGATGCGGCACAGGCACCTCGACAATATTGCCTCTCAATTCACTCATGATAGCCTCCAACCGACCGTCGGACGGCTCGCCCCGCCCGCAGCCTTAACATCTTCTATATCCTTTGCTCCCCTGCATGGCTCTTAATGCCAGTGGAATTTCTCCCTCTGAATAGCGGTTACCATGCTTTGCCGAGACGCAAAGGGAAAATCTCCATCTATTCCATTGCAACTCTTCGGTTTTTGGGGACATGTACAAAATGACCGGAGTTTTCCCGCTAATTCTTCGCACCCGATCAATACTGCGCCAGCTTGCGCATCGCCTCCAGCATCTTGTCGATGCTCGGCAGGAAAAACTTCTCCATCGGCGGGTTCATCCCGACCGCCGGCACATCCGGACCGCACACGCGCATGATCGGCGCGTCCAAATCGTACAGCAGCTCCTCGGCGATCAGTGCCGCCACTTCCGCTCCGACGCCGCCCGTCTTGTTGTCTTCGTGTGCGATCAGCACCTTGCCGGTGCGCGACGCCGCTTCGAGAATGGCCGGCTTGTCGAGCGGCTGCAGCGTCCGCAGATCGAGCACGTGCGCCGAGTAGCCTTCCTTCTGCAGCAATTCCGCCGCCTGCAGCGCGTACTGCACCGTAATCCCGTACGAAATTACCGTAATGTCGCTGCCGACGCGCTTCACATCCGCTTTGCCGATCGGCACGATATATTCTTCGTCCGGCACCGGCCCCGTGACGCCGAGATAACACTTCTTATGCTCGAAATACAGCACCGGGTCCGGGTCGCGAATCGCCGCCTTAAGCAGCCCCTTTGCATCGTAAGGGTTGGAAGGAGCGACAATCTTCAGCCCCGGCGTTCCGAAGAACACCGATTCCGGACACTGCGAATGGTACAGTGCGCTGCCGCCGGTCGCCCCGTAAGGAGCCCGAATGACAATAGGACAGTTCCAATCGTTATTGGATCGATAGCGAATCTTTGCCGCCTCGCTGATAATCTGATTCGTCGCCGGGAAAATAAAATCGGCAAACTGCATCTCCGCCACCGGCCGCATACCGTACATCGACGCTCCGATTGCAACGCCCACGATCGCCGACTCCGTCAGCGGCGTATCGAACACGCGCGCTTCGCCGAACCGGTCCCGCAAGCCTTTAGTCGCATTGAGTACCCCGCCTTTGCCGACATCCTCGCCGAGCACGAATACGTCGTCGTTACGGGCCATCTCCTCTTCCATCGCCGAACGGATCGCTTCCAAGTATGTAATTACCGCCATTGGTCCCGATCCCCCTCTTCATCCGCATACACATGTGTCAGCGTATCCTCCGCCCTCGGATAAGGCGCCAGATCGGCGTACTGCGTCGCTTCGTTCACTTCGCGCTTCAGCTCGCTATGCAGCGCCTCGTCGTCGGCTTCGGTCCACAGCCCGCAATCGAGCAAATACTGCTTCATGCGCGCCAGGCCGTCCTTGCCCCGGTGAAAATCCACCTCTTCCTTCGTCCGGTACAGCATATCGTCATCCGACGTCGAATGCGGCGAAATGCGGTACGTCACCGCTTCGATCAGCGTCGGGCCATCGCCGCGAACGCCGCGCTCGCGCGCCTCCTTCACTGCTGCGTACACCTCCAGCACGTCGGTGCCGTCCACCCGCACACCGGCAAAGCCGTAGCCGAGCGCGCGATCGACGATTTGCCCGGCGACCTGCTTGTGGATCGGCGTAGAAATTGCATACTGGTTGTTCTCGCACATGAAGATAACCGGCAGCTTGTGCACCCCGGCAAAATTCATTCCTTCATGCACGTCCCCCTGATTGCTGGAGCCCTCTCCGAACGACGTGAACGCAACAAGATCGTTCTGCCCTTTCATCCGGGCTGCGAGCGCAATCCCGACCGCGTGCGGCACTTGCGTAGATACCGGCGAGGAGCCGGTCACGATATGAAGCTTTTTATAGCTAAAATGCCCCGGCATCTGGCGGCCGCCGCTGTTCGGATCTTCCGCTTTGGCGAATGCGGCCAGCATCAAGTCGCGGAGCGTCATGCCGACGCTGAGGACGAACGCGTAGTCCCGGTAATACGGCAGAAAATAATCGTTCTGCTCCCGGAGAGCGAATGCCGCCCCCACTTGCGCAGCCTCTTGGCCGATGCCGGATACGTGGAAGGCGATCTTCCCCGCCCGCTGCAGCAGCAAATTGCGCTCATCAAATTTACGGGCTGTAAGCATGACGCGGTACATGTGCAGTACCTGTTCATCCGACAAGCCCAAGGTCCGGTGCTTCATCAATTGACCGACGGACACGGAGCGTTCCCCCTTCAGCTCTTCAGCATGGTGTTGGTTGTTTTTATTACCTGGTACTAATACTAGACATTATAACTATATTATAAACTTCTGCACAACTTGACTGCAACTTTTGTCAAATGCACGATCTAAGGCTCAAGCCTCAGATCGCATGAGATTTGCCGTCGAGAACGAGCATCGCTTCGCCAAACGCCTCCGACAGCGTCGGATGCGGGTGAATCGTCTGTCCGACCTCCCACGCCGCTGCATTGAGCAGCTGGGCGAGTGCCGCTTCGCTGATCATATCGGTTACATGGGGACCGATCATATGTACGCCGAGCACGTCGCCGTTCTTCGCATCGGCCACAACCTTGACAAAGCCGTCCGCATCTCCGTACACGACCGCCTTCCCGATCGCCTTGAACGAAAATTTGCCCGTCTTCACCTCATACCCTTTTTCCTTCGCCTGCTCCTCGGTCCAGCCTACGGAAGCGAGCTCCGGGCGCGTGTACACGCAGCGCGGCACAAGATGCGGCTCGTAACGGTGCGTGCCCTCCACACCGCAAATATGGTCGACCGCAGCAACCGCTTCATGCGTCGCCGCATGCGCCAGCTGCAATCCGCCGATCACGTCGCCGATCGCATAAATGTGCCCTTCCGTCGTTTGAAAATGGTCATTGACGACGATCAGGCCGCGCTCGACTTTGACGTCCGTATTTTCCTGCAGGCCGAATCGCTCGACATTGCCTTCCCGACCGACGCTGACGAGCAGCTTGTCCGCTTCCAGCAGAGTCGCATGGCCGCCATGCTCCGCTTGAAGCCTTACGCCGCCTTCGCCCTTCTCCAGCGTTTCGGACAGCACCTTCGCTCCCGTCAGGACGCGGATGCCGCGCTTCTTGAACAGCCGCTCCAGCTCGCGCGACACGTCCGCATCTTCCTGCGGAACGAGCCGGTTCGCATACTCGACGATCGTCACTTCCACGCCGAAATCGTTCATCATCGACGCCCACTCGACGCCGATCACTCCGCCGCCGACGATCAGCATCGACTTCGGCAGCTGCTCCAGCTCCAGAGCTTCCTCGCTTGTCAGGACGAGCTCCCCGTCCGGTTCCAGTCCCGGCAGCGTGCGCGGCCGCGAGCCTGTCGCGATGATCAGATGCTTCGGTACGAGATTCTCGATTTCATCCTCCGCAACCTCAACGGACACCGTCCCGCTCCGCGGCGAAAAAATCGACGGTCCAAGCAGGCGCCCTTCGCCGCGGTATACATCGATTTTATATTTTTTCATCAAAAATTGTACGCCGTTATGAAGCTGCTCGACGATCGCGTTCTTCCGCGACTGCACCTTTCCGAAGTCCAGCGCCGCCCCTTCCGTCACGATGCCGAACTCTTCGCTGCGCTTCACCGTCGCCAGCACTTCGGCACTGCGCAGCAGCGCCTTGCTGGGAATGCATCCGCGATGCAGGCAAGTTCCGCCCAGTTTGTCCCTCTCGACGACCGCGACCGTCTTCCCGTTCTGCGCCGCCCGGATTGCCGCTACGTAGCCGCCGGTTCCTCCTCCGAGCACGACGATATCATAATGCTTGCTGCTCATCGACCATTCCTCCCACCCATCCAATTCCAACCTTTATTGTACCCTGTTTCCGCAGCGAAACAAAAGTGCCTAATTTCATTGCGCCAATCTCCCGCTCGCGTTATGATAGTCTACATGATTGCAATCGTAACAGGAGGTTCGGCATGAAACCGGCATTTTACCGTTTTATCGCCATATTGATGCTCGTCATTCCCGGGATCTCGGCCACTTACGGCTTCCTCGCCATGAAGGACGCCTTCTTCGCCCAGTTCGGTCCGCCGGAGAGCGATCCGCATATTCAGTGGGGCAAGCTGCTGCTCGGGCTCGTTCTGTTTTTGGCCGGCGTTGCATTTATATCGGGTTGGGTATTTTTCCGGGACCGCAAACGCAACTATGTAGCGCCCCGGTTCAAGGCGAAGCGCAGAAAATAGGCGCCTCGCCTTTTTGCTGCGTTGAGCTTTTACGACAGGTCACAGGGGACGACTGGCGACAGCGGGAATCGCTCGGCTAGAGGATACCGACATCGATCACTTAGGGGAGTCGCTGCTTACCTGCAATAATAGGCTTCCTACAGCAAGAAAACCTAGCCCGGGCGGCTAGGTTTTCTTCGTTTCGGATGACAGGTCTGCCTTATCCCTGTACGGACTGCAGTGCCTGCTGGACGCGCGTTACGCCCTGCGACATCGCATGACCGCCGCCTACCGCAGCAGCGACGCCTGCGGCCTCCAGCACTTCCTCGTCGGAAGCGCCCGCGGAGACAGCTTCTTGCACGTGATAGAACGTACAGATTTCATTGTTGGCGAACAAAGCGATACCTAAGGCGATCAGCTGCTTTTCTTTCGCGGAGAGCGCTCCTTGCTTAAAGCATTCTCCCGTAAAATCATGATAAGCGCGCGTCAGCTGCGGCAGCTTGTCGCTCATGGCGCCGACGCCGGTTTTGTAGGCATCGACTTTGCGGTCAATCGTTGCTTGGGTTGACATGAACATTCCACCTTCGTCGTCGGATGATGGAATTAGTCATGCCCTGTCCCCCGCTCCGTCATTCGGGCCCGCCCTCCGTCTCCCACACGATTTCGATATGCCGGTCGGTCCAGGTGCGCACCGCCGTCTCGACGCTCGCTTCGCGCTCCTCCGCAGTCAGCGGCTCCAGCTTGTAATCGTCGATCGCAATCGTAGCGGATGCCGCTTCGCGCCCGTCAACCATCAGGCGAATGTGAATGTTCATCAGGCCGTTATGCCTCCTTAATCGGAATATATCGTTCCAGGCAAACTTTCCCTTGCCGGTCATGAACCGTGCCTGTATCGTAAAGTCATAAACAAGTATATACGGTCAAGGAGGAATACACGAATGGCCAGCAGCAGAGCGGCTAAGAAACGCCGCCAAGCCGTCCGGGAAGGTCGCCGCGATCCCCGTCTCGACAGATTGAGCTGGAACGGGATCAACCCTATCGAGCGTACCACCCCGTCACGGACGGAACGAATGGAAAAGCGGCAGCGTAAGCATCGAACTGAAAAATGGAACCCGATCGACCGTTACGGTAACGGCGAACCGGGTTCCATTTTGCCTTATATACGTTACTATACGGACGCCGCGTCCTGCATGTGCAGCTCCCTCAGCTCGCGACGCTGCTTCCACTTCCGCATCACGACGCCGTGCGACGGAGAAAACAGGAATGCAAGCGCCAGCAGCAAGCCGGCCACGGAAATCATCGATGCGGTAATCGAAGCGTCCAGCCAGCTTGCGACGTAATAGCCACCGATAGCGCTGACGGCGCCGCATACCACGCTGAGCCCAATCATGACGCTTAGCCGGTCCGTCAGCAGGTACGCTGTCAGCGGCGGCACGACCAGCATCCCGACGACGAGAATCGCGCCAACGCTCTCGAACGAAGCTACGGTTGTCACCGACACGAGTCCCATCAACACATAATGGAACAATGCGACCGGAACGCCCACTGCCGCCGCAAGCCCCGGATCGAACGCGCACAGCTTGAATTGCTTGTAGAACAATCCGATGACAAGCATGCTCAGCAGCAGAGCGATGCCAACCGTCCATATCGCCTTGGGGCCGATATCGGCGCCGAACAGCTCCAGCGTATTCCACGGCACGTATGCAATTTCACCGTAAAGCACGCAATCGAGGTCGAGATCGACGTTGCGCGCGAAGACGCTGACCAGAATGACGCCTACGGAGAACAGTGACGTGAACACGACGCCGATCGAAGCGTCCGACTGAACACCGCCTTGATGAAACAATTGGATCAGAAATACGGACAAAAGTCCAACAGCGGCTGCACCGAACATCATCCAAACCGAGTCTCTCGTCCCGCTCAGCAGGAAGGCGATAACGATCCCCGGCAGGACGCTGTGGGAGATCGCGTCGCCGATCATCGCCATGCGGCGCAGAACGAGGAAGCAGCCGACGATGCTGCAAGCGCTCGTAACGAGTACCCCCGTCAAAATAATGAGCCAGGTGTTCATATCGCTTCCCCCTTTCCTTGCGTCACTGCCGCCGTTTGGGCGACGGCCAGCAGCGCTTTGCGCGCCTCGGCTCGAGTCCGCAGCTTGCCGATTAGCCCTCGGCGCGGAGCGAATACGACGGAGAACACGAACAATGCCGTCGCGCACAGTACGCTGAGCGGTCCGGTCGGCAAGTTGTTGCCGGAGGCGCTGATCAATGTGCCGATCGCGCCGCTAAGCGCACCGAACAGACCCGCTAAAGCGATCATGACGCCGAGCCGGTCGGTCCAGTACCTCGCCGAAACGGCCGGCGTGATGAGCAGCGCCGCCATCAGCACGACGCCGACGGCTTGAATGCCGGCGACTACGGCAATGACAATCAGCAGCATCATCAGTTGATCCAGTATTGCTACGGGATAGCCGAGCCCCCGCGCAAAGCCGGGGTCGAAGCTGAGCAGCTTGAACTCTTTAAACAGCAGCGAGCAAACCGTCAGCAAACCGATCGACACGATCACCATCGTATATACGTCGCTGGCGACCATGGAAGCGGCCTGCCCGAACAAAAACTTATCGAGTCCGCTCTGATTGCCGGAGCCGCTGTGCTGAATTTCGGTCAGCAGCATCAGCCCGAAGCCGAAAAATACGGACAGCACCGCCGCGATCGCCGAGTCCGGCTTGATCCGCGAGTATCTCGTCAAAAGGCCGATGCCCACCGTTGCCGCAACACCGGCAATGGCGGCCCCGGCGAGAAAGCCGAAAATCGACTTGGAGCCGGTGATCAGAAAGGCGAGACATACTCCGGGAAGAGCGGCATGCGACAGCGCATCGCCCATCAGCGATTGCTTCCGCAAATAAGCGAACGAACCGATCACGCCGCTGCACAGCCCGAGAAGAAGCGATCCGAACAAGATCCACTGAACGTTCGGATCGAGCGCCAACATCGCGAAATCCGTCATACCGTTACCCCCCTATCTTGATGAGTGCGTCGCCTTCGCCGGTTTCAACCATTGCCAGCTTGCCGCCATAGGTGCGCTGCAAATTCGCTTTCGTGAACGTTTCTTGGGTCGGTCCGAACGCCTGCAGCTGAACGTTCAGCATCAGCACCCAGTCGAAATATTCGTTTACCGTCGCCAGATCGTGATGGACGACCAGCACCGTCTTTCCCTGCCGCTTCAACTCGTTTAAAAGCGTAATAATAGCCTTCTCCGTAGCGGCATCGACACCGGCGAACGGTTCATCCATGAAATACAGCTGCGCATCCTGCGCCAGTGCACGAGCCAGAAACACCCGCTGCTGCTGGCCTCCGGACAGCTGGCTGATCTGCCTTCCGGCGAAGTCGGCCATGCCGACCTGCTCCAGGCAATTCATTGCGATCCGTCGATCCTCCGCACCGGGACGGCGGAACCAGCCGAGCCGCCCGTACCGTCCCATCGTGACGACATCGAGCGCATTCGTCGGGAAATCCCAGTCGACCGATTCCCGCTGCGGCACATAGCCGACCAGCATGCGTTGTTCTTTGTAGGGCTTGCCGTAGACGGCAACCTCTCCCGTCAGCTTCGGCACGAAGCCCAGAGCCGCTTTAATGAGTGTCGATTTGCCGGCGCCGTTCGGTCCGATAATGCCGATCAGCTTCCCTTCCGGAACTTCGAACGATACGCCCCGCAGGACGGGCTTCTTTTGATACGCTACCGATAAGTCGCGAACGACCAGCGGCTTCCGTTCCTGAGTCATGATAGTCAACCTCCCAAAATGGATTATTTCAGCGCTTTGACGATCGTATCGACATTGTGGCGAACCATCCCGATGTACGTGCCTTCCGGCGTACCGTCTTCGCCCATCGCGTCCGAGAACAGCTCGCCGCCGATGACGATCGTGTGCCCCTTTTCCTTGGCTCCTTGAATGACTGCATCGATTGCTTTGCGCGGAACGCTCGACTCGATGAATACAGCCTTGATTTTGTTGCTTACCAGAAAGTCTCGCAGCTCCGTAACGTCCTTCGTCCCCGCTTCGGACGCCGTGCTGATGCCCTGCAGCCCCATCACCTTGATTCCGTACGCTCTGCCGAAGTAACCGAACGCGTCATGAGCAGTGACGAGCACCCGCTGCTGCTCCGGTATCGAACCGATTTGCGCCTTCGCATAAGCGTCAAGCTCCTCCAGCTTCTTGAGGTACGCGTCAGCATTCGCCCTATAGCTGTCCGCATGAGCCGAATCAACCTTAGCGAGCTCGTCGCGGACCGTCTCAACGGCCGACATCCAATTTTTGACGTCAAACCAGATATGCGGATCGTGCGCAGTTCCTAGCTGCGGATCGCCTGCCAGCAGCTTCGCTTCGTCAATACCGCTGGATACGGCTACCGTCTTCTTACTCTTGGACATTTTCTCAAAAATTTCGACCATCTTGCCTTCCAGGTGCAATCCGTTGTAGAAGATAACATCCGCCCGGTCCAGCTTGCCGATGTCCCCTTCCGACGCTTTATACAAATGCGGATCGACGCCCGCTTTCATAATGCCCGTGACCTCAACATGCTCGCCGCCGACTTCCTTCACGATATCCGTAATCATCCCGATCGTCGTCGTTACCTTTAACTTGCCCCCCGCATTCGAAGCGGTCGGTGCCGCGCCGCAGGACGCAAGCAGAAACACGCCCGCCAGCACAAGCACCGTCATCGCCGCCCGGGTCCAGCCTGAACGTTTCATAAGTTCCCATCCTCCTAAACTTTTTCGCTCATCTATCTATTTTGATTATATGCAAATAAGTTGACCCAATGCAACATTTGCGGTAAAAAAATTTGAATTGTCTCATCATTCGCCTATTCGAGCCGTACTTTGTCGGACAAACGTCTCCAGTGCTACCCTTTCGTCGGTTTTCCACGCATACCGGCAATCCATCCCGTTGAAATAAAGGACCGGAACGCCCAATATGCCTTGATCATCCATATGTACATGCGCTACGTACAGCTCCTCCGGCTCGTCATCAAACTTCAAACCGATTTGAATGTCCCAGCCCCCGCCTTCCGCCGCTTCCTTCGTTACATAGTCGAAAGTAATCATGTAAGTCGTCTCCCTTTCCTCCGTTGAATAATTGGTGTATTCTTTATATAATATACAAATGCAATTCGGTTCATCGTTTTCCACAAGGAGGTAATTACTATGGCCTACAATCCGCAAGTCGTCGAAGCCAATATTGTCAGCGACAATACGAAGAACGGTCTGTTTGAAATCGTTGCCGTTCTGAAAGACCGCACCAAGTGCCGTATCGGCTATGAGCGCACAGCCAGCGGCGAAGAGCATGCGACTCACATCAACCGCCTGTTCACCGCGCCGTGCCCGGTTTGCCGGAAAGATTTCTTGTGCAGCTGCATGAACAACTTCATGCCGACGATCGCCGAGCAGGCGCTGCAATTGGTCAAAACGAAAGCGTAAGCGATTCAAGAGCTCCGGCCGTCGGCCGTGAGCTCTTTTGAATGTAAGCCTGCTCAGGATTCATATATGGCACGGTAAAGCGCATCGACGAGCGATTCGAAGCGCAGCGGATCGTAGCTTAGATCGGAGAACGGTACGTGCAGAATTTTGTCCGGGTAAGGGATAAGAAAAAAGCTGCTGCCGCTGTCCTGCGGGTCGATCCGGACGAACACCTGCAGCCGCGGGTTGCCGGTTCGCCCCGCCAGCAAGCGTGTCGCGTCATGGCTAAGATGAGCATATTGGAGCGTCATAGAATCGATCCTTTCCTATGAAGAGATGTGGATCCCAGTATAGCACTGTCATTCCAAACTTGCGATACATTCGCCTACCGCCGCATGGGAACTCTACGATTGCGGACCGATATTTTCGGGACGATTTACAATCAGGAGGGTAACCGAGATGGCGCTCATCCCGCAAGATCCGCTGCGTCCGATCGATCAAGTACGCAGCTATGTCGACCGCTGGTTCCAGGAGCTTCCTGCGGCATTCGGCTTCGGTCCGGATTACGGCATCGCCCGCATCGACGTATTTCAGACGGATAACGAAGTTGTCGCACATTGCGACATCCCCGGGCTGGAAAACAAAGAGGACGTCCACATTCGTATTGACGACACCCAATTGACCATTCAAGGCATCGTCAAGCGGCACGGGGACATTCAAGAAGCTGACATGCACCGCAGCGAGCGGTTCGTCGGCCGGTTTCAGCGCTCGGTCTCGCTGCCGGTGCGCGTCAAGGCGGAAGGTGCGTCGGCCTCGTACCGGAACGGTGTACTTGAGGTGCGCATGCCGAAAGAAACGGTCGATGCCGCGCGCCGGATTGACGTTGATTTTCACTAAGAACCCGCAAAAGTCCCTGAGCCAGGCATATCCTGCTTCAGGGACTTTCTATTTTATCGGATCTGCCCCGCTTCTGCGAGCACACCTCGAAAATAGGCGGCGCTTTCAATCATCCGGGTACAATCCGAATGATCGTCCGGCAGCGAAATCTCAAAAATAAAATCGCGATCCGCCACGAGAGGCGCGACCATTCTCCAGTCAATCCGGCCTTGACCAAGCGGCAGCGAATCATGAGCGACCCCCATGCTGTCCACCAAATGGTAATACTGAGCATATGGACGAGTCGCCTGAAGTACGCCTCGCAGCTTGTCGTTGTCGCCGCCAAGGGCGATGAATGCGTGGCTGACGTCCACATTGAGCGGCAGGTTCAGAGGTTTTACAACTTCGTCTATAAGATAAGGATTTTCGTAGGAGAACAGTCCGTGAATCGTATCCTCCCACAAGAAAGCATCGCCCGCAAACTCTGTTACATGTTCGATCCGCCTGCGCAATTCTTGTGAATTGGTAGCGGTGATGCGATGCAAAGGCTGCTCCGGCGAATAAGCGTAATGGGCATGAATGACGCTCCGTACGCGCTCCTCCCGGCAAATTCGGGCCAACCGGCGCGATACGTCCATATACTGATCGTAAAATGCCGCATCTCCCGTCATCAAATCCCAGAACGTCCCCTCCAGCTTCGGCGGCTGATGAAGATACACCTTTACGCCCTGCTCTTGAAGACGAACGATCGTCCGCCGCAGCGCCGCCTCCTCCAGCAAATCGGGGAGCTCCAAGTGCAGTTCGACGATGTCGGGATCGTATTTCAACCGATCCTCTACGCAATGGTTCAAAATATTGGTCTTCAATCGGATATAGTCCACGGCCCGTTCCACTCCTCTCCTCTCCTTCTCTCCGCCTTAGCTTACCATATAAATGAAGATTGAATCGAGCGGCTCATTTGACCCGTTTCACCTAACTCGTTTACACTGAGCTTGAGAACGAACTCGAGGTGGTTAATGATGAAGCAGCGTATTGCGGTTGATATGGACGAAGTGATCGCCGACTTTATGAGCAAGTATTTGCGCCAGTACAACGAAAAATATGAGGATTCCGTAACACCCGAACAGCTGCAGGGCAAGAAGCTCCGGCACATCGCCAAATGCGGCGACGAAGTTTACGAGCTGCTGAAGCACCCGGAGTTTTTCGCCGATTTGGGCTTAAAGGAACACAGCCAAGACGTTCTCCGTGAGCTGCAGGAGCGGTATGACATTTACATCACAACCGCGGCCATGGAAGTTCCGAATTCGTTCAATGCCAAGTACCGCTGGCTCAAGGAGCATTTCCCGTTCATCCCGGATATGAACATCGTCTTTTGCGGGGACAAGAGCATTATTCGCGCCGACTACTTGATCGACGACAACAGCCGCCATTTTCAAGGCTTCATGGGGAAAGGCATTTTATTTACCGCTCCGCACAACGTGTTCGAAACCGGGTATACCCGAGTGGACGATTGGCTTCAAGTGCGCGAGCTGTTTGCGAACGGCAATGTGTGAAGGCGGAATCGATTGATTGCCCCTTAGACCGGAATGAGACGTCCCAGCAATACCATAATGACGCCAAGCAGCGCCGAATATTGTTTGATACGTGCATTCTTCCGCGGTCGTAACATCAGCACTATAACGATATAGCCTGCCGGTATCGGAATGCCTTGCCAGCTAAAAACGAACGAGCCGAGCACGAAAAACCCGACAAGCTTCCAGCCAAGCCCTTTCTCGTCTTCCTTTCTTTTTCTGTAAAACATAAACAATATGAGGATAACGATAATCGTAGCAATTAGCGACGCGGAAAAATTAAAATTCATTATTGGGAGCCCCCCTGCTAGGTGCTGGTCCTAAACCGATGCCTCCCACATTATACCATGTTCGCTTATCCCCGGCAGACATAATTGTCCAAGTTCCACACAAACTATGTCGGGGTGATTTTATGCTAAGAAAACTTCGTACGGATCGGCAATTTGAACAGGCGTTTCTCGCACACTCCTCGATCTATGTCCGCCGCCGCATGGACTATACCAGCTCTCGCATCGGCGCTGTGGAGGGGTTTAATCCGCTATATGTAACGGTCGGAGGGGAACGGCTGATGCGGGACGAGTACGATTTCTTGAAGGCCGATACGTAGGATCGAGAAAAGATACTGGACATGCACGTTAGGGACGCCTACAATACAAGGTGGAAGCGATAGGAAACGGAGGAGACTTTAGTGATTCACGCTGCATTCCTGACGATCATTGATCAAGAGAAAAATATGGCCCATCGACCTGCCCATCTTGAATATTTGAGCCGCTTATTCGATCAAGGCAAGGTGATCATGGCCGGACCGTTTACGGACGGTAAAGGCGGTCTCGTGCTGTACAAGACGGAAACCGTTGAAGAAGCCAGGGAGCTTGCGGAGCAAGATCCGGTTGTTTTGCACGGCGCCCGTACGCTTGAGCTTCGGGAATGGAAACCGCTTCAGTTTCCGATCGAGCTTGCTTGACATGGAGAGACCATACCGGTTGGCGGTGTGGTCTTTTTATTTTTCTTTGAATTGAATGTCTTCCTGCTCGCGGAATCCTGATGTTGCATATACAGCCCCTTTGTGGGCATTCTAATCCATGGACTGGAGGTGAACCGACGATGATGCAATCCGCACAGCAAGGACTCGCCCTGCACGAAACGCTGGAGCTGCACGAATTGATGACGGCCAAGACTGTTTGCCTGCTTGAAGCAAAGGCTCGCCAGCAGCTGGCGCAGGACCCTGCGCTTAAGGCGCTGATCCAAACGGATATTCAGAACACGACTCAAGCTCTGAACGAGATGCAGACCATTTTATCCCCAGCAGCGAAATAACCCAATCACATGGAGGTGAATTGGCAACATGACGACAACGACGATGAATTCCACTACCGCACCTGCTGCCGGCACGATCAGTCCGGCAATTATGGCGGCGCTGACGGATCAAACGATTGCCACCGATATGCTCATCACGGCGAAAACATCGATCAAAGATATCGCGGTCGCTCTATCAGAGACGACCTCACCGCAAATTCGCACTTTGCTGCGCAAGCAGTTCGATCAAGCGGTAACGCATCATGAGCAGCTGACCAACTATATGATGTCTAAAGGCTGGTATACGCCAACCAATATAACTCAGCAGCTGAAAAACGATTTACAATTCGTTACGAAAGCTATTAACTTGCAATAACGGGTGAAGTCTTGACCGAGAATTGCTGTTCTTGGGCAAGACTTTTTTAAGCGATACTTGATGGAATAAAATGAAGAGCCCCGAAGGGCTCCTCATGGACGGCGAGTTTTTGGGTACGTAACTATTATCTTGTCACCATATCCTTCGGTATATCGCAAAGCACTAACGTGTCTTTGGCACATCCCTCCGGTTTCGTGAAGCAAGTTAAAAGTAACTACCGACGGATTTCGTCACGTTGTCCAACGCAACCACACCCTCTCTTCACTTCACCGCCCGAGCATTATTTTACACCGAATGCTGGAATGCTATTCTTCCATTTTTTAGGTTGTACCGCCTGTTGTTCCGCCGGTAGTGCCGCCGGTAGTGCCGCCGGTCGTTCCGCCTGTTGTACCTCCGGTAGTGCCACCGGTCGTTCCATCTGTAGTGCCGCCGCCTGTCGTTCCACCGGTCGTTCCACCCGTAGTGCCTCCGCCTGTTGTTCCACCTGTTGTTCCGCCTGTTGTTCCGCCTGTTGTTCCGCCTGTTGTTCCGCCTGTAGTCGTGCCGGAAGTAATAAAGCCTTTATCAGCCAGCGTTCTTACAATTTTAAGAACCTCCGCTCTTGTCATCGGTTTATTCGGCTGGAACGTCCCATCCGGATATCCGTCAACGATACCGGATCCCGTCGCCCAGGAAATACTTGTTGCGTACCAATCACTGCTAGTAACATCAGAGAAAGTACCTCCTGCAGTCGTACCGCCCGTTGTACCTCCAGTTGTCCCGCCGGTTGTGGTGCCGGTTGCACCGCCCGTCGTTGTACCGGTAGTTCCACCCGTTGTTGCATCTGTTGTACCGCCTGTAGTCGTACCGGTAGTGCCGCCTGTTGTTGTATCTGTTGTACCGCCTGTAGTCGTACCGGTAGTGCCGCCCGTTGTTGTACCCGTAGTAGTACCGGCAGTTCCGCCTGTTGTAGTATCGGTAGTACCAGTGGTTGCCGTGCCGGTAGTGCCGCCAGTTGTCGTACCCGTCGATGTACCGTTCGTTGTGCCCGTTGTCGTATCCGTATTTAAGCCGCGGTACTGATTTTGGTCGGTAGATAAGGTCGATCCGCGGTCTTGCCCGACATTTTGCGAACGGACATTAGCATCATTACAGCCTGCCAGCAACGATACCGACAACAAAGCACCAGCCACGAGCGATAAATGTTTTTTCAACTGAACCTCAGCCTCCTTATAATAAGTTCCCTTCTAGCATTGGATTCGGCGCCGATTTGCATGCACTGCGGGACCTATGAAACAAAGGCGGTTTTACCAAGAATATCGTTGTCATTCCTAGCCCAAACTAAGTATTAAAAAAAGGATGTGAACAAGATGAACGAACCAAACACTCCCGTAAAACCGGATATTACAAACTTCGATTACATTTGGGGCAGCGATCAGGATCAATATTTGGAGGAAGACGCTCCAAAAGGTGAGCCAGTAGAAGGAGAAAATCAACAACTGAACCAATAAACGAGTAAGAGGGGGCGGCTAGCCCCCGTCTTCTCCCACAACCGTACATGCGGGTCCGCATACGGCGGTTCCGAAAGGTTAACAAAGCTCCAAGTAACGTGAAAGTAAACTTTTCAGCCCTTTCGCTTCCCAGTAGGAAGTTGGATGGGCATTATTTATGTTCCAAGACATTTCCCAAGCTCCACGACGTGAATTGGCCATGACGAAACAAGCCCATTCCGGTACCCCAAGTGCTCGGAGTTCACGTATTCGAGTTGGCACTCGCTTCCATTGCTTCCAGAGACACATGCGAAGTCTACGGCGAATCCATTGGTCGAAGCTCTCGCAGTGTTTCTTCGCCGATGCCAGACGGAAATGCCCCATCCAGCCCATGAGGTAGCGATTAAGCTTAGAGATGCGATCTTCCATTGAAGTAGGGCGAGTCCGATTCGTAAGCTCTCGGATTTTCTCTTTAAATCTAGAGATCGTCTTTGAGGCAAGCCGAATCGTGGCTTGCTTGTTCGACAAGAAGCTAAAGCCCAAGAATTTACGGTTCCAAGGCCTGTCTACCGCGCTTTTGTCTCGGTTCACTTTCACTTCCAGCTTTCCCTCTACAAAGCGAATGACCGATTCCATGACGCGTTTTCCGGCACGCTTGCTCGCCACGAAAATGTTACAATCGTCCGCATAACGAACGAACCGCAGTCCTATTCGGTGTAGTTCTTTGTCTAAGTCGTCCAGACATACCCCACACGCAGAGGTGGATACCGTATGTCAACACAACTGGCTAAGATAGCAGCGGTAGCTCGTCAGGACAAAAAGGCTCGGTTCACACCGTAAGCTATATAGCCTTAAGAGGCAGGTAGAACGGCAATGGATACGCTCGCTCCGCAGAAGTATAAGATGTTCGCCAGTAGCGGGCTGAGTGGTCCCCCTTGCGGTGTCCCTTCCTCCGTCTTTTGGCAAACCCCTCCCACCATGGTACTACCAGCAGGTCCGACTTCCACCGCGGCGTCCGCTCTCTTATGGATGGTCCTTTCAGTCGGCGTACTCCGCATTTTTTTCTGCGAAGACCACGGTGGATCTCCCTAGTTCCGTTGTGCTTCCGTTTCCGTCATGCCGTGCTCTTAGACCCCGCCGAGGTATCCGATTTCCTCGCCCTTGTCGGAAATCTACTATAGCCTTCCAAGTTTTCGACCTTGTCGGCCCTCGGTTATGCTCACGAGGCTCAATCGCTTCACTTGCGTTACGGCCTAATCGTCGCTCTGTCTACGCTTAACCCGCATCGTTGCCTTTGCGTGTTCAAGACTCGATTCCGGGTGGGACGGCTCGTTCCCCTTTCCCGGGTGGGAATTGCACCCACTGAAAGCACCCAGCTTACCTAGGCGCACCAAAGAATTTCTCGAGGTCCATGTCCACGACCCATCTAAGGCCGCTTCGGATATGGGCTTGTGCCTGCTTTACCGCGTCATGCGCCCGTTTCCCTTGGCGAAAGCCATAGCTGTACCATGAGAAATGGGCGTCGAAGTTCGGATTCATCACTTGTAGAAGCGCTTGCTGAAGAAGTCGGTCCAACACGGTCGGGATGCCGAGCAGCCGTACACCGCCTCCGGGTTTGGGGATTTCCACCCGTTTGACGGGCGCAGGTCTGTACGTTCCCGCGAGGAGTTCGGTTTTCACCGTTTCCCAGTGTGTTTTCAGGTAAGCTTGTAGCTCTGCTACCGTTACTCCGTCCACGCCAGGTGTTCCTCCGTTCTGAACCACTCGCTTGTAGGCGAGTCGAAGGTTTTCTCCCTCGAGCATCTTCTCCAGCAAGTCGTTCTGGTCTTTGCGAGAGGAAGGGGTGGCTTATGCCGACGAAGAACTCGGCGCTCCGGGATACCCTGACGGCTTCACCGCTTCTCTTTGCCGCGAGCTCTCTTGCGAGATATTCTGCTGTCGTTGCTCTTCATGCGAACGCATCGGTTTCCTCTCTCCTTTCGGTTCGGCCCTTCCGGTTTCCGGCGTTCCGTACCTCCGTACTATGGCCTCTGCTGACTCCTGCGGATTCAGCGCGGCTTCTCAGCCGCGGTTACGAAGTGACTTCGCATATTCCGTAGGCCTCCCCAGATAAGAGCGCCATCTGTCTGCCCGCGACCACCCAAGTTTACAGCGTCAGCCCTTGGCGGCTTTGGATTTCGTCTTGTATTGGAGACTCATCCGGCTGGCGCTGCCTCAAATTGGGTTCGTGTACCTTGGCCCGTGCATTTGCCTCCGCCCTCCAGATTCCGCCTATCGACGGACACCCTTGCCTTTTGGCTACGGTAGGCGCTCGCCAGCCCCCCCGTTCGGGACTTACACCCTAAAGATGACGCCCATGCTGGGCGTACACGAAAAAAAGGCAGCCTCGGCGAAACCGAGAGCTGCCTTTTTAGCATGCAAACACCTTACTGTTGAATAACACTCAAACTCGCACCTGAGCTATTAGCTCACCTTATGCTCAATACGCAGCTTATCCGCAACCATCGCGATAAACTCCGAGTTTGTCGGCTTCGACTTCGAAATGTTAATCGTGTACCCGAAAATAAAGCTGATGCTGTCGATGTTGCCGCGGGTCCAGGCGACTTCAATGGCGTGGCGAATGGCACGCTCTACCCGGGACGGCGTCGTCTTGTACTTTTCAGCGATGGCCGGGTACAGTGTCTTCGTAATCGCGCCAAGAATTTCGATATTGTTATAAACCATTGTAATTGCTTCGCGGAGGTATTGATATCCCTTAATGTGCGCAGGCACTCCGATTTCATGAATGATCGTCGTAATATTGGCGTCTAGGTTTTTACCGCCCTTCGGCATTTGCACCACGTTAGCGCGGCTTACGGCGGGTGCATGGGAAGACGTCGTCATCGACGGTACGCCGACCAGCTGGCGAATCCGGTTCGTCAGCACTTCCATATCGAAAGGCTTCAAGATGTAATAAGAAGCGCCAAGCTGAACGGCCTTCTGTGTAATGTTCTCTTGACCGAAAGCAGTCAGCATAATGATCTTCGGCATCGGGTTTAAATTCATCTCCCGCAGCCGCTCCAGCACACCCAGACCGTCAAGATGAGGCATAATAATATCGAGAATAAGAACGTCCGGAAGTTCGCGCTGCTGCTCAATCGCACGCAGCACGTCATTGCCGTTATAGGCAACCCCAATCACTTCCATATCGTCCTGTTCGCCAATAAATTCGGAAAGCAGATGGGTAAATTCGCGGTTATCGTCCGCCATCAAAATTTTAATCTTCTGCAACTTAAAAATCCTCCTTTAAAGGTCATAAATCGTTGGTATATTATGTATTTCTCTTTCTCTGTTGATATACATTCGACACTCCTATTCAATTTCCTTCTGTCGAAAATAATTTTTCTTTATTTTTTTTGATCATTCCTTTATAATAAAATATTCACTCTCACAATACAACATTCTTCGACATAACCACCCTCAACACGACGCTTTCCCCTAAAACAAAAAAAACCAAAGGCTATTAACTCGCCTTCAGTTCTCCTTGCTCCCGCTTTGGAAGAACAATCCCGGAATCCTGCAGCATCCATTCGATGAAACAGCCGTACCCGCTTGTCGGATCGTTCACAAAGACGTGAGTTACAGCGCCGATGACTTTACCGTTCTGAATAATGGGACTGCCGCTCATCCCTTGGACAATACCGCCCGTCTTCTCAATCAGCTTCGGATCCGTAATTTTGATAACCATGCCTTTTGTCGCCGGATAATCCTGCTTCGATACATGGGTGATTTGAATATCGAATTTCTCAACCTTTTGCCCTTCAACAACCGTATAAATCTGCGCCGGCCCTTCTTTCACTTCCTCAGAAAACGCTACCGGCAGCGGTTCTTTAAACAGTCCGTTGCCAGGCTGCTCCGTCATGCGACCGAATATGCCGAACGACGTGTTACGCTCAATCGTTCCAAGCACCTTACTGTCCTTGAAAATGATCGCACGCTTTTCCCCCGGCTCCCCATGCTGACTTTTCGAAATGGAAGTCACGTTCGAGTGATAAATTTGTCCATCTCCCACTACAATTGGCGTCTGTGTATCCATATCCGTAATAACATGGCCGAGCGCTCCGTACACCTTCTGATCCGGTGCGTAGAAGGTCAGCGTGCCGACACCAGCCGCGGAATCGCGGATATAAAGTCCGAGCCGATACGCCTTGTCTACGACGTCATAGGCGGGATGAAGCTTGATTTGAACCGATTCGTTATTGCGCGTAATCGTAAGATCGAGCGGCTTCTTGGCCTGTCCTGCTTCATTGACGATATCCGCCACTTTGGACACATCATTGGACGGCTTTCCATTGATCTTGGTAATCAAATCTCCGACCTGAATTTTCGCTTCTTCACCCGGGGACAGCTTTTGATCTTGAGCTACCGTGACTAAATGATGCCCAACGACGAGAATGCCTGCCGACTTGATCTTGACGCCGATCGTTTGACCGCCCGGATATACTTTGAGCTCCGGAACGACATTTACCTTGACGGTTTTCAGAGGTATGGCGCCGAACAGCTTGAGCTTCATCTCGGTAACGCCGGATTGGGTCGGCTCCAGCGAAATCGGGTCTTTCAAATTCAGGCGAAACGAATGATCCGCAACGCCGTTCACCTTCACGATGTCCGGATCTTGTACGGTAAGCTGGGCGCTGACAGGCATAGCAAGCTGCAGCTGTTTGCCTTGGCCGCTAAAAAGCCGGAGCTCGCTAGGAAAGGAGGCATAGCATTGAAAAGGAGTGGAAACCGTGACCATACAAACGAAGAAGACGAGCACAAGTCCAATCAATCTTTTTCTTTTGCTGGAATTCAACATCCTCACGCTCCCTTTTCTCTCGTTGCCTGACGAAGAGGATCGCCATTTGCGTACCTATACGATACCCGTGCCCCTTTTGTTTTATTAGTGAAAATGTTGCCGCGAAAGGGCATGAGAATATGCAAGATGAACGCAAAATGAAGGAACGCAAGGAATTTCGGTTACAGCTTCTGCTTCTGACCGGCAGCCATGGCAAGCATCTCTTGCGCATGATGGAGCGTTGTCTCCGTCACTTCCACGCCGCCCAGCATCCGGGCAAGCTCTTGCGCTCTGCGGCCGGCTTCAAGATCGGCGACACGGGTGAACGTACGTCCGCCTTCCACTTCTTTGTGGATGTAGAAATGGACATCCGCCATACACGCGACCTGAGGAAGATGCGTAATGGAAAACACCTGACAGCTCCGGGACAGCCGGGACAGCTTCTCGGCAATCGCCTGCGCTGCGCGCCCGCTGACTCCCGTATCCACCTCATCAAAGACAAGAACGGGAATCCGGTCGACCCTGGCGAAAATTGACTTCAGCGCGAGCATGATCCGCGACAGCTCGCCGCCGGAAGCGATTTTGCCAAGTCCACGGAGAGGCTCGCCCGGGTTAGGCGCCATAAGAAACTCCGCTTGATCGGCCCCGTCTTTGCCGAACCTCACCTTCATGCCTCCAAGCTCAAGCTCGCTTCGGGCATCCTCGGCATACGCGATCCCGACTTCGAATTTGGTCCGTTCCATGTGCAGATCGCGAAGCTCGGACTCGATGGCGGCTGCGAGCTGTACGGCAACCAAGCGTCTGCGGTCCGACAGCTCCGCGGCATGCCGGCTCAGTTCGGCCAGCAGCTTACGGGCATTGCCTTGCAGCTTCTGCAAGATATCGTCTTTATTTTCTATTGTCCCTACTTCACGCTCAATCTTAGCCAAATACGCGAGCATGTCGCCGATGGATTCGCCGTATTTGCGGCGCAGCGTATTGATAACATCCAGCCGCGATTCGATTTGGTCCAATCTGGCCGGGTTGAATTCGATCGTTTCCCGATAGTTGCGGAGCTGGTAAGCGGCATCCTCAAGCTGATAAAAGGCCGCTTCAATTTGTTCTACAAGCGGGCCAAGCACCGCACTGTCGTAGGATGCAATGTCGCGCAGCTTGGAAGCCGCCTTCCGAGTCGTATCCAGACTGCGTCCTGCACCGTTAAGTTGATCGTATGCATCCGATACGTTCTGAAACAGCTTCTCGGCATTGGCTAGTTTTCGCTTTTCCTCCGATAATGATGCATCTTCGCCTTCTTTTAACTTGGCGGACGAAATTTCTTCGATCTGGAACCGGTAAAGATCCAGCATCTGCAGCGACTGCTGGCTGGCCGACTCCAAAGCATGCAGCTCCCGCTGCAGCTTCGTGTACTGCTCGTATACGCTTGCGTAAGCCTGCTTTATTGGCGAAATGTCGGCGTCCCCATACATATCGAGCAGATGTAAATGCTCATCCGTATCGAGCAGCGACTGGTGCTCATGCTGTCCGTGGATATTGACAAGCATAGAGCCGATCTCCCGCAGCATGGTCATATTGACGAGCTGCCCGTTGATCCGGCTTGAGCTCTTGCCCTGGGCCGTCACATCGCGGCGAATCAGCAGCGGCTCGGAACTGTCGCCTTCGATGCCGAGACGTTCCAGAATGCCCCATACGGGATGATCTGCTGCCAGCTCGAACAACGCCTCGATCTCCGCCTTTTCACTGCCGTGACGAACGAGCTCCGAGGTGCCGCGGCCGCCTACAACAAGACTCAGTGCATCGATGATGATCGATTTGCCAGCGCCGGTTTCCCCTGTCAATACATGAAATCCGTTCTTGAAATGCAGATGAACATGCTCGATAACAGCCAGATTACGTATGGACAATTCGATCAACATAAATAAAGCCTCCTAAGACAACAAACGATGGATTGTCTGAACGACGTTTTGACTATTTTCTTTCGAACGGCAGATGATGAGAATCGTGTCGTCTCCGCCGATCGTTCCCATAATTTCCGGCCATTCCAGATTGTCGATCAAGGCGCACACGGTATTCGCCGTCCCCGGCAAGCATTTCATCACGACAAGATTGTCCGTATAATCGATGTGAATAAAATGATCGGTTAAAGCCCGCTTCAACCGCTGCATTGGATTATATTGCGAGCCGATCGGGACTGAATATTTGTAGCGGCCGTCCGCAAGCGGCACTTTCACCAAATGCAGCTCCTTAATATCGCGCGATACGGTTGCTTGTGTAGCGTTAATCCCCGCTTCCTTGAGCGCCTCCACCAGCTCGTCCTGCGTTTCAATCTCTTTCGTAGCGATGATATCGCGAATCTTCATATGACGCTGGCCTTTCATCCGTCTACACCTCAATGTCAAACGTGAATTTTTTGATTTTGCCAATATGTATATCGACGTATAGAACGCCGGAGGCTTCCGGGTATAACAAATAGTACGGGAGCAAGGCGTCGCGGACGCCGCTGCCGGTTAGCTCAAGCGGCTTGCGTTCGCGAGCCGCCTTCACGATAAACAGCTCGTCGTCCTTAACGGCGAAGTAGTCGACGTATAATCGGCTCTGGAGCGTATCCCGGTCGTTCATCGTTATGACGACAGGAATTTTCGCTTTTGCAGCGACGACTTCGAAGCCCGCTCCCTCCAGCAGTACCGTCACTTCATTCGGTTCGACTTCGCCTTCCCCTTGCGGCACTTTGAACCTATTCCTCTGCTGCGGTCTTTCGACCCATCGTCTCGCCCGGACGCTTCCCCACATCACAATAATGGCGACTACCAGGACAACGACGAGCCAATCCCCGTTCTGCATCGCTTTCACCTCGCGGGTAGTATTCACGACAGCTGGGAAACAATCCTTGTTCCCTCTAACACGAAACGCCACCCGCCGCATCCCAGGCTGCCCTGGAAGGGAGAGTGGCGCGTTCTTCACGACCATATGTTCTCATTTATTATAACGGATCGACATTAGCTTGGCAATGCCCCTGCTTCTCGAACCGTGCTTGCGGCCAGCGCATCGATCTGCGCTTCCGCCAGGATTGGCTCGTCATCCCCGAGAGGCAGCATGAAATAGGCAAGGAACTCGATATTGCCTTCCCCGCCTCGAATCGGTGAGTACGTCAATCCCCGAATCCGGAAGCCCGCTTCCTGCGCGAAGCCGAGAACAGTCGTCAGCACTTCTTGATGTACATCGGGGTCACGTATGACGCCGCCGGCTTTGTCCACCTTCTCTTTGCCCGCCTCGAACTGCGGCTTGATAAGCGCAACCGTTCCGCTGCCGGCAGCCAGAAGCCCCTTAAGCGGAGGAAGTATCAGCTTGAGCGAGATGAAAGAGACGTCGATCGATGCGAATGTCGGCTGCGGACCGTTACCTAAATCTTTAGGCTCCATATACCGGAAATTTGTCCGTTCCATAACCTGGACGCGGGCGTCGTTCCGCAGCGACCAATCGAGCTGGTTATAGCCGACGTCGATCGCATATACATACGAGGCGCCGTTCTGCAGCGCACAATCAGTGAAGCCGCCGGTGGAAGCTCCGATATCGAGCATTACGGCCCCTTGTAACTGAATGCCGAACGTGCGCAGCGCCTTCTCCAGCTTCAATCCGCCGCGGCTGACGTAAGGATGGACGGCGCCCTTCACCTTAATTCTGGAAGCTCGCGCGATCTTCGTTCCTGCTTTGTCGACCGGAACCTCATCAACGAGAACAAGGCCTGCCATTATGGCGGCCTTGGCTTTCTCTCTGCTTTCATAATACCCTTGCTCAACGAGCAAAACATCCAAACGTTCTTTGTCCGCAGACATGCTTTCGGTCTCCGTTCTGTAACGATGTAGCTTTGGCGCTAGGCGCGCTGACGCTTGGCCGGGCGTGCAACCGCCAGCATGCTTTTCACCTGGGCAACGACATTGTCTGCCGTCAATCCGACTTCTTTACGCTGCTCTTTCACCGAGCCGTGCTCGACGAAATAGTCGGGAATGCCGATCGTCCGGATCGGCAAGTCATCCATCGCCTCGCGCGCGTAATATTCCAGCACTGCGCCGCCGAAGCCGCCCTGTAGCGCCCCTTCTTCAAGTGTGACGATCGGGATATGCTCCTTGCCGAGCTGCGTCAGCATCGCCTCGTCAAGCGGTTTGATGAATCTTGCGTTAATGACGCGCAGCTGCACGCCTTCCTTCGATAGCAGCTCGGCCGCTTCCAGCGCCGTCTGCACCATCGGCCCTACGGCAAGCACGGCTGCAGAGTCTCCCTCGCGAACCGTATCCCAAGAGCCGATCGGAATTTCTTTCAGCTCTTTATCGAAAGGAACCCCTACGCCGTTCGCCCGCGGGTAACGGTAAGCGATCGGTCCGCCGTCGTACTTTAGTGCGGTAAACATCATATGCCGCAGCTCATTTTCGTCTTTCGGCATCATCAATACCATGTTCGGAATCGAACGCATGAAGGCGATATCGTACACCCCGTGGTGCGTTTCGCCGTCAGCGCCGACAAAACCGGCCCGGTCGATCGCAAACGCCACGTTCAGGTTCATCCGGCAAATATCATGTACGATTTGATCATACGCGCGCTGCATAAAGGTCGAATACACGGCGAATACCGGCTTCATCCCCTCCACCGCCATACCGGCGCACAGCGTAGCGGCATGCTGCTCGGCGATGCCGACGTCGATCATTCGGTTCGGGAACTCCTTCGCGAACTTCAGCAGTCCGGATCCGCCCGGCATCGCAGGGGTTACGGCAACGATGCGCGGATCAAGCTTCGCCAGCTCAATCAACGTATTCCCGAACACCTCGGTATACAGCGGATGCCCGACAGCTTTGATCATTTGGCCCGACTCGATCTTGTACGGACTCGCCCCGTGCCATGCGTGCGAATCCTGCTCCGCCGGCGAATAGCCCTTGCCCTTCGTTGTAACAACGTGAACGATTACCGGCCCCTCTACTTTATCAGCTTGACGAAGCGTCTCCAGCAGCAGCGGCAAGTTATGTCCGTCAACCGGGCCGATATAGGTCAAACCTAACTCCTCGAACCATATGCCGGACATCACCAAATATTTGACGCTGTCCTTCAGCTTTTCCGCCGTCTTGGCCAAAGTGCCGCCGATCGCCGGAATTCTTTTGAGCAGATGCTCGACCTCTTCCTTCGCCCAGCGGTAATGCTTGTCGGAACGAATTTTACTGAGATAGTTATGCAAAGCGCCGACATTCGGGGCAATCGACATTTCGTTATCGTTCAGGATGATCGTCACATTTTTCCGTTCGTGTCCGATATGGTTCAGCGCCTCGAGCGCCATACCGCCGGTTAACGCACCGTCCCCGATCACCGCGACGACCTTGTAGTCCTCGCCCTTCAAATCGCGCGCCAGTACCATGCCCATTGCCGCCGACAGCGACGTGGAGCTATGCCCCGCCTCCCAAACGTCATGCTCGCTTTCCGAACGTTTGACGAATCCGCACAATCCTTTATACTTGCGAAGCGTGTCGAATCTGTCCTTGCGCCCGGTCAGCATCTTATGTACGTAAGCCTGGTGGCCAACGTCGAAAATGAATTTATCATTCGGACTTTCGTAATGAGTATGCAGCGCAAGCGTCAGCTCGACAATCCCCAGATTTGAGGACAAATGCCCGCCGGTCACCGACAGCTTCTCGACCAGGAACTGGCGTATTTCACCTGCCAATTGCTCCAGTTCGGGAATGGACAGGCGCTTTAAGTCTTCAGGCTGATGAATTTGATCGAGCAGCACGCTTGTTTCCTCGCTTTCCGTTGGTTGACTTCGGCTTCTTCCGCGTCGTATGCAGAATCTTGATGCCGAGACGTCTCTCTAGCAGGTAAAAGAATTTTCCGATCAAAAGCACGATTTCCGTCGCATAGTGGAGGGCGAACGATTTGCCGACCGCCTTCCCGCCGACGGTCAGAGCCGATACCATCCCGGTAAATACGACGCTGACTGCCGTGCGCAGGACTTCATATTGTTCAAACGATGCCATCAGCTTGAATACAACAAGTGCGGAAGCCGCACCGCTGATGACGCCGGAAATATCCCCGATCACATCGTTACAGAAGTTCGAGAACCGGTCCGCGTTGCGAACGATATAGATCGCATGCTTCGCACCCGGCACGCGCTCCGACGCCATGGCGTGGAACGGCGTTTCCTTCGCCGCTGCGGCCCCGAGACCGAGTATGTCGAAGAAAATACCCGTACATATCAAAATAAACACGATGAGCATCCCGATTCCCCAGCTCGCGCCTTCCAATATGGTCGTCGAGCTCACGGTGAATAGGCATGCCAGTACGAAGGTAATGCAAGCAATCAATACACTCCAGCGCATCGAATGCCGTAATGAAAACTTCAATGGTCCATCTCCTTGGGAAAAGCCGTGATCACGCTTATGTGAAAAGTTGGATCGAGTGGCAGCTTCTTAAGTAAACGCTGTGGCTTAGGTCCAGTAGGTTTTCCCAAGCGGGCACCGCTCCGTCGCCGGGGCGGCGGTTTCCCTTTACGACCGCCTTGACGCCGTTGCCGGGCGTCAGACTGGATTACCACTTAGTCCACACTATAATCCTTAAGAAGCCTCACATACCGCGAACAGTCTAGGAGTTTTCCCCAAACAGCCCTTAACCATGTTTTAGCCTCTTTTGCAAAACAGATTTCATGCAGCATCCGGCGTATGTCTTCTTGGCCGAGAATTCGTACGCCTACACATCTGCAATCCCCGCTGCTTCACTCAAGGCAGGCTACGCTGCACACAAGCCGTTTTAGCCTCATGTATAAAAGATACATAAGAGCAGGTGAGGCTCGCCAATGCAGGTTCATACCCCAAGCCGTAACCCGATCGGGACACAGACTCCCGACCTGCCAGCCACGCACTTGGGCCTCCGCGGAAAGAGGGTCAACGCCCGCATGCCGTTGCGGATCGCCCTCTAACCTTAACTCCCAGCATCAGCCCCAAACTGGGCGTTCGAAGCCAACACCAGGAACTTCATCGATGTGCCCTTTGGCGAATTTTTAGGCCCGCCCTCAAACATGGTAGACTGACTAGAATACTGCACCACTCGAAAATGGTATGTACATTACATTATAACATAATCTTAATGATCACGCTTCATGAGAAAATCGGCCAATTGAATGAGCCTCTCTGCGTTCGGAAACCCGGACCCGGCGATTGCCGCCTTCGCCCCGTTCGTCAGCTCCTCGACCTTGGCTCGCGACGCTTCCAGCCCGATGAAATAAGGATACGTCACCTTCTGCTGCTTCTCGTCGCTCCGCAGCGGCTTGCCGAGCTTCGTTTCGTCGCCCGTCAGATCGAGAATGTCATCCTGGATTTGGAACGCCAGCCCGATGCCTTGCCCGAACGTCTCGAGCGCCTTCAGCTGCGCTTCATTCCCCCCGGCAATCCATCCGCCGGACCGCAGCGAGAAGACGATCAAATCGCTCGTCTTGTGCGTGTGGATATATTCCAGCTCCTCGAGCTTCGTCAGCCCCTGTTCTCCGAGCATATCGGCGGCTTGGCCGCCGACCATGCCCCTCGCGCCGGCATATGCTGAGAGCTCCTCCACAATCGCAAGCGCGCGTTCGGCAGGCACTCCGAAGCGGCGGCTTGACTGGACGATCGCATAGAAAGCGTGCGTCAGCAGCGCATCGCCGGCCAGAATCGCCATCGCTTCTCCGAACACCTTGTGGTTCGTCGGCTTGCCGCGGCGGTAATCGTCATTGTCCATCGCCGGCAAATCGTCATGGATGAGCGAGTACGTATGAATCATCTCAATGGCGCAAGCGACCGGCATGGCCGCTTCCTTCTTGCCGCCAAGCGCTTCCGCGGCGGCAAGCACTAGAATCGGACGCAGCCGCTTGCCACCCGCCATGAGCGAATACTGCATCGAATCGCGCAGCGGCCCCGGCACGTCCCACCCTGCCGGAAGCGCATTACGCAGCTCGTTCTCGACAAGCTCGGCGTTCACTTTGATATACTCTTGAATCGTCATGGATAATTGAGTCAACGGATGTCACCTTTGTCTTCCTGAACGGCTTGAAACGGCTTCTTCGTTACGTCGCCGTCCGCTTCCACCAGCATTTCGATACTGCGCTCCACCTGCTCCAGCTTCTGACCGCATAGATGCGACAGCCGCATTCCTTCCTGATACAGTTCAATCGCCTGCTCCAGCGGAACATCGCCGCTTTCCAGCTTGGCGACGATCGTTTCCAGCTTCTCGATCGCTTGCTCGAAGCTTAGCGTCTCCGGTTCGTTACTGCTGCTCATCCCTGCTTCTCCTCCTCCATGCCCCATACGTGCGCATGCAGGCGCCCGTCCGTCAGCCTGATGCGGATGACGTCTCCGATCTGCACCTGCTTCGTTGATTTGATCAACGTCTGTTCCTTCTCGTCGTAAACGAGATTGTACCCCCGCTGCATCACCTTAAGCGGACTTAGGGCATCCAGCTGGCGAAGCAGCGAACCGATATCCTTTTGCTTTCCGCGTACCAATGTATCCATCGCCGTCGTCAACCGCCGGTGCGTCGTCTGTGCGCGCCGCCGGGCGTATATGGCCTGTTCGCGCGGATTGAACGCCGACAGCCGGCGGTCCAGCCTAAGTATCGATTGACGGGCTTCGGACACGCGCCCTCTCACCCCGTGCTTAAGCTGCTCCCGAAGCCGGTCGAGCCTCTGCATTGGCTGAAGGAGCAGCTGCCGGCGCGGGTTGCTCAAATACGGCGAACGACGCAGCCGCTCCCAGCGGTCGCGCCGCCGCTGAAGCTGCGACAGAAGCCCTTGGCTGAGCCGCTGCGAGAAATAATAAACCTGCTGCTTCAGCTCCAAATGATGTGGCACGGCAAGCTCGGCTGCCGCCGTCGGCGTCGGTGCGCGCAGATCGGCGACGAAGTCGGCGATCGTGAAGTCGGTCTCGTGCCCGACGGCGGAAATGACCGGTATGCGGGAGGAAGCGATAGCTCTCGCTACGATCTCCTCGTTAAAAGCCCACAATTCCTCAAGCGAACCGCCGCCGCGGCCGACGATCAGCACATCGACTTCCGCGCGAGCGTTCATCAGCTCGATGCCTTTGACGACGGAAGGAGCGGCTCCGGAACCTTGCACGAGGGCCGGGTACAAAATGACGGGAACGCTCGGATACCGGCGCTGCAGCGTAATGATGATATCACGCACGGCGGCACCGGTCGGCGATGTAATGACGCCGATCGCCTTCGGGAAGCGCGGTAAGGGGCGCTTGCGCTCCTGCGCAAACAAGCCTTCGCTCTCCAGCCGCTTCTTCAGCTGCTCGAAGGCGAGATACAGGCTGCCGATGCCGTCCGGCTGCATCTGCGTTGCGTAGAACTGATACTGCCCGTCCCTCTCGTATACGGAAATGCTGCCCCGCGCCATCACCTTCATTCCTTCTTTGGGAAGAAACGCCAGCTTCTGGTTATGCGAAGCAAACATAATGCTCTTGAGCCTGCTATCCGCGTCCTTCAAGGTAAAATACATATGTCCGGAAGAATGCTTGGTGAAGTTCGATATTTCCCCCCGCACCCAAACATCCTGCAGCTTGAAGTCGCCTTCGAGCTTCAGCTTGATATACCGGTTCAGCTCTTTGATGGATAAGATTTGCCGGCTGTCATTCATTTTGCCAGATTAGCGGCCCGACGGGCTGCGTTTACGGTGTTCTGCAGCAGCATCGTAATCGTCATCGGTCCGACCACGCCCGGTACCGGCGTAATGACGCCCGCCACTTCCTTCACTGCGTCAAAGTCAACGTCGCCGCACACCTTGCCTTCTTCATTCCGGTTAATGCCAACATCCATAACGACTGCGCCAGGCTTCACATGCTCGGCCCGAATGAACTTCGCGCGTCCGACAGCTGCGACGACAATATCCGCTTGACGCGTCACGGCGGCGAGATCCGGTGTCCGGGAATGGCAAATCGTTACGGTCGCATGCTCCCGCAGCAGCAGCATCGCCATCGGCTTGCCGACGATATTGCTTCGTCCGACGACCACCGCATGCTTGCCGGCGATTTCGACTCCGGCATACTTCAATATTTCAATGACGCCGGCAGGCGTGCACGGCAGCATCCCCGGCTTACCGATCATCAGATTGCCTACGTTCACCGGATGGAAGCAATCGACATCCTTCTCCGGCTCAATCGCATCGACGACCTCTTCCTCATTAATATGCTTAGGCAGAGGCGATTGCACGAGAATGCCGTGCACCGCAGGGTTCCGGTTGAACGATTCGATCAAGGCAACCAGCTCGGCTTGGGTCGTGTGCTCCGGCAAACGGTGCACCTCGGAATAAATACCGACCTGCTCGCAAGCCTTGGCCTTGTTATTGACATAAATTTGCGACGCCGGATCTTCGCCCACTATAACGACGACGAGCCCAGGCCTAGTCCCTGCAGCCGTCAGCTCCTCCGTCTGCTTCCGTATTTGTTCGCGCTTCGCCGCATTGATCTCTTTCCCGTTAATAATATGTGCCGTCACGTTATCCAGCTCCCCCTCCGATTATCGTCCGTCGTTCACATAAAGGCTACGATTGCTGCCCTGAAGCGGCATACTTCTGTTTCAGTTCGTCGATATCCTTGATCATCTTGCCGAGCACGCCGTTCACGAATTTCCCCGATTCCTCGGTGCCGAAATGCTTCGCGATCTCGATCGCCTCGTTCAGCGCTACTTTCGGCGGTACGTCGTCCCGGTATACCATTTCGTACGCAGCGAGGCGCAGCACTTCGCGGTCAACCCGCGACAGCCTGTCCATCTGCCAGCCCTTCAAAAAGACCGACAGCATTTGGTCAATCGGCTCGAGCCGCTCCCGCGTTCCCTCCACCAGTTCTTGTACATAGGTGGACGGCACCTTATCGTCACCGACATCGAAGCCCGCTTCATTGTCATTGCGCGCTTCTTCCAAGGCCATATGCACCGCTTCCTTCACACTCACTTCGTTCATTTCGATCTGATACAAGCTCTGTACAGCGATCTCTCTCGCAACTCTGCGTCTCATTCCTTGCTGCCTCCTCTGGCTTAACCCTTGCAAAACAAAAAAAATCCATGGATGACCCAAGGATTTTCAGCGGAACAATCTCCATTTGTCCGATAGCTGGCGCCATAGCTCCTGCAAGGGAAACAGCTCTTCCCGGTTGTCAACCTTCTTGCCGATATAATACCCTACGAAGGAAATAAAAGCAAATATGAGCATGTCCCAGAAGCCGAAGAACAAGTAGATGAAGCCTAAAACGATACCTGCTCCCGCGCCGATCGTCTTCCCCCGATGACGCTCCCACAACTCACTCCACACGGAGCATCACCCCTATTCCACCCGGCTCTTGAACGTAGGAGCGGATTGTACGATATTGGCGACGAAGACGGTTACGGAGGCAACCGGGATGCCGGTGATCTCTTCTACAAGCTCTTTAACGGCTCGCTGCATTTCTTCGGAAAGCGACGGTATGGACGTCTCCCCGTCAACCAAAGCGCGAATGACGATTTCGATGCCCGACGGATTGACGCGAACGCGAGCTTTCACGTCCTTTACGCCCCGGCTGCGGTTAGCCGCTTTCAGTGCCAGGTTCTCAACCGTATCGAGTGAGATGCGAATGTCGCCGAAATCCGTCCGCTGATCGATCGATGGAGCCTGCGCCCTTCCTCTGCGCAGCGTCACGTACAGAAAACGGATGGAAATCAGCATCATGAGCGCGCACAATACGATCGAAGTATAGGCAGTAGGCAAATCGTGATACAAACGGCGAAGCCACCCGGCTGTGTCCTCCTCCGGAATCCAAGCGAACGTGACGACGAGCAGAACGGCGGAAGCTGCGAGTGTGATGAGAGTGTAAATAAAGAGTAGGAATCTGTCGAGAATTTTGACCACGTGCTTGTCTCCTTCCAGAATAGGCGGCAATGATCGAAGGAAACCCCCTGAACGAGCAGGGGGTCGTCTATTGAAACTATGCGATTATTTTACGCGTTGTACGGATGTCTCTTCTTCAACTGCAGGCTTCTCTGCTCCTTTGAAGATAACGTCGTGAATATGTACGTTGACTTCCATCACCTGCAGGCCCGTCATCGATTCGATCGCGTGCTTCACATTTTGTTGAATGTCGCTGGCAACGCGCGGAATACGATGGCCATACTCGATGACGATCGAGACGTCGATGACCGCTTCACGCTGGCCAACGTCAACCTTGACGCCTTTGGACAAATTCTTGCGGCCGAGCAGCTCGGCGATACCGCCCGCGAAGCCGCCGCTCATACCGGCGACACCGTCAACTTCGATAGCTGCAAGACCTGCGATAATTTCGATCACTTCCGGCGCGATCTGGATGCTGCCCATATCGGTCTTCTCGTAATCGGGAGCGAATGTGCTCATGATAGCGCACCTCCTGATTTGATAGTAACGCTCGTCTCTTTATATAACTATACCATACTCGGCAAAAATATGACAAACCTGTTAACGAAGCGGTTCTTAGGAGTTCGGATCGTTGATGTCGTGCTCTTCAAGGAATTTAATGTCATGAGTGCCGGCAAGGAATTTTCGATGCTCGAGCAGTTTCAGGTGGAACGGGATCGTCGTATGCACGCCCTCGATGGCAAATTCGCCCAGCGCGCGCTTCATGCGTGCGATAGCCTCTTCACGAGTCGGGCCCCAAACGATCAGCTTCGCAACCATCGAATCGTAGTGCGGCGATATCGTGTAGCCCGGATATACCGCGCTGTCTACCCGAACGCCATAGCCGCCCGGAGGCAAATAAAACTTGACCTGACCCGGCGAAGGCATGAAATTGCGGTTCGGATCTTCGGCATTGACGCGGCATTCGATCGCCCAGCCGTTGATCTCTACGTCTTCCTGAGTGAACGACAGCGGCTCTCCTTCGGCAACACGGATCATTTCTTTGATCAGGTCGATGCCGGTAATCATCTCCGTAACCGGGTGCTCAACCTGAATGCGCGTATTCATTTCCATAAAATAAAACTTTCCGTCCGGACCGAGCAGGAACTCGAGCGTACCCGCACCGGAATAATTGACCGCTTTCGCGGCTCGAACGGCGGCTTCGCCCATCTGGCGGCGCGTCTCCGGCGTCAGCACCGGGCAAGGCGCTTCCTCTACGAGCTTCTGGCGGCGGCGCTGCACCGAGCAGTCGCGCTCGCCGAGATGAACGACGTTGCCGTGCTTATCGGCAATAATCTGAATCTCAACGTGCTTCATGCCGGTGAGATACTTCTCCAGGTACACGCCGGCGTTGCCGAAGTTCGCCTGCGCCTCTTGCTGTGCAACCGTAATTTGCTGAATAAGCGTCTCTTCGTCCTCGGCGATCCGGATCCCTTTACCGCCGCCTCCGGCCGTCGCTTTAATAATAACGGGATAGCCGATGTCGCGGGCGATGGACACGGCATCCTCGACCGTCTCCACCAAGCCTTCGGAGCCGGGAATGACCGGCACCATCGCAGCCTTCATCGTTTGCTTCGCAACCGACTTGTCGCCCATCTTCGTAATCGCGTCGGCGGAAGGGCCGATGAACGTAACGTTGCAGCTTTCGCAAATTTCGGCGAAATCGGGGTTCTCGGACAAGAAGCCGTAACCCGGATGAATCGCATCCGATTCGGTCAGCAAAGCAACGCTCATAATATTGGTGAAATTCAAATAGCTTTCCTTGGACAGCGTCGGACCGATACAGTAGGCTTCGTCGGCCAAACGCACGTGCAGCGCTTCGCGGTCGGCCTCGGAATAGACCGCTACGGTCTCGATGCCAAGCTCGCGGCATGCGCGAACGATCCGTACGGCGATTTCGCCGCGGTTCGCTATTAATATTTTATGAAACTTCATTATGTACCCTCCTGCATGGCGAAGCTTAGTGAGGCTTGACGAGGAAGAGCGGCTGGCCGTATTCGACGAGCTGACCGTTCTCTACGAGAATGTCGACAATTTCGCCGTTAACCTCGGCTTCGATCTGGTTCATCAGCTTCATCGCTTCGATAATGCAGACGACCGTCTTGTCGCCTACTTTCGCGCCGCGCGTCACGAATGGGGCGGCGCCCGGAGACGAAGCGGCATAGAACGTTCCTACCATTGGAGATACGATTTTATGTAAGTTAGCATCGCTTTCAGGCTCGTCCTTCTCAGCAGGCGCAGACGGAGCTTGTACGGCTGCGGGAGCCTGCTGATGTACCGGTGCCCCGGTGACCGGCGCATATGCCGGCTGAGGCGCAGACGTTACGTAGACCGATTCAGTCTTGCCTGGTTTACGGATGAGCAGACGAGTGCCTTCGTTCTCAATCTCCAATTCGTGTAAGGACGTTTGGTCCATCAATTTCATAAGTTCTTTAATCTCGCTGAGCTTGAACACTACTAGCTTCACTCCTTCGGATATTGTGAAGTCCGACACAACGGTAGTATTATAACCCACAAACGAAGGAAATGGAAAGGGTCCATCTGAAGTGGACCCTTTCGGCTCTAGCTATTATGGCAAATATTGGACGATAACTTTATCTTGACTCACGTTCAATTCTTTCATTGCGAGGTCGATGATCGTGACCGCTTGCGTGCGCTCCAGCTTCTCCGCTTGTACGGAAATTTTGAATTGGTTGCCGTCTTTCATCACCACGGCCTGCGGGAAATCTTTCTTCAGCTGATCCTCCAGCGTCATCATGCTCGTGCTGAGCTTTTGCAGCTTATCGATTTCGTTGAACGCCTTCTCCACCTCTTGCGTCGACTTTTTGGAATCGCCTGTGATCGCGATTAGATCCTCGGTCAGCTTGGAAAATTCCTCAGTGCGCTTCATCTGCTGCTCGATAAAGAAGTCGGAGCCGCTTAGCGCCGCCGTAGTCATTTTGTCCAAAATTTGAGCGTCGGTTTGCGCGGTCGTCTTGCTCGCATCCGTCCCGCCGCTCGTCGCTTTGTCCGTACCATTCGTACCGGCTGCCGGCGTTTTCGCATCGGTCGCTTTCGAATCCGTCGTTGTTGCACCCGCCGGTGTGGTCGGGTGTGCCGGATCCGGCTTCACCTCCACCTTCGCTGCGTCCTTGCTGTCCACTTTCGCTGCCGTCGGATCTTTCAAATCGAGCGTTACCGGTGTACTCGCGGCCCCCTCGATGGCCGTGCCCGCCGTCGTCAGATCGACGGTCGCCGTGTCTTCCGTAAACAAGTAATATGCGGACAGCACCACCATCAAGCTCAGCATCGACACTAACCAGATCGTTTGTCTTTTCGCATTCATTCTCATAACCTCCCAAGAGTAGTGTTAGGATTGCTTCCGGGGCATGATCGAGATGCGGTGCGCCGGTACGTCCAGCCCCCGCTCGACCGCCTCGGCGATCATTTTCCTCACGGCTGCGTTCTCCGCGCCTTTGGCGACGACGAGCACACCGCGAATTTTTGGCTTAATATATTTGGTCACGAGCGGCTGCTGGGCGCCGGACACCTGATACAGCACAACCTCGCCGCTGCTCGTCACTTCGGTAATGTTGCGGCTTGCGCCGGCCTGGTCCTTCTCGTTCGTTACCTGCTGCGAATTTTTCAAGTTTTTCTCTACCGCCGACTCCTCGGTCGAATCGATCGTGACGAGCACCTCGACTTCACCGACCCCCACCATTTTCTGCAAAATGTCCGTCAGCTGCGACTCGTACGCTTTCTCGTATTCTCTGAACTTCGACGGCTGCGAGGCGCTTTGGCTGAAAGCCGGCTGCGTCGCCTGCGGCGGCGGGCCCGCTCCCGTATTGGAGCTAAGCGGCTCCAGCTTTTGAACGTTCACGAATGAGCTCAGAATCATGATGGCAACGCCGATTAAGGCGATGATCAGAAGCCAAAGGAAGGGATGCGACCGTTTCGTTCCGTTCGGTCCGCCTCCGAACCGCTGCTCAAGCCATTGCATAAATTTCCCCATGGATTCGTATCACCTCCCCGGTAATGATGCCGTTATACAATCGATCAAGAGGCTTGTGCGCTCCCGGCGTAGCTCGTTCGGATCCGGCTGGCGGGCAGCTGGTATTCTTGAACGAGAACCCGGGTGACCGCCGCTTGGGCTTGCCGGTATTCCGGAGGCGCCGTACCGCCGGAAGCGGGCACCGACGGCTCCTCGGCTGTATATTGATCCGGCTGATCCTGGATTCGAACCCGAATCGGATCGACCGGTTTGATTTCAATCGAAAGCGGCTTGCCTGAAGCCTGCCGCGCTTCGTCCGTTTCCTCCGGCGCTGGCGAAGATTGGGACGGCGGGGCCAAGGTAACCTCGACTTCCTGAATGTACGGCTTGTCGCTGGCGTCTTTGCCGGTCGTCACACGAACGGATGCGACGGTAAGCGAAGTTTCCGTCTGCAGGCGGTCCCGGATTTGCGACCCGAGCTGCGCCTCGACGAGCCGCCGTTCCTGCTGCGCGTTAGCAGCCTTGAGCTGCTGCGCCTTCTGCTCGACGGCCTCGAGCGAAGGCATCCGCCCCAGCTGCTCGGCCGCAGCCATGCGTACCTGCTCGGTTTCCACCAGGCTGAAGAGGCGCTCCGGGCCCCAGTTCCGCTGAAACAGCTGGACGAGCGGCGCAAGCAGCGTCAGCAGGATGAACAGGCTCATCACCGTGCGCACGTAGCGCTGCATCGAGGAATTCGGCAGCAGCAGATCGACGAAGGTTGCAAGCAGAATGACCGATATGACGGTACGCAGCCACTCGCCCATGCTTAACATATCGATCGCCCCCTTCTGCATGGTCGAGCCGAGAGCGCCATCAGCGCGCCATGACGGTTACGTTCCCGGCTGTAATGATGATCGTGATCGCCAGGAAAAACATCAATCCGACGACGGCAAGAGCGGCGAAGACGGACACCAGGCTTTTGCCGATCGTCTGCAGACATTGGATCATCGGCGACGTGCCGAGCGGCTGCAATACGGCCGCACAGACGTTGTAAATCAGTGCCAAAGTGATGATTTTCATCGCCGGGAACGCGCACAGCAGCAAGATGACGACGACACCGGACAAGCCGACGGCGTTCTTAACGAGCAGCGAGGCGCTGATGACCGTATCCGAAGCGTCCGAGAACATGCGGCCCACAACCGGGACGAAGGTGCTCGTTACGTATTTGGCCGTCTTAACGGCTACCCCGTCGGCGATCGCTCCGCCTGCGCTTTGCACGGAGATCACGCCGAGGAAGATCGTTACGAACACCCCTAGCGCGCCGATGCTCACATTGCGGAGCAGGTCGGCCAGCTGGGTGACCTTGTACTTGTCCGTTATAGAACTAACAATATGCAGCACCGCCGAAAAAAAGAGCAACGGAAATATGACAATATATACCACCGTCCCGATCGTATGCACCATGAACACGACCATCGGGTGCAATATCGTTACCGACGCGACGCCTCCCGTCGAAGCGAGCAGCGTCAGCAGTAGCGGGACTAGCGCCAGCATGAATTGGATCATGTCCGTAATCGCCGCTTTCGCATACCCGATCGCGATGCTGAACGAATTGACGGCAATGATGATCATCACGAGAAACGAAATCGTATAAGCGATCTTGGACACGCTGTTGCGTTCGAAAGAGCTTTGCAGCGTTTCCAGCATCATGCTGAACACGGTCAGCACGATAATCGAGCCCAGCAGTTTGCCGCTGACGAGAATTTCGTGGAACAGGTACCGGAACAGTCCCATGACCATGTTCCCCGGCTGAATCTGCTGGCCGCCGGTCAGCAGCTCCATGAAGCCCGGCACCCGGCTTTCCGGAAAATAGCCGCCGTATTGCTGCATCAGCCTGGTCCAATACTGCTCGACCTGCGACGTGTCCAGCTGCCCCGCCTGCTCGCGTACGAGCGCGTCGCCGGTTGGAGCAGGCGGGCCGGTCGCGGCCGCCATCGCTCCCGGAGAGCCGAAGACGATTCCGAGCAGCGCGCAGAGCAGCAGCGACAGCAGCAGCGCCGCAGCGGTGCGGCAGGAAGATCGGTTGCGTCTCAAGTTGGAACTCCTCCTTCTCGCTCTGCGCCCGCTCATACGCGTTAGGCCGGCAGCAGCTTGACCACGGTCTCGATAATGACCTTAATGATCGGAATGGCCATGACGATAATGAGAATTTTGCCGGCGAGCTCAATCTTCGAGGCGATCGACTCTTGTCCGGCGTCGCGCACGACTTGGGCGCCGAATTCAGCGATATAGGCGATCCCGATAATTTTCAAAATCGTCTTTAAAAAAATCATGTTAATGTTCGATTTCAGCGCCAAATCCTCCAGCATTTGGATGACGGCGGATATTTTACCGATCAAATACAAAAAAATGACGATCCCGGTGAACGTTGCGAGCAGGAAAGCGAACATCGGCTTCTGCTCTTTGATGATCAGCACGAGTACGGTGGCGAGCAGCCCCACCCCGACAATTTGGATGATTTCCACGGCTTCACCTACTGGAACAGAAAGATCGTCTTGATTTCCTTGAACAGACTGTCAAGCATGCTGACCACCATGAACAGCACGACCACGAAGCCGATGACCGTTACCCAGTGGGCCATATCTTCCTTCCCCATCTGCTTCAGCACCGTATGAATCATGGCGATAATAATTCCGATGCCGGCAATTTGGAAAATGGCGTTCACATCCACGTTCATCTAGGGCACCCCTCTTAATACATCAAAATAACGATGAGAGCTCCGACCAGAACGCCCAAACTGCGCCACATCGTTTCATACCGCCTCTGATCGTCGCGAGCCGACTCTTCCTCCGCCTGCAGCTGGGCGGCGGCTAGCCGCAGATGCTTCGCCTGGTCGATGCGGTCGGACAGGCCGAGTGTAGCTCCCAGCCGGCTGAACGCCTCCAGCTCGGGCGCCTTCATCGCCGATCGCCGCCACGCCCGCAGACAGGCCTCGTGCCACTGCTCTCGCAGGGGCGCCTGCGGCTTCGAGATGAGCCCGGAGGCGACGTCCCTCAGCAATGAGCCCGCCGGCTCCCCCGAATGCCCCGCGATGCTGCGCAGCGCTTCCGGCAGCGGCGTAGAGCCGTAGACGATTTCCGTCTCAAGCCGCTGCAGGACGGAAACGAGCTCGCGAATTTGTCTCGGCCGCCGGGCGAGCTGAAGAGCCTGGAAGAAGCCGAACAGCGTAGCTGCCAGCAGCACGATGACGGCACCGATCAGCTTCATCTTCGTTCCACCTCCCGAAGGGCGGCGGATGGCGTAACGCCCCCGGTCGACCTGCCTACCGGCGGCGCCAAGATCACCTTGCCCTGCTCGTCCCACACCGTCGCCTGCAGCATGCGTCCCGGCTCGCGCCGCAGCGCGACGATACGGCGGAAAGCACCCTCGCTCAGCAGCTCGCGCAGCGCCGGACGGCGCCTGACGTCATCCGCGTCGTCTCCGTGTGCCGTAGCGATGACCCGAATGCCGGCGTGAATCGCTTCCCGAACCGCGGCCGCATCCTCCGGCCGGCCAAGCTCGTCGGCCACAAGCACTTGAGGCGACATGGAGCGGATCAGCATCATCATTCCTTCCGCTTTCGGACACCCGTCCAGCACGTCGGTGCGCGGACCGAGATCGAAGCGAGGAATCCCCTTTACGCAAGCGGCGAGCTCGGAGCGCTCGTCCACGACTCCGACTTTCAGTCCGCGGTCATATGCGGCCAGTCTGCTGTCGCCATCAGGCCACTCCCCCGCGCTCAGCATTCGAATGAGATCGCGGGCGAACGTCGTCTTGCCGTGCTGCGGCGGCGAAACGATGAGCGTATGATGCACCGTTCGCGCCTGCGGATCGAGCAAGCTCGACAAATAAGGCTTGGCCGCCCCTTTCACCTCCCTGGCTAATCGAAAGTTGAACGAGCTCACGTCGCGCAGCAGCCGAAGCTTGCCGCTTTCGAGCACGGCCCGTCCGGCAAGACCGACGCGGTGTCCGCCGGGAATCGTTATATATCCTAGCCTGAGCTCTTCCTCATACGAATAAGCCGAATGATTCGTCAGCAGCTCGAGGATGGCGGCGCAGTCGAATGCTGTCGGCCGGTACGCTTCCTGCTGCCGGACGAAACGGCCGCATTCGCCGACAAAACGGCTTCCGCTCGCGAGCCTAAGCTCCAGCGGACGTTCCGCGCGCACGCGGATTTCCTCCAGCTCCGGCTCCGCATCACGCCATACAGGCCTTAGGCAGCGCTGCAGCGAAGCCGGCATGAAAGAAACAATCGCTTCAATCATGCCTTGCCTCCTTCCCGGACAGCTTCTCACTCGTATCCTATGAACCAATCTATCGTTCTATGCCCCATTCTTCTATTTTTTGAGAATCCCGATGAAGAGGCAGACGACGCCTAGCAGTACCCATACCATTTTGCCGTATGATAGTTTCTCCGCTATGCCCACGAGTCCGATTGTCGTCGTCGTCAGCAGCACGAGCGGCCCGACTAGCGCCAGCCCGGAATTGACCAGCAGCGCTTTATCAACCTGGTTCAGGCGCAGCATGATCAGTGCCGCAATAATTTCGATCGTTCCGGACATGAGGCGCAGCGAAGCCATGCTCATGACGATTTTGTTGATCATTGCTTTCTCTCCTTCGAATGCGTAAATTAGGGGTTTGTACCATCGTATGCGGGCTCGTCTCTTTTTAGGCATGGTGGGCACCACACTACCTCCCGATGCATAAGATGAACGCATGAAACACCATCTTGTAACGGTGAGGAGATTGACGATATGGAAGTGACTTCCCAACCGGCATGGGCGCCGGTCCTGCTCGATCCAACCCAGCGCAGACAGGCGAAGCCTAGAACTTCTGGGAAAACGATGGTGATCGATAAAGGACTGGGATTGAACGCGTTCGAGGACCTGCTTCAAACGGCAGCCGAGCATATCGATATGCTGAAAATCGGCTTTGGCACATCGCCCCTATACCCGACATCGCTGCTGACACGAAAAATCGAAATGGCGAAAAAAAATGATATTATCATCTATCCGGGCGGTACGTTCCTCGAAGTAGCCATCGCACAGAAGGAAATCGATTCGTACTTGGAAACGGTACTGTCTTTAGGCTTCACCGGCCTCGAGGTGTCCGACGGCACTATTGAAGTCGACCGCAGCTTGCGCAGCGAGCTGATTACGCGCGGCGTACAGGAAGGTCTTGCCGTCATTACGGAGTATGGCAAGAAAGGCTGGGGCTCGACGATCGAGCTGCAGGAGCTGATCGAAACGGTGATGATCGACTTGCAAACCGGCGCGGAGCTTGTCACGATCGAAGGCCGGGAGTCCGGAGCCGGCGTCGGCATTTACGACGAGCACGGCAAATGCAAAGATGAAGAGCTGGAAGCCGTATTAGCCGCTATTCCAAGCCGCGATGTGCTGCTGTGGGAAGCGCCGCAGAAGCAGCAGCAGGTTCATCTGCTCCAACTGCTCGGACCGGAGGTCAATCTGGGCAACATTCCGGCCCATGACGTCGTCGCGCTGGAGGCCCTGCGCCGCGGCCTTCGTTCGGATACGTTCCACTTTGGAACTAAGCGGTCCAAGGCAGACGGCGAATCCGGTATGCCAAGCGTGTAATTCCGACATGATAGCTCTGTGCAAGGAGGGATAGCGAATGCACGTGGATGTAATCGGCACGATCGCCGAGGCGACTACCGACGACCTGCTTCATCGCACCGTCATCGTCATCGACGCTCTGCGAGCCACAAGCACGCTGACTACCGCACTCGCTTACGGTGCCAGCGGCGTCGTCCCTGTCGAAACGGTTCAACAAGCCAAGCAGCTTCAGCAGCCCGGGGATTTGCTAGGGGGCGAAAGGGCCTGCAAAAAAATTCCCGGCTTCGATCTCGGGAACTCCCCTTCCGAATACCGTGCGGATATCGTTCAGGGCCGCCGTGTCGTCATGACGACTACCAACGGGACGCGGGGGATCCAGAAGGCGCAGCGGGCATCCCGCGTTCTGGCCGGCTCTTTTCTTAACGCCCGCGCTTGTGCGGCGGCGGCGGCGGAGCTGCAGCGGGATATTGCGATCATTTGCGCCGGAACGCAGGATGTATTTTCATGGGAGGACGGCCTTTGCGCCGGGCTTATCGCCGATGAGCTTCTCCGCCTGCAGCCGGTCGAGCTGAACGACCTCGGTCTCGCCCTGCTGGCCGGCTACCGTTACGAGCAGAAAGACCTGGCAGCCGCGCTGCTGGCCACGTCGAACGGCAGGCGGCTCAGCCGCATCGGCTTCCGCGACGACGTACTGTTTTGCGCCCAGTGTAATGTTTACGATATCGTGCCTATGCTGCATGAGGGTGTTCTCGTTCCGCTTGGCAAAATACCGCCGCACCGGCCGTAAGCAAAGAGCCGGCGTGCGTTCTATTCCCTTTGTCCCGACATACAATGTAGAGATGAAATTCGGGACAAGGGGTTTTCTTCGTATGAATGGAACAGTGCTGCTTGTCATTTTGATCTTGGTCGGGTTGCTTGGACGCTCGCATATTATTACGACAGCGGCATGTGTTCTCTTGATCGTCAAGCTCATCGCGCTGGAGCGATATTTGCCTTCCATTGAACGGCGAGGGCTGGAGCTGGGCTTGCTGTTTTTAACAATGGGCGTGCTTGTGCCGTTTGCGAGCGAGCGCATTTCTACGCGGGACGTGCTGTCCGTGTTTACATCATGGCCCGGGATCTTGGCTCTTGTTGGCGGTGCTATCGCTACGTATATGAACGGTAAAGGGCTGGAGCTGTTAAAATGGGACCCGCAGCTCATCGTCGGTCTAGTGATCGGCTCGATCTTCGGGATTGTGTTTCTGCGTGGCATTCCGGTCGGGCCTCTGATGGCGGCGGGGATTACGGCCTTTTTGCTGAAGGTGTTTTCGTTTTTGGCGGACAAGCTTCGGTGAGGTCGCAGGGGATGGTGAAGGTTGTAGGGAGTGCTGCTTCGTTCCGCATCGAATCCAAATGCTTCCGGTCTCCGTTAAAGCCGCATTCTTATGATTGATATGGCGCGGTCAGAATGCGGCTTTAAAAGTCGTCTCTCCGGCACTTGGTTTCATGCTTCACTACGAGCACTCTAAAGTCCTGCATGCCCCGCAGATTGGTTGGGGGATAGAAAAAAGAACCGTCCGGTTGTTGGACGGTTCTTTGCGTTATGTTAGGATTACCGGCGCTCTTGCGGGCCGCCGACGTAGGCTTGCTCCGTCGTGTCAAGACCGAATGCGGTATGCAGGGCGCGAACGACTTCGGCCAGGTGAGCCTGCTTGATCACGCAGGACATTTTGATTTCCGATGTGCTGACAAGAGAGATCGTCACGCCCAGCTCGGAGATCGTCTCGAACATTTTTGCGGCGACGCCCGGCGTGCTGACCATGCCAGCGCCTACGATCGAAACTTTCACGAGGTCGGTTTCGTGCGTTGCTTCACGGAAGCCGATGTCGGAGCGAATGCTTTCGATGACCGCCAGCGCTTTGTCCAGGTCGGTCAGAGCCGTCGTGAACGAGAAGTCGGCCGCACCGGCGATAACACCGCTTTGTACGATAATATCGACGTCGATCTGCTCCTTTGCCAGCGCCGTGAACACTTTGGCCAGCTGGCCCGGCTTCTCCGGCACTCCCAGAATGCTGATTCTTGCGACGTTCTTATCATAAGCGATGCCGCGTACGACGATCCCTTGCTCCATGACCGCTTCCTCCTTCACTTGAGTTCCTTCATTTTGGGTAAAGCTCGAACGGACGACCAGCGCCACGTTGTAATTTTTGGCATACTCGACTGCACGCGGATGAAGAACGGCCGCACCGAGGTTGGCCAGCTCCAGCATTTCGTCGTACGAAATTTCCTTCAGCTTCCGCGCTACCTTGACGACCCGCGGGTCGGTCGAATATACGCCGTCCACGTCCGTGTAAATTTCGCATAGATCGGCTTTGATCGCCGCCGCCAGAGCGACAGCCGTCGTATCCGAACCGCCGCGGCCCAGTGTCGTAATTTCGCCTTCAGTCGTCATCCCCTGGAAGCCGGCAACGATGACGACGCTGCCTGCTTGTGCGGATTTCAGTACCCGATCCGGCTGAATGTCCGTAATACGCGCCTTGCCGTGTACGGCTTCCGTGTACATACCGGCCTGCCATCCGGTATACGAGACCGCAGGTTCGCCGAGGCTCTGCACGGCCATGGACAGGAGCGCTACCGATACTTGCTCGCCGGTCGTCAGCAGCATATCCATCTCGCGCGCAGACGGCGTTCCTTCGCAAATTTGCTTGGACAGATCGATCAGATCGTCCGTCGTATCTCCCATCGCGGACACAACGACCACGATTTGGTTCCCCTCTTGTTTACGTTCGACAATCCGCCTTGCGACCCGCTTCATGCGTTCCGCATCGCCGACGGAGCTCCCGCCGAACTTCATAACAATAAGCGCCACAACTGCTCACTCCAATCGGTCACATTCACAATCATTTCAACATTATAGCATAATGCGCCCAACTTGTGGCAACAAAAAATGAAGGCTACAATATGAAAGAAAGCAATCTCGGTATAGGAGGAGAGCTTTGAAGAATGGAATCGATCAGTAACGGAATCTACTATCGCGAACAAGGAGAGGGCGAGCCGCTCGTGCTGCTCCACGGTTTTCCGCTGGACGGGACGATGTGGGACGAGCAGCTTGCCTTCTTCTCGGACAAGTATCGTGTCATTACTCCGGATTTGCGGGGCTGCGGCTTGTCGGAGGCGACGGAAACGACAAGTATGGACCAAATGGCCGACGATGTGGCCTCCCTGCTCCATCGTTTAGGGCTGCGCAAAGCAATCGTAGCCGGCTTCTCGATGGGAGGCTATGTGCTGTTTGCCCTGCTGCGGCGCCATCCCGAGCTCGTATCGGGGGTCATTCTGACGAATACGAAGGCGGAAGCCGATACCGAAGAGGGCAAGGCCGGCCGTGCAAAGATGGCCCAGTCCATCCGTGAACAGGGTGCGGCAGCGGCGGCTTCGGCGATGCTGCCGAAGCTCCTGTCGCCGGCCGCTTCAGAGGAGCAGCGCAATCGACTGCAGCGAATGATGCTCACCCAGAAGCCGCAGGGCTTAATCGCCGCCGTGCTCGCGATGGCCGACCGGCCGGACAGCACGGCGCAGCTCGGCTCGATCCGCGTCCCGACCCTCGTTATCGGTGCAGAAGGCGATACGATTATGCCATTCTCTGGCGCCGAAGCGATGGCAGCCGCAATTCCGGGCGCCGTACTGCGGCGCATCGAGGGTGCGGGCCACGCCGCGAACGTCGAGCGGCCCGAGCTGTGGAACGCCGCTGTTCGCGAATGGTTGGACGCTGCGTTTTAATAGTTGTCATAAAGTTTTGTGATTTTATCCCTTAAGTTATTAGAGCGAAGGTTTGCATTCGTATTCGCCGGATGGTATTATATGGGATAAGCACACACTAGCGTTGCAAGAAACCTCACAGAACAGACGAAACCTTAATTATTGAAAAATTTTAC